>NZ_BAAARV010000093.1:24943-163292 GCF_039532525.1 Dactylosporangium salmoneum
GCGCGGCGGCGACCCCGGCGGCGGTCGTCGTCAGCGTGCTCGACCGGGCCGCCGCTCAGCGGGCCGGGCGCGACGTGGTGGTCCGGGTCGGCCGGGCCGACGGCGGCACCGCCACCGGGCAGGTCGCGCTCTCGGTCGACTACTCCGGGTTCCGTGACGCCTACGGCGCCGACTGGTTCCGCCGGCTGACCCTGGTGTCGCTGCCGGCCTGCGCGCTGAGCACGCCGGACGCCGCCGGGTGCCGGGCCACGCCGCTGGCGACCACCAACGACACGGCGCGCCAGACGCTCACCGCCACCGTGCCGGTCGCGGCGCAGTCGCTGTCCGTGGCGCAGGCTCAGTCGGCGGCGTCGCTGTCGGCCGCGGCCGCCCAGGGCAGCCTCGTGGCGCTGCAGTCCGAGGCGTCCTCCGACGGCGGCGACTACAAGGCCACCGACCTCAAGACCTCCAGCAGCTGGTCGGCGGGCGGCAGTACCGGCGACTTCAGCTGGGTCTACGACGTGCGGACGCCGCCCAGCCCGGCCGGTGACCCGCCGTCGGTGACCATCGACTACTCCTCGCAGGCCGTCGACGGCATGACCGCCGCGGCAAACTCCCAGCCGAGCTGGGTCGGCGAAGGCTTCACGCTGCAGCCGGGCTCGATCGAGCGCTCCTACCGCAGCTGCAATGACGACGGGCAGAGCGGCGTCGGCGACCTGTGCTGGGCCGGCGACAACGCCACCCTGTCACTCAACGGGCACGCCTCGGCGCTGGTGTACGACGCCGGCGCGAACCTGTGGAGGCCGGTCACCGAGGACGGCTCCAAGATCGAAAGGACCACCGACGGGAGTCTGAACAACGGCGACAACGACGGGGAGTACTGGAAGGTCACCACGACCGACGGCACGCAGTACTTCTTCGGCCGCAACCGGCTGCCCGGCTGGCAGTCCGGTAGCCCCGAGACGAAGTCGGTCTTCACCGAGCCGGTCTTCGGCAACAACGCCGGCGAGCCGTGCAACTCCCCCTCGGGCGGCTTCGCCGCGTCGTCGTGCCAGCAGGCGTACCGCTGGAACCTCGACTACAGCGTCGACCCGCACGGCAACACGATCTCGTATTTCTACGCCCAGGAGACGAACAAGTACGCCCGTAACAAGACCGACGCGAGCGTCTCCACCTACACCAGCGCCGGCTACGTCAAGGAGATCGACTACGGCACCCGGCAGGTCGCCGGCGTCGACTCCGTCTTCGCCGGCACCGCGCCCGCGCGGGTCCGCTTCGACGTCACCGACCGCTGCATCACCCCCGGGTCGACCTGCACACCGACCAAGGCGAACGCGGCCAACTGGCCCGACGTCCCGGTCGACTACCTGTGCACCGGCACCACCTGCCCGGGCCAGTACTCCCCGACGTTCGCGGCCACCAAGAAGCTGTCCACCATCACCACCGAGGTGGCCAGTGGCACCAAGACGTGGCGGCGGGTCGAGCAGTGGCGCCTGAACCAGGAGTTCAAGAACCCGGGCGACGGTAACCAGAAGATCCTGTGGCTCAAGGGCATCGACCACTGCGGCACCGACGACAGCACCTGCACCCCCGCGACGACGTTCGCGCCGACGCAGCTGTCCAACCGGGTCGACATGGCCGGCACGACGAACTCGATCGTCCGGTACCGAATGAACACCATCACCAACGAGAGCGGCGGCGCGCTGTCGATCACCTACTCGGCGCCGGACTGCGTGGCCGGCTCCCGGATGCCGGCCGGCCCGGACAGCAACACGCTGCGCTGCTACCCGCAGTACTGGACGCCGCCGGGCGCGCAGAACCCCAAGCTCGAGTACTTCCACAAGTACGTCGTGACCGCCGTCGCCGAGGCCGACCTCGTGGGCGGCAACGCCGACCAGGTCACCGCGTACACGTACCTGGGCAACCCGGCGTGGCACTACGACGACGCCAGCCCGACCACCCTGACCAGCCGCCGCACGTGGGACGGCTGGCGCGGCTACCAGCAACTGCGCACCGTCAAGGGGGTCAGCACCGGGACCCAGTCGAAGAGCGAGACAATGTACTTCCGCGGCATGGACGGCGACAAGACCGCGACCGGGACCCGCACGGCCACGGTGCCGGACTCCGACGGCGGCACCGTCCCCGACGCGAACTGGTTCGCCGGGCAGGAGCGCGAGAAGGTCGTCTACCTGGGCAACACCGGCACCGTGGTCAGCAAGACGCTGACCACGCCCTACGCCTCGGCCACCACGGCGACCCAGGGCATCAACGACATCGCCCTTGCCGCGCGGGTCACCGGCACCCTGAGCACCCAGGAGAAGACCGCGCTGGACAACGGGCGGGGCTGGCGCACCACCCGCAGCACCAACACGTACGCCGCCGACCGCTCCGGCCGCGTCACCCAGGTCGACGACGAGGGTGACGTGTCGACGGCGGCCGACGACCGGTGCACCCGCACCACGTATGCCGGCAACGCCGACGGCACGCTCATTGCCCTGCCCGCGCGGACCGAGACCGTGGCGGTGCGTTGCTCGGCGACGCCGGACCGCTCCAAGGACGTCATCTCCGACGTGCGCACCTGGTACGACGGCGCCCAGTCCTGGTCCACGACGCTGAGCACGGGCAACGTGACGAAGGTCGACGAGCTCAGCGACTACAACGGCGGCAACCCGAAGTACGTGCAGATCAGCGCGGCGACCTACGACGCCGCCGGCCGGCCCAAGGACCAGTTCGACGCCCTGAACCGCAAGACGTCGCTGGCTTACACGCCCGCGGACGGGCCGGTGACCCGGACCGTCACCACCAACCCGAAGGGCTGGACCACCACCACCGACCTGGACCCGGGCTGGGGCCTGGCCACGTCGACCGCCGACGTCAACCTCAACCGCACCGACCTGCAGTACGACGGCCTCGGACGGCTGACGGCGGTCTGGCTGCCCGGCCGGAACAAGGCCACCCAGACGCCGGACGTCAAGTACGCCTACACCCTGCGCGTCAGCGGCGGCCCCAACGTCGTGACGTCGTCGCAGATCAACCGGCAGGGCACCGGCTACATCACCGGCTACGTGCTCTACGACGGGTGGCTGCGCAAGCGGCAGACCCAGACCCCGGGTGTCGGTGGCGGGCGGATCATCACCGACCAGCTCACCGACAGCCGCGGCCTGACCGTCAAGACCCGGGCCGCCTACCCGAACCCGATCGCCCCCGCCGGCACGCTGTTCATGCCGTCGGGCGACGCGGCGATCCCCAGCCAGACCGTGGCCGTCTACGACGGGGCCGGGCGCAAGACCGCCGACATCCTGCAGGTGCAGGCGGCCGAGAAGTGGCGCACCACCACCCGCTACGGCGGCGACCACGTCGACGTCTCCCCGCCGGCGGGCGGCAGCGCGACCACCACGTGGAGCGACGCGCGCGGGCAGTCGACGGCGCTGTGGACGTACCGCGGCAACGTGGCCGATCCCGTGAACGGCACGCACGACGTCGCCACGCGCACCTACACGCCGGCCGGGCACCTGGCCACGGCCACCGACGCCGCCGGCAACGTCTGGAAGAACACCTACGACCAGCTCGGCCGGGCGATCGAGCAGAACGACCCGGACCTGGGCAAGACGACGCACACGTACGATGACGCCGGGCGGATGCTCACCACCAAGGACGCCCGGGACATCACGATCACCTACGCCTACGACGAGCTGGACCGCCGCACCGGCGAGTTCCAGGGCACCACGCAGCTGGCGAAGTGGGCGTACGACGGCCTCGCCAAGGGGCACCTCGACGCCACCAGCCGGTTCGCCGGCGGCGCCGAATACATCGACGCGGTCACCGGATACACCGGCCGCTACCAGCCGACCGGCACGAAGACCACCGTGCCACCGGCCGCGGGCGCGGCGCTGGCCGGCGAGTACACCACGTCTACCAGCTACAACGCGGACGGCTCGGTCAACACCGTGTCGTTGCCGGCCAAGACCGGCACGGCGAACTTCGGCGGCCTGAGCGACGAGACGCTGGCCGTCGGATACAACGACTCGGGGCTGCCGGCCACGCTCACCGGGCTGAACACGTACGTCACCGACACGCAGTACCTGCAGACCGGTGAGCTCGGCTCGATGAACACCACCAACGGCAACGGCAAGAACATCCTGCAGTACTGGGACTACGAGCCGGGCACCATGCGGCTGGCCCGGCACCAGGTGCTGGGCGACTTCGGCGCGAACATCGTGGCCTCGGACACCCGCTACGGCTACGACGCGGCCGGCAACGTGCAGTCGATCGCCGACCGTACCTCGCAGTACGGCGGCGCGCCCGACGACACCCAGTGCTTCGGCTACGACACGCGCGGGCAGCTGGCCGACGCGTGGACGCCGGCGAACGGCAGCTGCGCCACCGCGCCGAGCGTCGCGGGCCTCGGCGGCCCGTCACCCTACTGGACCTCCTGGAGCCATGACGCCGCGGGCAACCGCAGCACGGAGGTGCAGCACACCTCGGCCGGCAACCTGACCCGGTCGCTCGGCTACGCCGCGTCGGGGCCGAACGCGGTGCGCCCGCACGCGGCCACGTCGGTGACCACCACCGGCACCTCCAGCGGCACCAACTCCTACACCTACGACAACGCCGGCAAGATGACCAGCCGCAAGCGCTCCGGCCGCCCGGACCAGACCATCGGCTACGACGCCGAGGGCCGGATGGCCAGCGTGAGCGACACCGGCGGGACGACGTCGTACCTCTACACCGCCGATGGCGACCGGCTGCTCACCAAGGAGCCGGCGGCGACGACGCTGTACATCGGCAACGTCGAGTACCGGGCCACCTCCGGCGGCACGGTCGGCACCCGGCAGTACACCGAGGGCGGGCGCACCGTGGCCAGCCGCACCGGCGCGGCGCTGAGTTGGCACGTGACCGACGAGCAGGGCAGCGCCGCCCTGGTGTTCGACGCGGCAACCCTGGCCCGTACCCAGCGGCGCACCGACCCGTACGGCAACGCCCGAGGCGGCGACCCGGCGTGGCCGCTGGCCCGCGGGTTCGTCGGCGGCATCAAGGACGCGAGCGGCCTGACCCACCTGGGCGCCCGCGAGTACGACCCGGAGACCGGCCGGTTCACCAGCGTCGACCCGGTGCTGGACATCGACAGCCCGCAGCAGATGAACGGCTACACCTACGCCAACGGCAACCCCACGTCCGCGAGTGACCCGGACGGCACGAACCCGTGCGCCCGCGGCGAGTCCCCGGCCGAGTGCCAGTGGGACAAGACGATGCCGCCGCCCTCGTCGCCGGCGGACCCCTACGAGGACGCGGAGGACTACTTCTTCTCGGGCAAGAACACCCCGAAGGGCGGCAAGTTCAAGCTCATCAAGACCAGCCACACCGCGCCCGGCCACGGCATCGTGGTGATGCGCTTCTTCATCGCCGACGACAAGTTCTACCTGTTCGGCGAGGGCGACGGCCGCGGCTTCTCCACCGACGTCGGCGCGGGCTACCGGGTGGTCGTCGCCTGGAACACCGACACCGGCGAGGTGGCGGTGATGGTGTCGCCGAGCTGCGCGGCCGGCGCGTGCATTCCGCACGGCGACCCGACGAAGGACAATGAGGTGTCGGCTCACAACAGCATCGATATCCAGCCCTCCGACTCGGGCTCGCTCAAGTACAACGTCAAGGCGTCATCGAGCACCAACATGTTCCCCAGCGTGGACCTGAGCATGGAGGTGAAGTTCGACGACAAGGGCAACTCGGTCGTGCACATCGAGGGCGATCCCTACCCGAGCATGGAGACGATCCAGTACAACCACCAGGGGGCGCCGAAGTTCCTCGCGCAGTCGCCGCAGATCACCGGCAGCGGGCCGCTGATCGACCTGCTGGCCTCGGCGCCGCGGCGCAACGAGACGTACACCAACAACGAGGGCTTCGGGTCCAACGACACCAGCGACCAGCTGACCACCCTGAAGCACGAGTTCTGCCGGGAGGTCCGCACCTCCCCGATGTGCCTGCAGCACAAGTGAACCGACGCGAGTGAGGAAGTGAGGTGACGGGCATGTCCCAGGCCGGACCGGACGTGATCGCGCCCGCGCGGCGCGGGGTCTCGTTCGTGTGGTGGTATCCGCTGAGCCTGCTGCTGTACGCCGCCGTTGTCGCGGTGGCGGTCATGGTGGACGTCTCGGTGGACCACCGCGGTTTCGGCCTGGGGCCTGCCCTCGCCGGCGTGGTGGTCTCGTCGCCGGGGCTGGTGCTCTTCGGCCTCTGGTCGGCGACGGTCCTGCCGTTCGTGTGGCTGCTGCGGCGGTACCGCTGGCCGGCCCGCCTGCTGTGCGCGGCGCTGCTCATGGCGCTGCTGGTCTTCGCCGGCAACGAGCAGGGGCGCATCGTCAGCGCGTTCGCCCAGCTGGCGTTCGCCCTGCTGGTGCCCCTGCCGCGGCCGCCGCAGGGCGAGGCCTGAGCGGCGGGCGGGCCCGCCAGATCAGCGGCCGGTCGAGGGCGCGGCCGACATCTGCGCCGGCCGCTGCGGCGCCGGGTCGGCGGGCGGCAGCGGGCGCACCTCGTCCGCGGTGAGCGGGATCGGGCCCCGCAGCTGCCGGCTGACCGCCGCGAACCAGCCGAGGTGCAGTTCGTCGCGGTCGGCCACGAACGCGGCCCGCAGCTCGTGCCAGCGCAGGCCGGGGTGGCGGTGGTGGACGTTGTGCAGGTTGAACGCCAGCACGAAGAGCTCCAGCGGCCGGGGCAGGCGCAGGTTCATGGCCTCGAGGGGCCGCTCGAGGCGGGTGCGGTAGTGGTACGCGTTGTCGGCCAGCGACACGATCACGGCCCGGGCGCCGACCGCGCTCCACAGCATCCAGGCGTGCCGGCCGTAGAGGACGGTGGTCCCGGTGTACGTCGCGATGACCGCCAGCGCCTCCAGCCGGAACCTGCGCAGGTTGTCGCGGCGGGCGACCCGCTCCAAGAGCAGCCCCGTCACCGAGTCCAGCGAGTCCGTCCTGCGCACCAGCATCCGCCAGCCCGGGCCGGGCAGCAGGACCAGCACCACGGAGGCGAGCTCGGCGAGGTACAGGCCGCCGAGCAGCCGCGGGTAGTACGCGCGGGCGGCGGCCAGCCAGGACGAGCGCTGCGGGTCGTACACCTCGGTGCGCTCCCGCTGGGTGCGGCTGTACCGGTGGTGCAGCAGGTGCCCGGCCTTGAGCAGGGTGAACGGGCCGCCGTAGCCGACCGCGAGGGTCCGCCCGAGCCGGTCGTTCCAGCCCCGGTGGCGCAGCAGCGTGCCGTGGATCCCCTCGTGGATGAGCGACCACAGCGGCACGGTGGTGAGCGCGAGAGGAGCGAGCAGCCAGCCCCACCGCAGATCGTGCGGCAGCAGCAGGAGAGGTAGCGCGACGAGTTGCAGCAGCAGGACGGCGATCGCGGCGGCCACCAGCGTGATCGCCAGGGCGGACTGACGGCGGACCATGTTTCGCACGCTAATCCGGCGAAGGAAACCACTGAGTGACTTCTTCACGAAAGCTTTGCTTCGGCCGCGGCCTGCGAGGATTGCGGCATGCTCCTGGAGGTCATCGCGCTGGACGCCGCCGACGCCCGCAACGCCGCCGACGGCGGCGCGGACCGGGTCGAACTGGTCAGTGACATGACCACCGGCGGCCTGAGCCCGGCCCCGGCGACGGTGGCCGCGGTGCGCGCGGCCGTCGCGATCCCGGTGCGGGTGATGCTGCGCACGACGCCCGGTTTCGCCGCCGACCTCCCGGCGCTGCGCCGCACGGCCCGCGAGCTGCGCGCGGCCGGTGCCACCGAGTTCGTGCTGGGCTTCCTGGACCCCCGCGGCGCCGTCGACACCGCGGCGCTGGACGAGCTGGCCCCCGGGGACGCCCCGTGGACCTTCCATCGGGCCATCGACCACGCCGCCTCCCGCGCGGACGCCTGGCAGGCCGTCGCCGGCCGCCCAGGCCTGGACGCGGTGCTGACCGCGGGCTCCCCGGCCGGCGTCGGCGGCGGCGGGCTGGCCGTGCTGACCGGCGAGGCGGCGGCGCACGGGGCCCTGCTGCTGGCCGGCGGCGGCCTGCGCGACGCCCACCTGCCCGCCCTGGCGGCGGCGGGGGTGCGGGCGTTTCACTCCGGCAGCGCGGTCCGTCCGGACGGCGACTGGTCCGCGCCGGTCTCCCCGGCGCTGGTCCGCCGCCTCCGGGACCGCATCGAGGGCTGCTGCCGCTGACCCGGCCGAAGCCGGGGGCCGGACCCGTGCGGGCCCGGCCCCCGGTGGAGCGTCAGGAGGGAAGGGACCAGTTCTGGTTGGCGCCGCCGCCGCACGACCAGATCTGCAGCCGCGTGCCGTTGGCGGAGCTGGGCCCGGTCGCGTCCAGGCACTTGCCCGAGCCGACGTTGACGTACGTCTGCCCGCTGCGCGTCCACTTCTGCGCGTTGGTGCCGTTGCAGTCGTACAGCTGGACCTTGGTGCCGTTGGCGGTGCCGGCCGAGGTCACGTCCATGCACTTGCCCAGCGCCCGCAGCGTGTTGTCCGAGGCGCGGGTCCAGCGCTGGGCGGTGCTGCCGTTGCAGTCGTAGAGCTGCACCGCCGTACCGTTGGCGGAGCTCGCGTTGGCGACGTCCACGCACTTGTTGCCGTAGCCGACGATCTGGCCCGTGCTGCCCGTCGGGCCGGTGGTCGGGGTGGTCGGGCCGCCCGTCGGGTTGCTGCCGACCCAGGCGCTGGCGGCCGCGGAGCCGGTGTTGTCGATGGCGGTGTTCGACTCGACCGGGCTGGGGACGCTGCTCGGGAAGACGATGAAGGTGACCGGGCCGGCCGTGCCGCCGGTGGCCGGGTTCGGGTCGATGCCCAGCGCCGTGGCCAGCGCGTAGGAGCCCTCGCCGATGATGTTGTCCGGGCCCTCGTCGGCGAAGACGGCGTACGCCACCTGGTTGTTGTAGACGACGGCCGCGACGGCGCCGGGGCGGATGCCGTTGGCCCCGTAGTCGAAGCGGGAGCTCGGCAGCGGGATGACGTAGTAGCGGGTCACGTCCGAGGTGAAGTACGAGCCGGTGGACGTGGTGAACGAGGTCTGCGCCTGGTACCAGGGATCGGTCGAGGCGTTGCAGTGCGAGGTGCCGATGCCGTCGCAGTCGATGTCCATGTCGGCGGTCCAGAAGTACGCCGAGCCGCTCTTGCAGATCGCGACCGTGGCCGCGCCGCCGTCGTCGGTGGCGTACTTGCCGTTGGACACCTGGCTGCAGGTCTGGGTCTTGGCCAGCAGCTGGCTCGCGGTCGGCCCGGCGGCCAGCGCCGCCTTGCCGGAGGTGGTGAGGGCGAACGCGGCGGTGGCGGTCAGTGACAGCGCCACGGCCACGACCGCGATGAGTGGGAGGCGGTACCTGGTCACGGGCAGGCTCCTAGGAAGACTCGAGGGGACCGGTCTCCCAACGGCGAGCGGACGGAACCGCCGAAGGTTGAAGGATAGGTAACCTGACTGACAGATATCTGTCAATACTCTCGCTCGCCGGGCAGCAGCGCCCGCGCCTCGTCGGCCCTTCCCGCCCGCACCAGGGCGTGGATGCGGTGCGCCAGGCCGGTGACGTCGGTGATGCCCACGATCCACTCGTCGGCGTAGCGCCGCACCGCCTCGCCGGACAGCCCCAGCTGCAGCGACCGGGTGCCCGGGATCGGCCGCAGGTGCAGGTCGCGCTCGGGGTCCCACTGCACGCGCACCGGGCTGCGGCGCAGCTCCCGCTGCCAGGCCGCGCGGTTCTCGTGCACGTCCCGGTCGTAGTGGCTCAGACAGGCCCGCGCCAGGGCCCACTCGAACCCCTCGCGGCCGAGCTCGACCGCGAGGACGTGCTCCTGGCCCTCCTTGGTGGCCCAGCCGCTGCGGTACATCATCCAGAGGAACGACGGTTTGATCCACGTCATCCGGTCCCGCCGGAAGGCGTCGGTGAAGCCGCCCGCCGCGATCGCCGGAAGGGCGATTCCGGGGTTGTACGCCTGATAGACGGTGATCGTCGTGGCGGAGTGGGCGGCCCGGATGCGCCTGCTCACGTGCCCCACCGCCGCGCGGACTTCGGCGCCCGGTTCCGTCATGCTGAGCATTGTGGACAACCCCCGCCCCTTCGCGCTCGAGGATTTACCGCGGGCTGCGGCCGACGTGGCCGCGAAACTGACCGAGGCCGGCTTCACCGAGGCGCCGCACCTGCGCCAGGCGCTCGCCCTGGCCGAGGAGGCCGGCGAGTTCGTCGGCGCGGTCCGCCGCTACTACGGCCTGGCCCGCCGCACCGGCACCTTCGAGGACGTGGAGGCCGAGCTGGCCGACGTGGTCATCACCGCCTTCGTCACCGCACACACCATGGGCATCGACGTCGAGCGGGCCGTCGCCGCCAAGCTCGGCGTGCTGTACACCCGCGGCTGGCGCGAGTCATGACCTGGTTCGAAGCGGTCGGGTGGGCCGGATCCGCGCTGCTGGTGTGGTCGCTGCTGCAGCGGCGCCTGCTGCGCCTGCGGGCGTTCAACCTGATCGGCTCGCTGATCCTGGTCGTGTACAACGCCGGCGTCCAGGTCTGGCCGATGGTCGGCCTCAACCTCACCCTGGCCGGCATCAATGTCTGGCAGCTGTACTCCCTGGTGCGCACGCGCCACGACGAGCGCAAGTACCAGGTCGTCGAGGTCGCCACCGACGACAACTTCCTGGCCCACGTGCTGCGGGTGCACTGGGCCGACATCGCCAAGTTCAACCCGGCCTTCCGGTTCGACGACGAGCACCTCCTCGCCTTCCTGACCCTCAACGGCGACGAGGTGGTGGGCGTGCTCATGCTGCGCCCCGACCCGCAGGACCCGTCGGTGGCGCAGGTCGAGCTGGACTACGTCACCCAGCGGTACCGCGACGTCAGCCCCGGCGAGTTCGTCTTCCGCCGCAGCGGCCAGCTCGCCGCCCACGGCTTCCGGCGGGTGCTCACGCCGGAGGGGATGGTCGCGCCGTACTACGCCCGCCTGGGCTTCCAGAAGACCGGCGACCGGTACTGCCTGGATCTCCCCTCCGATTGAGCCCTGCCGCCGCTGGTAATTAGCTCTGCTAACGAGGTATATTGGCAGTGTGGATCACGAGGCGTTGGCGGAGGCCCTGTCCGCGCAGCTCAACGGCGTGCGCCGGGTGCTGCGCCGGCGGGTGCGGGCCGGCCTCGACGTCGAGGAGCTGACGGGCAGCCAGGTCGAGTTGCTGCGCCTGGTCGAGTCGGCCCCCGGCATCGGGGTGGGCGCCGCCGCCCAGCAGCTGCGGCTGGCCGGCAACTCGGTGAGCACGCTGGTCAACCAGCTGATCGGGGCCGGCCTGCTGCGCCGCGAGCGCGACCCGGCCGACCGCCGCTCGGCCCAGCTGTTCCTGACCCCGGCCGCGGTGACCCGCCTGACCGCCTGGCGGGCCGCGCGGATGGCCCTGCTGTCCGCGGCGCTGGGGGCGCTGGAGCCGGGGGAGCGGGCCGCCCTGGCCGCCGCCGTGCCGGCCCTGGCCCACCTGACCGACGTGCTGGCCTCCGCGGCCCCGGGCCTGCTCCCGGCCGACCAGGCCCCGCCCCACCCGCCGCCGCTCGCGGCGGGCGGGAGCGGCTCGGCCTCACCGCACGAGGCGCGGTCGTCTGCGGCCGGCGGGAGCGGCTCGGCCTCACCGCACGAGGCGTCGCCCGGGGCTGAGAACGGCTCGCCGGTCCGCGAGACGCCGTCGTCTGCCGGCGGGAGTGGCTCGGCATTGCCGCATGACCTGTCGTCCGCGCCGGCGATCGGCTCATCGGCCCGCGAGGCGCCGTCGTCGGGCAGGGCGGGTTCGTCGGTTGGTGGCGGTACCGATGCGGCGGTTGGTTTTGATCCTAGTTTCCTAGGAAGCGTTACAGGGCGTGACGAGGGAGGGGGCGCATGACCTCGGCGGCGGTGGAGATCACCGGGCTTCGGCACCGGTTCAAGGAGACGCTGGCGGTGGACGACCTGTCGCTCAGCGTGCGGCCGGCCGAGATCTTCGGGCTGCTCGGGCCGAACGGCGCCGGGAAGACGACCACGATCCGCGTGCTCACGACGCTGCTGCCGCCGCAGGCCGGGGAGGTCACGGTGTTCGGGTTCGACGTGCGGCGCAACCGGATGGCGGTGCGCCGGCTCATCGGGTACGTGCCGCAGGCCCTCTCCGCCGACGCCGCGCTCAGTGGCCGCGAGAACGTCGCCCTGTTCGCCCGGCTCTTCGACGTGCCGCGGGCCGAGCGCCGGGCCCGGGCCGACGCCGCGATCGAGGCCATGGGGCTGCGTGAGGCGGCGGACCGGCCGGCGTCGACGTACTCGGGCGGCATGATCCGCCGGCTGGAGCTGGCCCAGGCCCTCGTCAGCGCCCCGCGCCTGCTGGTCCTCGACGAGCCGACGATCGGGCTGGACCCGGTGGCGCGGTCCGGGGTGTGGGAGCGCATCACCCAGGTGCGGGCCGAGACCGGGATGACCGTCCTGGTCACGACGCACTACATGGAGGAGGCCGAGGAGTTCTGCGACCGCGTGGCGCTGATGCACCGCGGCCGGATCCGCGCGCTCGGCACCCCGCTCGAGCTCATCGCCTCGGCGGCGGGGGAGAGCCTGGACGACGTCTTCCGGGAGTACACCGGCGACGATCTCGACTCGGGAGGGTTCAGCGATGTCCGTGCAGCTCGCCGCACCGCACGCCGCCTCGGCTGACACGCGGGCCACCGGCCCGGTGCGGGTGCTGCTGACCCGCGTCGTGGCGATGTGCCTCGTGGAACTGCAGAAGCTGCGCCGCGACCGGACCGAGGTGATCACCCGGGCCATCCAGCCGGCCCTGTGGCTGATCATTTTTGGCCAGACGTTCACGCACCTGCGGGCCATTCCGACGGGCGGCATCCCGTACCTGGACTTCCTGGCGCCGGGCATCCTGGCCCAGTCGGCGCTGTTCGTGTCGATCTTCTACGGCATCCACATCATCTGGGAGCGGGACGCGGGCGTCCTGGCGAAGCTCATGGTGACGCCGACCCCTCGCGCCGCGCTGGTGACCGGCAAGGCCTTCGCCGCCGGGATCCGCGCCCTGGTGCAGGCCGTGGTGGTGATCGTGCTGGCCGCGGTCCTCGGCGTCTCGCTGACCGCCAACCCGCTGCGGCTGCTCGGCACCGCGGTGGTGCTGGTGCTGGGCTCGGCGTTCTTCTGCTGCCTGTCGATCACCCTGGCCGGCCTGGTGCTCAAGCGCGACCGGATGATGGGAATCGGTCAGGCCATCATGATGCCGCTGTTCTTCGCGTCGAACGCGCTGTACCCGGTGGCGGTGATGCCGGGCTGGCTGCGCGTCCTCAATCACGTCAATCCGCTGAGTTACGAGGTCGACGCCCTGCGCGGCCTGCTGATCGGCACCCAAGCCCACCTGTTGCTGGATCTCGGGGTGCTGGTCGGATCGGCGGCGGTCGCGGTGTTCGTGGCCTCGGCGATGCTCGGACGGCTCACGCGCTGAGGCAGTGGTGCTCTACGATGCGTATCCATGACCGACCCCGGCGGCCTCGAGCGGATCGACACCAGCGTTGCCCACCCCGCCCGGCGGTACAACTACTGGCTGGGCGGCAAGGACAACTTCGCCGCCGACCGGGAGTCCGGTGACGCGATCGCCAAGATCTACCCCGCGATCCGGACCACGGCCCTGGAGAACCGGGCCTTCCTGCGGCGGGCGGTGGAATACCTGGCCAAGGAGGCCGGCATCCGCCAGTTCCTGGACGTCGGCACCGGCATCCCGACCGCCGACAACACCCACGAGGTCGCCCAGTCGATCGCTCCGGAGTCGCGCATCGTCTACGTCGACAACGACCCGATCGTGCTGACCCACGCCCGGGCGCTGCTGAGCAGCACCCCGCAGGGCGCCACCGCCTACATCGACGCCGACCTGCGCGACCCCGGCACGATCCTGGCCGACGAGAGCGCCCGCCGGACGCTGAACTTCGACGAGCCGATCGCCCTGATGCTGATCGCCATCGTCCACTTCCTCTTCGACGAGCACCACCCGCGCGAGACCGTCCGCCGCCTGGTCGACGCCCTGCCGTCGGGCAGCTACGTGGTGATGACCCACGGCACGTCCGACTTCGTCGACCCGGTCCTGCGCGCCCACGGCGAGGCCGAGATCCGCGCCGGCCGCCTGCGCGTCGACGCCGTGCCCCGCTCGAAGTCCGAGCTCGCCGTGTTCTTCGAGGGCCTGGACATCGTCGAGCCGGGCATCGTGCCGATCGTGGAGTGGCGCAACCCGGTCCCGGAGGAGGACCGCCCGCCGCTGGCCGACGCCGCCATGTACGGCGTCGTCGCCCGCGTCCCGTAACGACCGCGGATCGGGCCGGATGAGCAGGGCACCGGCGATAGGACCGCCCGTTCAGGGGTAGTGGAAGAACATGTTCCCCGGTACCGATCCCTCTGACAAGACGGCCACGGGTGGTCCGCGCCCCGGTGGCCCCGGGCTGCTCGCCGGCCACACGGTCGCCCGCGTCGGCTATGGGGCGGCGCAGCTGCGTCGCCTGCATCACGACCGGGCCGCGGCCGTCGCGGTGGTGCACCGCGCGGTCGAGCTGGGCGTCGACCACGTCGACACCGCCCAGTTCTACGGCGACGGCTTCGTCAACGACGTGCTGCGCGAGGCGCTGCGCCCGGGCGACGACGTCGTGGTGGTCAGCAAGGTCGGCGCCGACCCGGCCCCGGGCGGCCCGTTCCCGATGCGTCCGGCGCAGCGGCCGGAGGAGCTCCGGGCGAGCGTCGATGACAACCTGCGGAGCCTTGGAGTCGAGCAGATTCCCGTGGTGTACCTGCGGCGCCTGGACTCCGGGACCCGGATCCCGGTCGAGCCGGAGCAGGTGGTCGGGATCGAGGACCAGCTCGCGGCGATGATCGCGCTGCGCGACGACGGCAAGATCGGTGCGCTGGGGCTCAGCGGTGTGACCCTCGACGGACTGCGCCGGGCGATCCCGGCCGGCGTCGCGTGCGTGCAGAACGCCTACAGCCTGCTGGCCCGCGACGACGAGGACGTGCTCGACGTCTGCCGCACCGAGCACATCGCCTGGGTGCCCTTCTACCCCCTGGGTAGCGCGTTCGCCGACATGCCCAAGGTGGCCGACGAGCCGGTCGTGCGCGCCGCGGCCCTGGCGCTGAACGCCACCCCCGCCCAGGTCGGTCTGGCCTGGCTGCTGCGGCACGCCCCGAACATCCTGCTGATCCCCGGCACCGCGGACACCGAGCATCTCGCGGCCAACCTCGCCGCCGGCGCCGTCGAGCTCGACGACGCCACGCTCGCGGCCCTCGACGCCGTCGCACTGGCGGTTTCGGCGGGCTGACGCTCGCGGTAGCGCGTCAGGCCTTCGTGGGCACCGGGCCGGTGGAGCCGCGGACGGTGAGGTGGACGGGGAGCATCACCTGCTGGCGCGTGGTGGGGGACGGGGCGGCGGTGCGGTCCAGCCGGGACAGCAGCATCGACACGGCGACGCGGCCGGCCTGCTCGATCGGGGCGGTCAGGGTGGTCAGCGGCGGGTGGCAGAAGTCGGCGCCGAAGATGTCGTCGCAGCCGACCACGCTCAGGTCCTCGGGGACGCGGACGTGGCGTTCGCGCAGGCGCTGCAGGATGCCGATGGCCAGCAGGTCGTTGAAGACGATGCAGGCGGTGGCGCCGGTGTTGAGCACGGCGTCGGCGGCGGCCGGGCCGGAGCCGCGGCCGGAGGGGAACGGGCCGACGCGGGTGAAGGTCAGGCGGTGGCGGGCGGCGACGGCGCGCATGGCGTGCCAGCGGGCCTCGTTGGGCCAGGAGCGCTGGGGGCCGGAGACGTAGGCGATGTTGCGGTGGCCCAGCGACAGTAGGTGCTCGGCGGCCTGGCCGATGCCGGCCGGGGTGTCGATGATGGCGCTGGGCACGCCGCGGACGTTGCGGTTGATGGTGACGAGGGGGATCTCGTCGGCCAGCCGGGCCAGCTCGCGGTCGGGCAGGCGGGAGGCGGCGAGGATGGCGCCGTCGAGGGAGCGGCGCATCTTGTGCAGCATCTCGGCCTCGAGCTCGCCGGTGTCCTCGGTGTCGATGAGCAGCTGGGCGTAGCCGGCCGCCTTGAGCTGTTCCTGGGTGCCGCGGATGACGCCGAAGTAGAACGGGTTGGTCACGTCGGAGACGAGCACGGCGATGGCCCGGGTGCGGCCGGAGGACAGGGCGCGGGCGGGGGAGCTGGGGACGTAGCGCAGCTCGCGGGCGGCGGCCTCGATGCGCTCGCGGGTGGCGGCGTTGACCCGGCCCGGGTTGTTCAGGGCGCGGGAGACGGTGGATGCGGCGACGCCGGTGGCCGCGGCGATGTCGTTGATGGTGACGGGGCGGGTCCCGTCTCTCCCGCGGGGCGGCATGGCGGAAAGCCAAGCAGATTTGGCAAAAGATGGCAAACGATTGCCATGACTTTTGCCACGCTGATAGCGTCCGCTCGATCCGCTGGTCAAGCAGCATCGATGGGTTCCGCCGACACCCCCAGCACACGCCCGGCGGCCCATCGCTCACTGAGGAGTGGACACCCTATGAAGAGACGCAACCTCATCGCCGTCGGCGCGGCCGCGGCGCTCGTGCTCGCCGGGTGCGGCGACGACGCGAAGACCTCCGACAACGGCGGCGGCCTCAACGGCGCCGGCAAGACGCTCAACGTCCTGATGGGCGCCAACACGATCTACCCGCAGCAGCAGAAGCAGTGGTTCACCGACATCAGCAACGCGTTCAAGGCGCAGACCGGCGCCGAGGTGAAGTTCGAGACGTTCGCGTCGGCCAACGACGAGCTCACCAAGATCCAGACGTCGGTCGTGTCGGGGCAGGGCCCGGACGTCTACGCGCTGGGCACCACGTTCACCCCGACGGCCTACGCCACCGGGGCGTTCGTGGAGCTGCAGGACGCCGACTGGCAGAAGGTCGGCGGCAAGGACAACTTCCTGCCGGCGACGTTCGGCATCTCCGGGCCCGACGCGCAGCACCAGGTCGGCATCCCGTTCGCCAGCCGCCCGTTCGTCATGGCGTACAACACCGAGCTGCTCAAGGCGGCCGGCATCGACAAGCCGGCCGACACCTGGGACGGGCTGCGCGAGCAGGCCAAGAAGCTCACCAACGGCTCCACCTACGGCATGGCGATCGCCTACGCCGACAGCTTCGACCCGTGGAAGTTCATCTGGGCGATGAGCGTCCAGTCCGGCAACCCGCTCGTGGCCGGGAAGAAGGCGTCGCTGGACGACCCGGCGACGCTCAAGGCCTACCAGACGTACCTGGGCTGGCTGGCCAACGACAAGGTCGTCGACCCGGCGTCGGTGGGCTGGAAGAACGCCCAGGCGATCGCCGAGTTCGGCGCGGGCAAGGCGGCGTTCCTGCCGATGGTGTCTGCGTCGAGCAAGGTCACCCTGGACAAGTCGCAGATGGCGGGCAAGTACGCGTACGCCGTCATGCCGACGGTGCCGCCGGGGCAGAGCAGTCTGCCGTCGGGCGGCGTGGCTGCGACCAGCATCCTGTCGGGCGACAACCTGGTGGTGGCCAAGTACAGCAAGAACAAGGATCTCGCCCTGGCCTTCGTCAAGCTGATCACGAGCGCCGAGCAGCAGAAGTCGTACTACAAGACGTTCGGCGACCTGCCCACGAACGCGGCCGCGGCCAAGGAGCTGCAGGCCGACCCGGCGCTCGCGGCGATCGTCGACTCGGCCGGCAAGTCGGCCGGGACGCCGTTCAACGGCGGCTGGAGCAAGGTGCAGCTGGCCCTGGTCAACGTCGTCGTGCAGTCGATCCCCGACCTCAAGGCCGGCAAGGTCGACGACGGGCACCTGAAGTCGCTGGTGTCCGCCGCCCAGAAGGATGCGCAGAGCGCCGTCGACGAGGCGAAGTGACGACTCTTGCCCGCCGGGCCGTCAGCCGGCGTCAGCGTCCACTGTGGATGCTGGCGCCGGGTGGCGTCCTGCTGCTCGTGGTGATCGTCCTGCCGCTCGCGGTGGCGGTGCTGGTGTCCACACTGGACCTCAACCAGTACACCTTGCGGCAGTGGACCGACGCGCCCGGCGTGGGCCTCGACAACTACGTGAAGGCGTGGCAGGAGACGGCGCTGCCGCACGCCATCTGGGTCACCGTCGGCTACGCGGTGATCGTCACGGTGGCCGCGGTGCCGCTGGGCCTGGTCGCGGCGCTGGCCACGCAGCAACGCTTCGCCGGGCGGGGGCTGGTGCGCTCGGCGTTCCTGATCCCGTACGTGCTGCCGGCCTTCGTGGTCGGCACCGTGTGGCGCACGATCCTCCTGCCGAGCGGGCCGGCGAACGGGCTGCTCGGCGAGCAGTACCTGTGGCTCAACGGGCCGCGCGCCTACTGGGTCCTGGTGCTCGCGCAGCTGTGGACGTCGTGGCCGCTGCTGTACCTCCTGGCGCTGTCCGGCCTGCAGGGCATCAACGACGACGTGCACGAGGCCGCCGCGCTCGACGGCGCCGAGTGGTGGGCCAAGCTGCGCTACGTCATCCTGCCCCACCTGCGCGGGGTGCTCGGCCTGGGCATGGTCATCGAGTTCCTGCACGTGCTCAACAGCTTCACGCTGCCGTACGTGCTCTTCGGTGTCCCCGCCCCGCACGATGTCGAGGTGCTGCCGGTGCTCACCTACGTGGAGAGCTTCCAGAACTTCAAGTTCGGGCTCAGCGCCGCGATGGCCGTGCTGTCGCTGGTGCTCGTGGCCATCCCGCTGTCGGTGTACCTGCGAGCGGTGAGGCTGAACCGCGATGAAGACTGACGTGCAGCGGCTGCTGCCCCGCCCGGTGCAGGCGGTGGTGATCGCCGTGCTGCTGGTGTTCGCGCTCACGCCGGTGCTGTACATGCTCTTCGCCAGCGTCAACGACGACCTGGCCGTGGCCGGCGGGGACTTCTTCCCCAGCGCCTTCCACCCGGACAACTACGTGCACATCTGGGACACCGTCGAGCTCGGCGACGGCCTCGTGAACTCCATCCTGGTGGCCGGCCTGGTGGCGGTGGTCTCGGCGCTGGTCGCCGTCGCTACGGCGTACGTGCTGGTGCGGTACACCTTCCTGGGTCGTGGCCTCGTCCTGCGCGGGCTGCTGGCGCTGCAGAGCATCCCCGGCACCCTCATGCTGCTGCCGGTCTTCGTGCTCTTCGCCAACCTGGCCCGGGTCCTCGGCATCGACGTCATCGGCACCCGCTGGGCGCTGTTCGTCACGTACCTGACCTTCGCGCTGCCGTTCTCCACCTGGGTGATGGTCACCTACCTGCGCGGCCTGCCGAGGGAGCTGGACGAGGCGGCCCGGCTCGACGGCGCCTCGTCGTGGCGGATCCTGCGCTCGATCGTGATCCCGCTCAGCTGGCCCGGCCTCGTCGTCTCCGCCATCTTCGCGTTCCTGCTCGGCTGGAACGACGTCCTGTTCGCCTCGGTCATCACCAACGCCGACACCCGCACCGCCGCCGTGGCGCTGCAGGTGTTCGGGGCGACCCAGGAGGGCGGCGCCATCCCGCTCTACGGGCAGCTGATGGCCTCCGCGCTGGTGTGCGCGCTGCCGGTGGTGGTCTTGTACCTGGTGTTCCAGCGGTTCCTGGTCGGAGGCCTGACGGCCGGAGGGGTGAAATGACTGTGCTGAATGTGGCGATCGTCGGCAGCGGGATCATCGGCGCCAACCACGCCGAGGCGATCGCGCGCCATCCGCGGCTGCGGGTGGCGGCGCTCGTCGACTCCCGTCTCGACGTGGCGGAGGCGCTCGCCGCCAAGCTCGGCGGGGAGCCGGCCTGCCACCTGACGCTCGCGGAGGCGCTGGCGGCGCAGCACATCGACCTCGTCGCCATCTGCACCCCGAGCGGCCTGCACGTCGAGGCGGCCGAGCAGACCCTGCGGGCCGGCGCGCACCTGCTCGTGGAGAAGCCCCTCGACACCGACCTGGCCAAGGCCCGGGCCTTCGCCAAGGTCGCCGCCGAGGCGGAGGCCCGCGGCCTGGTCTGCGGCGTGGTCAGCCAGCACCGTTTCGACCCCGCCATGGCCGCCGTGCACCGGGCCGTGCGCGAGGGCCGCCTGGGCCGGATCACCTCCGCCGTGGTCTCCATGCCGTGGTGGCGCGACCAGGCGTACTACGACTCCGCCGACTGGCGCGGCACCTGGGCCTTCGACGGCGGCGGGGCCGTGGCCAACCAGGGCATCCACCTGGTCGACCAGATGCTGGCCCTGCTCGGCCGGCCCGACGAGGTCTACGCCCGCACCGCCCTGGTCTGCCACGAGGGCATCGAGGTCGAGGACCTGGCGGTGGCCACCATCCGGTTCACCAGCGGCGCGCTCGCCGTGCTGCACGCCACCACCGGGGCCCACCCCGGCCTGCCCGTCCGGCTCGCCCTGCACGGCACCGCCGGGTCGGCCGTGCTGCACGACGATCAGCTGGAGTACTGCTCGCCGGCTCTGGATGACGCGGTACCGCAGGAAGAGCGCTTCGGCGCCCCGAAGCCCGCCGACGGGTTCGTCACGGGCCACCTGCGCCAGTACGACGACCTCGTCGAGGCCATCGACACCGGCCGCCCCCCGGGCGTCCGCGTCGAGGACGGCCTGCTCGCCCTGGCCCTCGTCCGCTCCGTTTATGTCTCCGCGACGCTGCACCGCCCCGTCGACTTCGGCCAGGTCCTCGACGGCGCCTACGACAACGTCACCGTCACCACCCAGGAGTAGCACGTGAGGTTCTCCGTCTTCACCGCCTCGACCCCCGACTGGACCCCCGAGGAGGCCGCCGCCAACCTGGCCGAGCAGGGCTGGGACGGCATCGAGTGGCGCATCACCGACCAGGACGCCGCCGACACCCCCGGCTTCTGGGCCGGCAACCGCGCCACCTGGCCGCTGACCGGCCTCGAGGCCAGCCTGCCCGACATCGACCGCGTCACCCGGGGCGCCGGCCTGGCGTACTCCGGCCTGGGCGGCTACGCCCGCAGCTACGAGCGCGACGACGTCGCCCGCATGCTGCGCGCCACCGCCACCCTCGGCGCCGGCCGGGTCCGCGTCACCATGCCCATGCTCAGGACCGGCGACTACCGCGACCTGTTCGCCGGCGCCCGCAAGGACCTCGAGTGGGCCACCGCCGAGGCGGCCGCCCAAGGCGTCACCGTCCTCGTCGAGCTGCACCACGAGACCATCGCCTCGTCCGCGTCCGCCGCCCTGCGCCTGATCGACGGCCTGGACCCGGCCACCATCGGCGTCATCCACGACCTCGGCAACCTCATCTACGAGGGCCACGAGGACCACCGCGCCGCCTTCCAGATGCTCGGGGAGTACCTGCAGCACGTCCACGTGAAGAACGTCGCCTGGCACCCGGTCGCCACCGCCTCGGACGGCACCGTGACCTGGAAGGCCGACTGGGCCACCCTGCGCGAGGGCCAGGCCGACGTCGGCGCCTACCTGCGGGCGCTGCGCGAGCACGGCTACGACGGCTGGGTCACCCTGGAGGACTTCTCCACCGCCGTACCCCTCGCCGAGCGCACCCGCGACAACCTCGCCTACGTCAAGGCCCAGCTGGCAACCTGACCCGGACGGCCCGCGCACCGGCCCGCGACGGCCGGTGCCACACCGGATCCGGTCCTCGAAACGGTCGGCGCGACCAGTTCCACCCGCTGGAGCTGGCGCCTGACCGACGGCGACTGCCCGCGAGCCGTTCCCTGAAGGCGCTGCTCTGGGCGCTACGTCGGGCGAAGGTGGCGGACAGGTTTCCTAGCCTGCGCGCATGGCGCGGCGGGCCGGGATGGACATGCACAGCCAGGACAGCAGGGCGACGGTGGCCAGGGCCGCGGGCGGGAGCCACCACGGGCCGGTGGGCCACGGGCGGGCGGTGAAGCCCAGGCCGAGCAGTGCCAGAGGTACCGCCGACACCACGAGGCCCGCCACGATCGCGATGGCGGCGATCAGCGCGGCCTCCCGGCGGACCATCGAGCGGATCTGGCGCGGGGTGGCGCCGATCAGGCGCAGGGCGGCGAACTCGTCCCGGCGCTGCGCGGTGGCGGCGACGAGCTTGTTGGCGACGCCCAGCAGGACGTAGCCGAGCAGGACGGCCAGGACCGCCACGTTGATCCAGACGGTGGCGGGGACCGGGTGGGGGAGGTGGGCGGGGGTGACGGTGACGCCGGGCGGCAGGGTGGTGAGGGGGCGCTCGGCGCGGACGAGCAGCTGCTGGTCGACCGGGCCGGTGGTGTGGCCGGTGGCCAGGTCCCGGGAGAGGGCGACGCCGCCGAAGGCCAGGCCGCGGGTGTACACCGCGACGACCCTCGGGTGGATGAGCGTGCCGTCGCCGAGGCGCAGCTGCGGGTGGTCGCCGACGCCGACGCGCTGGACGAGGGCCGTGTCGGTGCTGACCGCGATGGTGTCGCCGGTCAGGTCGGCCAGGGTGCCGGCGCGCACGTCCAGGTCGAGGACGGCCGTGGACTGCGGGGTCAGGATGAGGGCCGGCTGGGCGTCGGGCCAGAGCACGCTGGTGGTGCCGATCGGGGCCTGTGCGCGTACCCCGGGCAGGCCTGTGACCTTCCCGGCCAGGCCCTCCGGCAGGGCGCCCAGCGCCGGGGCCGTCACGGCGTAGTCGGCGATCGTCGCCTGCTCCGTGTCGCGCTCGGCGGCGGCCAGCATGGTGGTCTGGGCGTAGGCATAGGTGAGCGTGAAGACGACGAACATGGCCAGGGTGCTGACCGAGCCGGCGACCCGCACGGCGTAGCCGCGGCAGTTGGCCAGCGCCAGCCAGGCGGCGGGGCGGGACGGGGACGGCAGGCGCTCGCCGGCGGCGCTGACGATGGCCGGGCCGGCGACGGCCAGGCCGACCGCCGCCAGCATGCCGGCCATGCTCGTCGCGGCCGCGCCCGCGATGGTGCGGGTGAAGAGCGGGGCGGCGGACGCGACGGAGGCGAACGCGATGACGAGCAGGCCGGCGCGGGGGCGCCAGGCGGCCGGGCGGGCCGGGGCGAGCCGTGGCCGGCGGGCGGCCAGGCGGCCGGCGACCTGCACCACGGCGAGCAGCAGCAGGGCGGCGGCCAGGGCCGGCAGCGGGCCGCGGACCAGGGGCAGGGCGCCGGAGACGGCGCCCGTGCCGACGAGCAGGTCGCGCAGGCCGCCCGCGAGCAGGTAGCCGAGCAGCGCGCCCGGCACCAGGGCGGGCAGGGCGGCCGCGGTGGCCTGGGCGGCGGCCAGGGAGCGCAGCTGGCGCGGCACGGCGCCGGCCAGGCGCAGCAAGGCCAGCTCGTGCTGCTGGCCGGCGGCGGCCACGGTCAGCGCGCCGACCAGGGTGAAGCCGATGACCATCAGGACCACGCCGGCCAGGGAGGCGGCCAGGGCGAGCAGGGTGCCGCGGTCCGCGGCGGTCTCGGCGTCGCCGCGGGCCTCGCCGGTGGCGGCGATCAGGCCGAGCTCGGTCGCCTTGGCGCGGGCCGCGGCGGCGCCGCCCTTGACGCCGATCAGGTCGACCTTGCCGGGGGTGGCCAGGGACCGCGCGGTGTCGTCGGTGAAGTAGACGCCCGCCGCGGTGCGCGCGGTCACCGTGTAGGTGCCGGACCGTCCGGCGGCGGTGACCGTGATCCGGGTGCCGATCGGGGCGGGGGCGGCGATGTCGGTGGGCCCGCTGGGGGCGGTACCCGTGACGCGTTCCTCGGACAGCGCCAGCGAGGACCATCCGTGGGCGGTGACCGGCGCCCGGCCCTCGACGGCGGCGGGGAAGCCGACGTCGCCGACGGCCAGGGTCACGCCCGGCAGGCGGCGGAACTGCTCGACCAGCGTGGCCGGGAGGCGGGCCCGCTCGGGCAGGGCGACCGGCAGGTCGTCGGGGACCGGCACGGACTGCGGGGCGGCGATCACGACGTCGGCGGCGGCGAGGCGGCCCGCCGGGGCGTGGCCGCGCAGCGCGGTGTCGGCGAGGACGCCGGTCGCGGTGACGAACGCGGCGCCGCCGAGGACGGCGCAGAAGACGGCGACGAGGGCGCCCAGGCGGTGCCGGGTCATGCGCAGGGCGATGTGCCACATCGTCAGGCTCCACTCAGCAGGGTCAGGTTGCGGGCGAGCCGGTCGGCGGTGGGCGCCTCGATGGCGTCGACGACCCGGCCGTCGGCCATGACGAGGGCCTGGTCGGCGCGGGCTGCGGCGTTCGGGTCGTGGGTGACCATCAGCACCGTCTGGCCCAGCTCGTCGACGAGCTCCCTCAGCAGGTCGAGCACCTCGGCGGCGCTGCGCAGGTCGAGCGCGCCGGTGGGCTCGTCGGCGAAGACCACGTCCGGGTCGGCGATGAGGGCGCGAATGATCGCGGCGCGCTGCTGCTGGCCGCCGGACAGCTCCGCCGGGCGGTGGCCCAGCCGGTCGGCCAGGCCCACGCGGGCGGCCAGGCGCGTCAGGCGGGCCGGGTCGGCGGTGCGGCCGGCCAGGCGGAGCGGCAGCGTGATGTTGTCCCGCAGGTCGAGGGAGGGCAGCAGGTTGTACGACTGGAACACGAAGCCGATGCGCTCGCGGCGAAGCTTCGTGCGGGCGGCCTCCGACAGGTGGGAGATCTCGGTGCCGCCGATGGTGACGGTGCCGGAGGTGGGCGTGTCGAGGCCGGCCGCGCACTGCATGAGGGTGCTCTTGCCGCTGCCCGACGGGCCCATGACCGCGGTGAGCCGGCCCTCGGGCAGGTCGAGCGTGACGCCGTCGAGGGCGCGGACGCCGGTGTCGTACACCTTCGTGACCTCGCGCAGCGCGACCCTGGTCATGCGCGCCTGCGCTTGATGTAGTCGGTGGTCAGCGCGATCGCGCAGACGAGCGTCACCAGGCCGAAGCCGGCGGCGAGCCACTCCGAGCGGCCGGACAGCGAGGTGACGGCGTTGGCGCCGGCGCTGAGGACCAGCCCGGACCAGACCGCGGTACGAGTCGCAGCATTCATGCCTGTGACGCTACGAACCGCGGTGCGCGGCGACGATCCCGCGCGCTGCCCAGCCGGGGTACAGCAGGCTGTACCTTGCAACGGTGCGCAGGGTCTCGGGCATCCGTGCCGCCGTGGACGCGCTGGAGCGGCTCGGCGGCGGGCTCGCGACCGGCGTCGCGGCGCTGGCCATGCTCGTCCTCGTGGCGATCTCCGGGCTGCTCGTCGCCGCCGGGGTCGGCCTGTGGCTCCTGCCACGGGCGCTGCGCGGCGTCCGGGCGGTGGCCGACCGGGAGCGGGCCCGGCTCAGCCGCTCCGGGCCGGAGGTGCACAGCCCGTATCCGACCACCCAGAACGGCCGTGACCTGGCCTGGCTGGCCACGCACGCGACGCTGGGCAACGTCGTGGGCCTCCTCGGGGTGCTCACCCCGCTGCTCGCCGCGCGGGACCTGCTGTTCCCGCTGTACTGGAAGGCGCTGCCGGACGGCGAGGCCGCCCCGTCGCTCGGCGTGGTCATCGTGCGAACCTGGCCGGGCGCGGTCTCGGTGTCTCTGCTCGGGGTGGCCTGGCTCGCCGTCGCCGTCTTCGGCAGCCGCAGCCTCGCCGACGTGCAGGCGTGGCCCGGCCGGCGGCTGCTGCCGGCCCGCGCCGACGTCGACCTGTCGCTGCGGGTCACCGAGCTGACCGCCACCCGCGCCGCCGCCCTGGAGGCGCACGCGGCGGAGCTGCGCCGCATCGAGCGCTCACTGCACGACGGCGCGCAGAACCGGCTCGTCGGCGTGACCGTGCTGCTCGGCGCCGCCCGGCGGGCCCTGGCCCGCGACCCGGCCATCGCCGACGAGATCCTCGAGCGGGCGCAGCTGGCCGCGGAGGACGCCCTGGCCGAGCTGCGCGGCGTGGCCCGCGGCATCCTCCCGCCCGTACTCACCGACCGCGGCCTCGGCGGCGCCCTCGCGGGCCTGGCCGCCGGCTGCCGCGTGCCCTGCCGCGTCGACGTGCGCGTGGCGCAGCGGTGCCCGGCGTCGGTCGAGGCCACCGCGTACTTCGTGGTCGCCGAGGCGCTCACCAACATCTCCAGGCACAGCGGCGCGACGGCGGCCGTCGTCTCCGTGCTGCGGGCCGGGGATGTGCTGTCGGTCACCGTCCGCGACGACGGACACGGCGGCGCCGAGCAGGCGAGCTCCGGCCAGGGCTCCGGGTCCGGCCTGGACGGCATCCGCCGCCGGGTGGCCGCGCACGACGGCACGTTCGCGCTGTCCAGCCCGCCCGGCGGGCCGACCGAGCTGGAGGTGGCACTGCCGTGCGGATCGTGATCGCCGAGGACGACGCGCTGCTGCGCGAGGGGCTGTCGCTGCTCCTGCGCGCCGAGGGCATCGAGGTGGTCGCCGCGACCGGCACGCCCGGCGACTTCCTCGCCGCCGTCGACGAGCACCGGCCGGACGTGGCGGTGGTGGACGTGCGGATGCCGCCCACCCACACCGACGAGGGCGTGGTCGCCGCGGTGGAGGCCCGGCGCCGCCAGGCCGGACTGGCCGTCCTGGTGTTGTCGGCGTACGTCGAGCAGGCCTTCGCCACCGAGCTGCTCGCCGGCGGCGTGGCCGGCCTCGGCTACCTGCTCAAGGAGCGGGTCGGCCGGGTCGGCGACTTCCTCGACGCCCTGCACCGCGTCGCCGCCGGCGGGACCGCCATCGACCCGGAGGTGGTCGGCCAGCTCTTCGCCCGCACCCGGGCCGGGGACCCGGTCGAGCGGCTCAGCCCGCGCGAGCGCGACGTGCTCGCCCTCATGGCCGAGGGCCTGGGCAACGCCGCGATCGCCGAGCGCCTCTTCGTCACCGAGGGTGCGGTCCACAAGCACATCCGCAGCATCTTCGCCAAGCTGGACCTGCTCCCGACGGACCGGGTCGACCGGCGCGTGACGGCGGTGCTGCGCTACCTCGAAGGCGCCCGCTGAGCGGCGTCCCGCCCGAGTTTTGACCTTCAGCGCGTCGGATATCGACCCCGGCTGAGGAGCCACATGGTGGCGATGTCGACCCTGCCCTCCGACCAGCTGTGCTTCCCCACGCGATCATCATGTGACATCAGCGCTGCTGCTACCCAAACGCATTCGCCGCGAATGAAAGATCCCCCACTCCACCCGCCCATGCCGCTGAGGCCGCACGCCGGCCTCGCCCGCCGCCGTCACCCTCTGTGTCTTCCGAACCGATCACGCTGCCGCGCTCGGTCCTGTCGACGAGCATGAGCGCTGGTCGCCCAAGATCGATACACGCGACGTGCCCCCGTTCAGGGTCCGCGTCCTCGGTGTGCGCGCGATATACCGTGATTGCATGGTGTCGGAGGTGCGGCGGGCGTTCAACCAGATGATGGCTGGGCAGGTCGGGCCGTTTCTGCGCGGGCACGGATTCCAGGACCAGAAGAAGGGGCACTTCCTGCGCGTCGTCGACGGCGTCGGCGCGGCCTCCCTGTGGTTTCAGAACTCCAACTATCCCGGGCATGCGCCGTACTACATCAATTTCGGTGCGGGCACGCAGCGCTGGATTGCGTATTCCGGCGGCAGCGTCGAGGCCGGCCTCGGGCAGCTGTCCGGACGCATCGACCCGCCGCCGGAGCTCGCCTTCGCTCCTGGCGCCGACATGTGGATCCTGCGGACGCCGGAGGCGGCGGCCGAGCACGGCGCCGGGGTGTGCCGGACGTTCGACGAGATAGTGTTCCCGCGGCTGGCGGCGCACCTGGAGTACAACGCGGCCCTGGAGGTCGCGGCCGGTCGCGGCACGCCCGGCCAGGAGCCGCCGCGGTGGCGCGGCGTCGTCAACCGGATGATGTACCCGCAGCACCTCGACAACTACTTCGCCTGGCTGCGGGCCGGCCGGGCACCCTAGCGACGTGCTCTGTAAGGGTCGCGTGCCATAGGACTCGACGGTCGCGACCCGCCGCACCCGGTCCGACGATTACCTCGCTGGCGGCGACCTTGCCGGAGGCAGTGCGCAGCGGTGCGCCCCCAGCAGCCGGTCCGTCGCGCCGAGGATCGTGCTCGTAGGACCGCAATCGCGCCTACCGATCTTTGGATGGTGATCTTGGTTTCCGCTCATGCCGCTGGCACGAGGTGCGGGCTGTGGCCGGCGGTCGTCACTGTTCGTGCCGATGGCCGGGCCGTTGGTTCTGAGCCGTGCTGCGGCTCTTCCCGCACTGCCGGTTGGTCGAGTCGCGCTCTTCTACCGGTTGGTGCGTTGGACGGGGAGCCAGCTGGTGAGCATGGGGATCAGGGTGGACACCAGAGGCTCGCCGAAGACGCAGAGCGTCTGTTCCCACGGGTGGCCGAACGTGCCGGTGTTCATGTCTTCGGTGAGGAAGATGTAGTAGTCGCCATTGGGGAAGACGTCCATCTGCCACTGCGGATCCGGCTGGCACGCGAACCGGTGCGGCCAGAACCGGTATGTCTGGTGCTGCCAGTCCAGCACGACGAGGCTAGTACCGGGTTCGAGAACGCGGGCCAGCGCGAGCAGGGTGAGGCTGTTGACCGCGGCCACGCCAGCGGTGAACTCCGGGTGGCTGCGGGCGGCGAAGATGGGACTGAGGTCGACGGTGACCGACGGCGCTGGCTCGGTGATGGCAGGCCAGGAATGCATGCTGGGCCGGAAATCGAATCGCTGGCGGAACGGCGTCCAGTACGCGTCGTCAGCGTCCATGGAGATCGGGCTCCAGGCCGGCTGTACCGCCGGGCCGAGTTCGGCGACGCGGTCGTCGCCACCGTGGATGATGCCGGCGATCTTCTCCTGGACGGAACGAAGCACGGTGATGGTGTCGCGGTCCGCGAAGCCGGTGTCGGGCGACCAGTCCCGCGACCATCCCAGCGTTTCGCTCGCGAAGGCGAGTTCGGTCGCGAGCAGCAGTCGTCGGCAATCACGGCGCGACATAGGGCTCGCCGTGGCTATGAGACCGGCCAGCCGGGCAACGTCCGATCGCAGTTCGGAGCGATCGGAATAGTCGAGCAGCCCGGTGACCACATCCTTGCTGCCTTCCAGGCGCGTCCACTGCATGACGCCGAGCCGAAGCAGTTCCCGTTCGACCGGAGTGAGCCCAGCCAGATCGACCTGCGCGTCCATGTCCACACTGCCGATCATGCAGTATCGCGGGACGTCGCGGCGCACGCATTGGCCGCGATCAGGGACTTGACGTTCGCGCCCGGTGACCACGAGTGGCCGGCGCCGAGCGCCTCCTCGTCACCGAGGGTGCGGTCCACAAGCACATCCGCAGCATCTTCGCCAAGCTGGACCTGCTCCCGACGGACCGGGTCGACCGGCGCGTGACGGCGGTGCTGCGCTACCTGGAAGGCGCCCGCTGAGCGGCGTCCAGCCCGAGTTTTGACCTTCAGCGCGTCGGATATCGACCCCGGCTGATCCCGGCGAATCCCGGGCGGGACGGATCGATGATGTCACCGCTCGGGGTGTCCGATCTCACCAACGCTTGTTGCCTCGACGCCCGACGTCATTTCACGACAGCGAAGGTGGGTTCGTGGGGGCGGTGTCAGCACGGGTCGATCATCCGTACGGCCCATGCCACGGTGTTGATCTTCATCTTATGCTCGGCTCTGCTCGCCGGCCGGCCGACACAACCTGACCGTCGGCAGTGTTCGTTGAAACCATGAGCAGGAGCCCACCGATGTCCCAGCAGATGCCAGGTCTGCTTTTCACCCCCAGCGGCCGCGAACCATGACGCGTATGCGCGCGATGTTCCGGCTGACGGGCAAGCCCGGCGTTGACATCTTGCTGATACTGCTGTGGTGGCCGTACGCGGCATCTATTTTCGTCGTGGTCTGGCTGTTCCTTTTCCTTTCCCAGGCGAACCGGCGGGTAGACGAGGCAGATCGCGCTGCCGGGCGACGGTCACGCCTGTCGAACGATGAGAGCGAAGCGTCCGCCCGTGCACGCGCTGCCCATGACCACACCGCGCGGCTTCCGGTCAGGGATGATGATCGCCGAGCCGCGGTTGACGCTGTCACGCGGCGCCTGTCTTCCGACGGTGCGATCACGAACGACAAGCTGGACCAGCTTGCTGACCTGACGCTCGCCATCGGCGCGGCAAGGACACGGGGCGAACTCGCCGCCGTCGTCGGCGTGCCGTTGGAGACGTTCGGCCCGCTCAAGGCCGCTCTGGAGCCCATTTCGGTACGGTGGAAGCGACGAGTTCCAATCGTTGCGGCCACGCTCGGCGTCCTGCTCATGGTCGCCGGTGGGGTTGCTCAGGAGTTCGGCGCAGCATTCCTCGGATCCCTGTCGATCATCGCAGCTGTCGCGGTGTGGACGTGGCGGCGGGCGCGCGGTTCGAGAGTGTGGAAAACCGTGGGGTTCGGGTTCCTCACGTGGGCCATCGCCGTTCCCGTCGCCGCGGCCGTTGCCCCGCCGGAAACACCATCCACCGGGCCGAGGATCGCCTCCTGGTCCGAATGGTGCACGACCTACAGCAACGCCGACGGCTCCCTGAAGGTCGGCCCGCTCGACATCAGACCGGCAGTGCTCGCCGCTGAACGACTCCCCGTGTCGGCCAACCCCATCGCGGCCAGAGAAGTTCGCTACGCCGTCACGTACGTCGGCTCCGATGCTTCTTCGTACGCCCGCTCGAACTCCCACAATCAACGCAGCGCCGCGGAACACATGACCAACGCAGCGGTGGTGATCTGCAAGCCCTAACTGGCCCGCTCGATGTCTCCGCCTCCCCCATCGGTCACGCAGCCGCTGACGGCGACCCCGTCCAGCCCTGCGCACTCCACACCCGGTGCGCAGTCGCCGACCGCGGCACAGCCCGCCACAACACAGACCGACGTTCCCCCTGTCCCGGCGCGCACCCAGCTCGGCGTGACGCCGGGCGCGTTCTGCAAGAAGGCCGACGAAGGCATGTACGGCCGATCGGACGCCGGCGCTCTATACCGGTGCACCAGGTCAGGGGCGGGGTCGGACCAGCCGAAGTGGATGCTGGCTGAGTAGGCCACGCCCGACGATGCCGCCGAGCCCGGCACTGCTGGCGCCCGCTTCTGCCGCGAGGCGAGTGCGCCGTCCATGGGAATCCGCCACGGTCAGTACGAGGCCGTTCAAGTGGTGACCGCCGGCCGAGGCTTCCTGTCACGCCGATGAGCGCGCACCGGATCAAGTCCGCCGCCCGTCTCCCGGACCGCGGCCCCAGCGCCACCCATCCACCCGCGACCGGCAGTCCCGGATGCAGGGCGTGCGCTCGTCTCCCGCAACGCGGTGTCGCATGACGAGGTGCCCCGGCGGGCGGCGGGTAGCCGTAGACGCGCCGGCTGGCTTTCTCCCCTGGTGCGCGAGCTGCAGGTGGTGCCCGACCTGGAACGCCACGGCTGGCGCCGCCGCTGGCCGCTGGACCTGGCCCGCCACGAGAACCACTGGGGCACCCAACCGTCGCGCTGGAAAATGGTCGGGCGGACGGTGATCCGATCCGGGCGTTGCCCGCGACAGTGGAGGCATGGAAGAGCCACCGCCGAGCGACGCCGACCTGCTGGCGCGGGTCGGCGCCGGTGACGAACATGCGCTGCGGGAGCTGGTCGGGCGGCACTCGGCCTGGCTGCTGCTGCGGTTGCGGCGGCGCACGCCCGACGAGGAGCTGGCCGCCTCGGCGGTGCAGGACACGTTCGTCGCCGTGTGGCGCAATGCCGGGCGGTATCGCGGGGACGGTGACGTCGGCGCGTGGCTGTGGGGCATCGCGATCCGGCAGCTCGTGTCGCGGTTGCGGCAGCGGCAGGGCGCGACGCCGGTCAGCCAGCAGGTGATCGCCGCCCTGTCGCCCAGCCTGCGCAGCGCCGAGGACGAGCTGCTGGTCGCGGTCGAGCACGGGGACCTCGCGGCGGCCCTGCTCGGGCTGTCGCCGGAGCTGCGCCAGGCGCTGCAGGTGACCGTGCTCGACGGGCTCAGTACCAAGGAAGCCGCGCTGTTGCTCGGGGTGCCGCAGGGGACCGTGAAGAGCCGGGTGCGCCTGGCCAAGGCCCGGATGCGGCAGCTGCTGATGGGGGGACTGGCATGAGCTGGCACGTCGACGAGGTGACCTGGCGGCGCTACGCGGACGGGCGGCTCGACCCGGTGGCCGAGGCGGCCGTGGAGCAGCACGTGACGTCCTGCCCGCAGTGCCGGGGGGCCGCCCGCGCGCTGGTGCGGGACGTGGAGCCGCTCTGGCGGGCGGTGCACGCGGAGATCACCCGGCCGCGGCGGCCCTGGCCGTACCGAATCCTCGCCCGTCTCGGCGTCCCGGAGACCGACCTGGTCGTCGTGGGTGCCGCCCGCGACCTGCTGCTGTCCTGGTCGGTCGCGGTCGGCGCCGCTGTCCTGTGCGCCGTCGTCACCGGCATGGCGCCAGTGCACCTGCCCGGAGGGCCGCCGGCGCTGTTCCTCATGCTTGCGCCGCTGATCCCGATGCTGGCCGTGGTGGCGACGTACGACGCCACCGACCCGTTCCGCGAGGTCACCAGTACCACACCCTTCTCCAAGCTGCGCCTGGCGCTGCTGCGCACCGTCGCCGCGCTCACCGCGGCGGTCCCGCTGACCGTGGCGGTCGCCCTGGTCGTGCCGGCCCTGCACGGCTACTTCGCCATCTGGCTGCTGCCGGGGCTGGCGCTCACCGTCGCCACGCTGATCCTGCTGACCTGGCTCACCGCCTGGATCGCCAGCGCAGTCGTCGGTGCCGGCTGGCTCGTCGCCGAGGCGGCCGCTGCCGGGACCGGCGGCATCGGCGCCGTCGCCACCCCCGCCGGCCAGGCCGGGTTTGCCCTCGCTGTGATCGTCCTCGGCCTCGTGCTCGTTCACCTCACCAACTCCCGACACGCCCGGAGGGTCGCCCGATGACCGCCACCCTGGACGCCGTTTCCAAGACATTCGGCCGTACGGCCGCGCTACACCCGACCACGTTGCGCCTCGACGCCGGCGTGATCGGCCTGCTCGGGCCCAACGGCGCGGGCAAGACGACGCTGCTGCGCATCCTGTCCAGTGCCCTGGCCCCGAGCACCGGCACGGTCACCGTGGCCGGGCACGAGGTCACCGGCACCCAGGCCGAGCGCACCGAGGCCCGCCGCCGGATCGGCTACCTGCCGCAGGAGGTCACCTTTCCCCGCGGCATGACCTCGTTCGGGTTCCTCGACTACATCGCCGTGCTCAAGGAGTGGGGCGACACCGAGCGAAGGCACGCGGAGGTACGCCGGGTGCTCGCCCTGGTCGGCCTGGCCGAACGGGCCACGGTCAAGGTGCGCGCGCTGTCCGGCGGGCAGCGGCGGCGCCTGGCGATCGCCCAGGCGCTGCTCGGCGACCCCGCGCTGCTGATCCTCGACGAGCCCACCACCGGCCTGGACCCCGAGCAGCGGGCGTCGCTGCGCGGCCTGCTCTCCGGCCGGCCGGGCACCGTACTGATCTCGACCCACCAGACCGAGGACGTGTCGGCGCTGTGCGACCGCGTCGTCGTGCTGGACGGCGGCCGGGTCCGCTTCGACGGCAGCGTGCCGGAGTTGCTCGCCAGCGCCGCCGGCCGCGTGCACCAGGGCGCCACCGCCAGCCCCGGCGCCGTGCAGACCTGGAAGACCGGAACCGGGCTCATCCGGTCCGTCGGCGGGCAGCCCGGGCCCGGCGCCTCCGCCGTCGAGCCGACGGTCGAGGACGCCTACCTCCTACTCAGAAGCGCCACTCCCGAAGGAGCTGCGGCATGACCACGACCGCGCGACCCGCCGCCTCGATGCTCGGCGTTCTGGCCCGGCAGGAGATCCGCCACTACCTCGGCGCCAAGCTCTTCTGGCTCGGCGCGGCCCTGCTCGTCGCCGTCTGCGTGGCCGACTTCCTCAACCCGGACGCGACCAACGGCGCCGACGACTACTCGTCCTCGGCCATGGGCATGATCGCCCCGTCCGCCCTGCTCGGCGTCCTCGGCCTCATCGTCATGGCCGGCCTGGCCCGGCGATCCGACCGGGCCGCGGCCGCCGCCGGGTCGGTCGCCGTGCCCGAACGCACCCGGACCCTGGCGCTGGCGACGGCCGCGGTCGTGCCCCTCGGCGTCGCGTTGCTGTGGTACGCCGCGGCCCTGGCGCAGTACCACATCCATCCGCCCGCGCCGTCGACCGTCCCGTTCGGGCCCATGACCGACGGCCACGTGTTCGCCGTGATGTTCGCGCTCGGCGTGGTGCCGGCGGTGAGCGGCCCGATCCTCGGGCTGCTCCTGGCCCGCTGGCTGCCCGGCCGCGGGGTGACGCCGCTCGCGGTCGTGCTGGTCGTGCTGGTCACCATCCTCATGCAGGGCAACTTCCAGGCGACGTGGCACTGGCGGGTGGTCTGGCCGTGGACGTACTGGTACGGCCCGGTCGGCTGGAACACCGGCACCGGGCAGTGGATGGCGCTGCCCGGCTCGCCTGAGGCGTGGATCGCCTATCTGCTCGCGGTGTGCGCGCTCGGCGTTCTCGGCACGCTCTACCACGACCCGGAGTCCAACCGGACCCGACTGCGCCTGGCGATCGGTGCGACCGTCACCGTCGCGGTGCTGGCGCTCGTGCTCACGATGACGCTCGGCCTGCCCGAAGCGGTCGCCAACTCGATCGTGGGAGCCAGCGGCTGATGCTGCGCCACGCCGCCCGGGCGGTCCCGTGGACCCTGGTCGCGATGGCCTCGCTGCTGCTGTTCGGGCTGTTCGAGGCGGTGCGGTACGACAACTGGACGCTCTGGCCCCTGCAGGGCACAGCCGTCGGGCTGCTCGCCGGCGCGGTCGGCTGGTGTCTCGACGAACCGGCAGCCGCCGTCGTCGACCCGGCACCCCGGGGACTGGCCTGGCGCACGATCGCCCGCGGCAGCGGCATCGCCGTGCTGCTGGCCGCCTGGGCCGCGGCCGTCTGGTGGGCCCGGGCCGAGCTCTACGGCCACCCCTGGGCGGTGTTCGCCCAGGGCCTGGCCGCCGCGGCGGTCGCGGCCGCCTGGGTCACCTGGCGCCGCGCGGCCGGTGAGGCCACCCCGGGCCAGCGGTGGGCGGTGACCGTCGTTCCGACGGTCACCGCCTGGGCCCTCGTCCGGCCGCTGGAACAGCACGTTCCGGTGTTCCCCTACGCCTTCGGCGGCGACTACGGCAACTGGACCGTCAGCAGCACCGGCTGGGCCGTCGCCGGCGGGGCGGCCGCCCTCGCGCTCGCCGCCACCCTACTGCGGGACGGCCGGCCCTGACGCTACGGCGGGGCCGGCAGGTCGGGGCCGAGGATCATCGCCAGCTCGCGCTGGGTCCGCACGCCGATTGCCGCGAAGGATCTGAGCGCCCAGCCCTGCGCGACCAGGAACCCCGACGTCGTCTTTCATGGCGTCACCGAGCTTCTGCAGGGCGCGGGTTGGCCAATAATCCGCACGCGACAACGGGCTGAACAATGTCCGCACATGCCGCGATCCGATCGCGACGGAGCGTCACGGCGCGCCGTCACGACAGTTCGCGGACATGCCGATGTGCGCGCATCCAGGGCAACCGTCCAATCCAGTACCCGGGGAGGCCGGCCACGCAGTCCGTCTGCGGAAGCGCGGCGGCGAGCAGTTCGGCAACCTCGATCAGCGCGCAGGTGGCCGATCGCGGCGTGGAACTGACGCCAGGCGGGCCACAGCGGCGCGTAGGTCCTGTTGGAGTTGTTCGTCATGGCGGACGACGCCATTGCTGCCATGGGTCGCGATCCGCCGGTCGCGTTCGGCGAGAGTGGTCAGTGCCGGCAGCGCGTCGGTCGCGTGGAGATCGACGATGAGCTCGAGCGCCTCGGCGCAGTACAGTTCGTCGGCCTCGATGACGGCGACGAGCGCGGGTACGAGGTCGGCAATCGGGGTGCCGATTCCGGCCAGCAGCCGCGCCGCCGGCACCAGGGCGTCGGCGGCGGGATCGACCAGGCCGCGGAGCGCGGCGATCAGATCGGTGACTGGCGAGTCCGTGTGCGCCGCCGGGTCGGCGACGGCTGCGGCGAGTTCCGGTGCGCCGGCGATCAGTTCCTGCGCGAGGTCCACCGCTGCCACGGCGGGCTGGCGACCGGCGGCGAGCAGGGCGGTGACGGTCGGCAGCACCCGAGCCGCGTCGCCGGTAGCCCGCCAGATGATCCGAGCGGCCGCGACCTGGAGGTCGCGGCTGAACCTGTTGCGTGCGGCCTTGCCGTGCACGTATCGCTGCAGCCCGGGGACCAACAACCCGAGGGCCGGACCGGCATCGGCTGCCTGCCGCAGCGCCGCATCAAGGTCGGAGTCCGGTTCGGCCACCCGTGGCTGCAGAATGCTGACGAGTTCGGTGGCGTCGCCGGTACGCTGCCAGACCTCGACCGCCGAGCGGACGTGCCCGCCCTTCGCCCAGTGCCGCAACTGCTCCACGCTCGGCTCCGGGGTCGCCGCACCGATTCGATCCAGCGCGTCGCGTACCGAATCTGCAGCGAGACTCCGGGCAGCGCGCAGATCCTCGTCAGCTTCGCGGGCCTGACCGCGCCACCAGCCAATGAGCGTGACGAGCCCGTCGAGCTCACCGCCCGGTGCGCCAGCTGCGACGAGGGCCCGTAACCGCTGGCGGGCTGCTGCCAATACCCGCGGGTCGAAAGGGATCCCGTTGTGCGGCGGGAACGCCTTGTGCCCGGCCGCCCACGCGGCACCGACCGGGGTCAGCCAGCGCGGATCGCCAGCACGCATCAACGCCACGATGGCAACCGCTTCAGGTGTACTTGCGGCAGCGCCGGCCACCGCTGGGAAGCCGGCCGCGATGTGGGCCAGGTCGTCGGCGTAACTGTCGGCGGCAGCACCGGCATCCCGCAGCGCCGCGACGGCGGCGAGCCGCACCGGCTGAGCCGGATCGTGCAACAGTGGGCCAAGCAGTGGCACGAGACGAGCCGGCGCCGACCGGTACACGGCGCACCGCCGCCCGATCATCCAGGCACCGATTTCGCGCTGCGCCGACGACTCGGCCCTGACCAACGTACCGAGCAACTCGTCGGCGAGACCGTCGTCGGCGCAGACCGCGAGTTCCTCGGACACCTCCGCGTACTGGCGCTGCCACGGGTGGTCGAGCTCCACCGCATCCTCAAGCACTTCGGCGACCCGCCCGATCGCGCCGGCCGGCCATCCGATGCCGTTGCGCACCAACGCAACCGCGGCAGCAGCGAGTACCGATAACGGCGGATCAAGCACCGCAGCGCGCAGCGACGTCGCCGACCCCGCGGGATCGCGCAGACCGATGGCCAGGGCAAGCGACGCCCGGGCCCGCTCGTCGTCCTCGACCCGCCAACGATCCAGCAGCACCTCGGCCGGTCCGTCAGTTTGCGCGACCGCGTACGCAGCCGCGGCCCGCACACCAGGATCTGCATCGGCCAGCAGCGGTACGAGCGCCGCTCCGCCTGCCACGACCGCTCCCCGCACCGAGCCGGCCGTCGGCCCGTGCGCCTGATACGGATCGGCCAGCCCACCAACCAGCAACACCAGACCGGCGCGGTGCCACGGCGCCGCAACCGCCAGCCGGATCAGAAACGGCACCGCGGCGGCCGTCGCCGGGTAGACACTGCCCTGGTGAAACAGGCTGGAGTACAACTCCCCGACCGCCGCACCCGCCTCGTGCTCATCGGGACCGGCTGCCGCCCGTAGCAGGCGTGGTACGTCGTCGGCATTGCCGTACGCGTGGTTGAGTACCGCCCAGTTGATCTCGTCCAGCCGGTCGAACACAGCGGAACTCTAGAGTACGACCACACCGCGTCGAACAACTGGCGCTGGTCGGCGCAAACCCGACTCCAGGCTCGCGCCGCGGCGTCGAGCGCCAATGCCACGAGCAGCCCGTCGCCTGCGAATCCAGCGCCATGAACGCGAACGGCGATCCAGCGGCGCACGAACGAGAATTCCTCCCGCCGTCGCCGGGCGCAAGCCGCTCTGCGCGCTATCGATCTGCTTGACGCATGCGCGCTCGTAGCCGATGAGCGGGCATCCGATCTTTGCACTCGTGCGCTGTTGCTGGCCGCGTAGCGATCGCACGGTACGTGGGTGGCAATCATGCCTGTATGCCGTGCGCCGCCTACGGAGCAGCAGGAGTCAGCAGCGCTCTGATCGCGCGCAGCTCGGCGGGTGCCAGCAGGTCGGTCGCGTCGAACGTCGCGATCCACTCGCGGAGAGCGGGCGTCCTGTCCGCCAACTGACGTTCCACGTCCTCCGCGACTGTCGGCTCCTGCTGGTGCTCGCGCCAGTTGCCCTGGTCGGGGTCGTAGACCCAGGCGTGCCCGGCATGCGCCGCTGCGCCGCGCCACCCGGCCGCGTAGTCATCGATGATGGCGTGGTCCGTCGCGCCGGCGATGTGCAACAGCATCGCGGAGATCATGCCGGTGCGGTCCCGGCCTCCCGCGCAGTGCACGAGCACTGCCCCGTCTGCCCGGGCGACCGCGCGCAGAGCGGCGGAGATGCGGTCGGGGGCAAGCCGGGCATTGTCGGCCCAGCAGCGCGGATGATCCAGGAACGGCCCGCAGACCCGGAGGAACTCGGTGTCGTCAGGGTCTTCGGTCGGCGCCGGCACGAAGACCAGGCCCTGCAGCGACTCGGCGCTGATGATCGGATGTTCTGCTCGACGCTGCGTCTCAGCCGGTGCGTTCCGCAGGTCTACCACCGTGCGCACGCCCGCCGCCTTCGCCGCAGCCCACCCTTCATCGGTCAGGTGCTCTGGCGCCGCCGAACGGAACACCTTCCCGAACGGCGTGCAGCCGCCGACGCGCAACGCTCGACCACCCAGGTCGCGCACGTTCCGGCCACCCGACCAGTGCAACACGTCCATCATCGCCTCCGCTCAAACGACTTCCATGCCGTTCATATGGGCGCTTGGTCACGCTAGGATCAACAGAGTACGGCGCACGCTCGTGCCGCCGACCATGCGCGCGGCGTCCCGAAAGGCCGTCACCTCAGAGCTGGCCGGCGACGAGCCGCATCCGGTGGTCCAGCCGGCGGCTGATGCCGGCCACGAAGTCGTCGCGCAGCGGGGTGGGTGCTCCGCAATCGGCAAGGGTACGAGGACGCGTTCCAGATCGATCTGAGCGCGCCGTAGTCAATCACGACGTTGGCCATCGCAAGCACGTCAACGACGTACCAGTCCGTAGACAGCAGCCTCGGGTTCGAGATCGAGCTAGAGGCGGCGCAGGTGGGTGACGGCGCTGTCGTGGTTGCGCGACAGGCCGGCGGACAGGCCGTGGGTGGCGAGGAAGCCCGAGGTGTGCCGTTCCCCGCTGTCGGCGTCCTCCCAGGTGCCCGGCGGCAGGAACGGCAGGCGGGCCGGGGGCGCCGGCTCGCCGTAGCGATGGCCGTCGAGAAACTGGAACACCGCCGCCTCGTAGGCGGAGGCGGGGGCGGACAGGTAGGCCAGGGCCGGGGCGCTCGACGTGGCGGGGGAGCGCAGCCGGTACAGCTCGCCGTGCTGGACGATCGGGCGGATGCGCTTGTACTGCGCGATGAGCGAGGCCGCCGTCGCCTGCTCGTCGAGGGTCCACCGTGGCAGGTCGCCGCCGATGCCGAGGACGCCGGCCATGGCCACGTGGAAGCGGAAGCGCAGCGGCAGGCGGTTGCCGGTCAGGAAGTTCGGGGCGTCGGTCACCCAGGCGGTCATGGCGCGGGCGGGGTACAGCTGGGAGAACCCCTCCTGGATGTGCAGCCGGTCGCTGGCGTCGGTGTTGTCGCTCGGCCACACCTGGTCGGTGCGGGCCAGGATGCCGAGGTCGACGCGGCCGCCACCCGAGGCGCAGGACTCGAAGCGGACGCCCGGGTGGTCGCGGCGGAGCCGGTCGAGGACGGCGTAGAGGTTGCGGGCGTGGGCGGTGGACCACAGCAGTGGCCCGCGGGGGCCGGGGTCGGTCACCGGGCGGTTCATGTCCCACTTGACGAAGGCGATGTCGTGCTCGGTGAGCAGCGCGTCGAGCCAGCCGTGGACCCAGGCCGCGACCTCCGGCCGGCCCAGGTCGAGCACGAGCTGGTGGCGCAGCTCGTGGCGGGGGTAGCCGGGGGAGGCGTAGACCCAGTCGGGGTGGGCGCGGTACAGGTCGCTGTCCGGGTTGACCGCCTCCGGCTCGACCCAGATGCCGAAGCGCATGCCGAGGTCGGTGACGCGCTTGACGAGGGGGCCCAGGCCGTTGGGGAAGCGGGTGGGGTTGGGCAGCCAGTCGCCCAGCCCGGCGTTGTCGGACAGGCGCGCGCCGAACCAGCCGTCGTCCATGACGAACAGCTCGCAGCCCAGCGCCGCGGCCCGCTCGGCCAGGGCCATCTGGTTGGCCTCGTCGAGCAGGAAGCCGGTCGCCTCCCAGGAGTTGTAGAGCACCGGGCGTAGCTCGTCGCCGTGCGGCAGGACACAGGCGCGCACATAGCGGTGCCAGGCCCGGCTGGCCGCCCCGAAGCCGGCGTCGGTCCACAGTCCGCACGATTTCGGAGCTTCATATGTCGTACCGCGGGCAAGCACCGCCACCGGCTCCTCGTGCCCGGCGCCGACGTTGGCCACCACCCGCCCGCCCGGCAGCCGCTGCACGTCGATGCGCCAGGTGCCGGACCACGCCAGCGCCGCCGTCCAGACCTCGCCGGCCGTCTCCGTGGCGGTGCCGTCGTCGAGGGCGATCCACGGGTTGGCCATCGGGCTGGTGGTGGTGCGCCTGCTGCCGAGGCGCACGACGCCGTCGGGCAGGGCGGTCCGCTCGACGCGGCTGTCGGCGCCCCACCGGCCGTGCAGGGTGCCCAGCCGGTAGCCTTCGCGCGGCGGCGGGCACCAGGCCGCGCTGTCGGCCCGCAGCACCTCGACCGGCTCGTCCGAGGCGAGCTCGGCCCAGCGCTCGATGACGTCGTGGCCGTCGGCGACGCGGTAGTGCAGGGTCAGCCGCAGCGGGCGGGTCAGCTCGGTGTAGCGCAGCCGCAGGTGGCCCTCGCCGGTCTCCGCGCCGTCGAAGACCCAGCGGACCGTGCGGCTGCCGTCCGGGAAGCGCAGGGCGAGGGCCGGTTCGACGAAGCGCATTCCCGTGTCGGACGGGTACTCCTCGCGCCCGTCGACGTGGCTCTCCCAGCTGCCGCGCTGCGGGTCGGCCGGCACCGCGGCCAGGGCGACCGCCGTCTCGTCGTCGACCGGGGCGCCCCAGTGCACGGCGAGCGGCACGTCCTCGCCGCCGAGGGAGATGCCGAGGGAGATGACGTACGCGCTGCGCGGGGTGCGCAGCACCCACACCCCGGGCGCCGGCTCGGCGACGTGCGGTAAGGCCATCAGACGTTCGTAGCATCCTTACCGGCGTCGGGTCGAGACCCGAGCCCGGCGAAGGCGGCGCCGAGCAGCGCCGAACGCTCCGTGTCGCTGACCGGGCGGGCCGGCACCGGCAGCGCGAGGGCCGGCTCGATGAGGTCCCAGGCGCCGGTCATCGAGCCGCCGACGACGACCATCTCGGCGCCGAAGCGGCCCAGCCACTCGGTGAGCAGCCGGCCCAGGATGCCGAACGCGGCGTCGACCACCTCGCGGGCGTCGCGGTCGCCGCCGCGGGCCCGGGCGGCCAGCTCGCGCATGCCGTCGACCGTGGTGCCGGTGCGGGCCAGGTAGCCGCGCACCAGGGCGCGGTCGGACACCAGGTCCTCGATGGGCACGCCGTCCACGTCACAGAAGTGGATCTCGCCGTCCAGCGGGACGTCGGGGCCGGTGGAGACGACCTCGCCGTCGGCCAGCCAGGACGAGCCGATGCCGGTGCCGAGCGTGATGGCCACGGCCCGGCGGGTGCCGGCGGCCGCGCCGTCGACCCACTCGCCGAGCAGGAACGCGTCGGCGTCGTTGACGAACGTGAACGCGGACGGCTCGGCCGGGATCGCCGCGGCGAGGGCCTCGCGCAGGTTCACGCCGTGCAGCTGGTCGAACTTGCTGACGCCCTCGTGCAGGGAGACGCCGGCGACGTAGTCGAACGGGCCCGGGAAGGCCACCGCCCAGCGGTCGGCGGGGCCGGGCAGCAACCGTTTCGCCGCGTCCGCGAGGGCCCCGACGATGGTGTGCGCGTCCTGGGCCGGATCCAGCGGGTGCCGCTGGCGGTCGAGGATGCGGTGACCGGAGCCCGTGAACTCGACGGAGCCGGCGGTGACGTGGCTGCCACCGATCTCGAGCACCCGCACGGGGTGGGAAGCGGAAACGGTGGACTGCACGCCGGTAACGGTATCGCACGCCCTTGCGGGCGTTGCGGGATCGGTACCGACCGCGCAACGCCCGCCGGGTGACGTCAGTGGTGCTTGCCGAGGCTGAAGAGCACGATGATGAGGGCGATGACCACCACGGCGCTGATGATGGCCAGGGCGATCTTGCCGGCGCTGTACGGCCGCTCGCCGGCGACCTCGCCGGTGACGCCGTTGACCTGGATGTTGTAGGTCTTGCCGGCGTAGAGGTACGCGGCGATCCAGACCGGCAGCAGCATGAGCTTGAAGGTCACGTCGTTGTACTGCGTGTGCATCCGGTCGACGCGCTGCTCGTCGCCGCCGATGTCGTCGCGGCAGTCGTGCTCGATGATGGGCTGCATCTTGTGCTTGGCCGAGTCGAGGCCGGACTCCGGCTCGACGTCGTAGCGCAGCGTCTCGTGGCCGGCGAGGTACTCCGGCCGGTACGGCTGCGCGTCCGGCAGCGGCCACGGATCCAGCGTCTCGAGGTGCTTCTGCGGGACCCTGGTGGTCCCGGTCACCAGCACGTCGTCGAACGTGCGGGCGACGGTGCCGGAGGCGTAGTACCACCGCGTCTTCTGCACCTCGCGGGTCTTCGTCTCACCGTTCTCGGTGTACGTCTCGGTGACCCAGTAGTGCTCGCCGCGCTGACCCTCGTAGTCGGTCACCGTGTTGGAGTCGTACGTCCAGTGCGGCAGGTACATGCTCTTGGCCGTCTCCGCCTCCGACACCTTCTTCAGGCCGGACGGGGCGAACCAGCGCGACTTGGCCCACGCGCCCAGCGCCTCGCGCAGCTGCCGCTTGTCGACCGTGAAGGGCAGCACCGCCTCCGGCACGACCAGGTCCTGGGCGCTGACCTCGGCGACCACCGGGGCACTGCAGAAGCGGCACCGGTCGGAGATCGCGTCGCTCTCCGTCTGCGCGCCGCAGTTGCGGCACACGAAGACGTACTTGGCCAGCGACGCCACCGGCTTGCGGGGCAGGCTGACGAAGCTGAGGTAGTCGTGCTCGCGCACGCGCGCCCCGGTGGTCTCCAGGACGGTCGTGTGCCCGCAGTACGGGCACTTGAGCGCGTTGGCGCCGGGGGCGAACTCGACGTTGGCGCCGCACCCGGCGCAGGGGTACTGACTTTGCGACATGGTTCCAATCAGCCCATCGGAGGAAGCGGCGGGGGAACGGCGCCGAAGAGCGCGCCGAGCTCGGGGACCTGCGCGGCGGCGGTCCAGGCGGCCATGCCGTTCTTCCACACCAGCGTGTCGCGGCTGATCGCGCCCGCCTGCACCTGGCCGGCGAGGGCGTTGCGGTCGAACGGGCCGGCCTGCGCGCCGTTGATGGCGGCGAACCACTGCTCCGGCTGCGGGATCGGCGGGGGCGCGGCGGCCGGCATCTGCGGCTGCTGCGGCGCGTACCCCGGCTGCTGCGGCGCGTACCCGGGCTGCTGGGCCGGGTAGCCGGGCTGCTGCGGGTAGCCGGGCTGCTGGGGGTACTGGGGCTGCTGCGGCCGCTGTGCGGCGTTCATCGAGGCGGCCACCTGCTGCGCGGCCGCCATGCCCAGGCCCAGGCCGAAGCCCTCGCCCGCGCCGCCCTGGTTGTTGGCCGCCGCCTCCATGGCGTTGGCCGCCTGGAACTTCGTGTACTGGTCCAGGTTGCCCAGCGCACCCATCGAGGTGCGCTTGTCGATGGCCTCCTCGACCTCCGGCGGCAGCGAGATGTTCTCGATGATGAACTTGGGGATCTGGATGCCGTACTCGGCGAGCTCCTGGGTGAGCACCCCGGCGAGCTTCTGGCCGATGAGCAGCTGCTGGGAGACGAGGTCGAGCACCGGCACCTGCGCGGCGGCCAGGGAGGGGCCGAGGTGGCCGACGATGAGCTGGCGCAGGAACTCCGAGACTTCCTCGGTGCGGAACTGCGGGTCGGTGCCGACGAGCTGCTTGAGCAGGTTCTCCGGGTGCACGACCCGCAGCGCGTAGGCACCGAAGGCCCGGATGCGCACCATGCCGAACTCGGCGTCGCGCATCATGATCGGGTTCTGGGTGCCCCACTTGAAGTCGGTGAACTGCCGGGTGTTGACGTAGTAGACCTCGGCCTTCCACGGCGAGTCGAAGCCGTACTTCCAGCCCTTCAGCGTGGACAGGATCGGCATGTTCTGCGTCTGCAGCGTGTAGGTGCCCGGCACGAACACGTCGGCGACCTGGCCCTCGTTGACGAAGACCGCGACCTGCGACTCGCGCACGACGAGCTTGGCGCCCATCTTGATCTCGTTCTGGTAGCGCGGGAACCGCCAGACGATCGTGTCCCGGCTGTCGTCGAGCCACTCGATGATATCGATGAACTCGCCCTTGACCTTGTCCCACAGTCCCACAGTCGGTCTCCTTGCGTCAGGATCATCGAGCGTCGCAGACCCTAGCAACCTTCTCCGTGAGGAAGACAAGTGTTGTCGGGAAGACGCTTGCTGGCTATTTCAGCGTATGAGTGCAACCGTGTCAGTCAGGAACCGGGCATCTGCCGCCGCGGCCGCCGCGGAAAGGTGCACGATGGTCGAAAAGTTGTGGACCATGCCCGGTTCGACCCGGTACGTGGCGTCGATGCCGTGGTCCGCCAGTCGCGCAGCGTAGCGCGTCGCGCTGTCCCGGAGCGGGTCGAGCTCGGCCGCCACGATCAGCGCCGGCGGCATTCCGTCAAGGTCGAAGAGCAGCGGATTCGGTACGGCGTGAGCCTCGCCCGCCCACGCCGCCACCCAGTCCCGGTGCGCCGGCATGTCCAGCGTGAACCCGGAGCCGAACTCCTCGGCGCTCGGCTGGTCGAACGTCACGTCCAGCAGCGGGCACAGCAGGATCTGCGCGGTCAGCGGGGCCGGGCTGCGCCGGGCGGCCAGCACGGCCACGAACGCCCCGGCCGAGTCCCCGCCGACCGCCACCGGCCCGAGCCCTGCCGCCCAGTCGATGACGGCGAGCGCGTCGTCCACCGCCGCCGGGTACGGGTGCTCCGGCGCGAGCCGGTAGTCCACCGCCACGACGGTGGTGCGCGTCGCGGCGGCGATGCGCCGGCACAGCGCGTCGTGGGTGTCGAGGCCGCCCAGCACGAAGCCGCCGCCGTGGAGGTACACCAGCCTGGTCTTGCTCTCCTGCTCGAAGACGCGGACCGCGACCCCGCCGGCCACCTCGTCCCGCGCCGGCATCGCCGGGCCCTTCGGCCGCAGGTGCGCCCGGTCGCGCGACCCCTGCCGCAGCTGCGCGACGCTGAGCGGCGGCCCCGCGACCCGCGAGTCCAGCACGAACCGCTCGATGGCGGCGTCGGCGAAGATCGTCACACGGTAGGTATACCGCGACCGGGTTCTGGTTCCAGCAGGCGGCCGGGTACGGCGCCCTCGCCGCCGGTCTCGCGCTGGTCCCGATGACCGCGGCCACCCTCCCCGGCACGTGGTGGGGCGGGCGGCTGAACCGGTCCCGCGGGCCGCACCGGCCGATGCTCGTGGGGCTGCCGCTCGGCGCCGCCGGGCTCGCGCTGCTGGCGGTGCTGCAAACTCCGACAACGTCGGGCGTGCCGTCAGATCAACCGCCGCCAGTAAATCGGTCAGAAAGTTGCATTGAGCCGTGCTAGTTTTTCGGCTCCATGTAAACGGCCGACGGGGAGGCGGGATGGCTGACGTACTGGTCGAGGCCGAGGGCCTGGCAAAAGTGCACCGTTCGGGCGACGTGCGGGCGGTCGACGGCATCGCGTTCCGGATCAGCCGGGGCGAGGCGTTCGGCTTCCTCGGCCCCAACGGCGCCGGGAAGTCGACGACCATGCGCATGATCGCCTGCGTCTCGCCGCCCTCCGGCGGGCGCTTGACGGTGCTCGGGCGCGACACCGTCCGCGACGGCTCGGCGATCCGGGCCCGCATCGGCGTGGTACCGCAGGACGACGCCCTCGACTCCGAGCTGTCCGTCGAGGAGAACCTGCTCATCTACGGCCGGTACTTCGGGCTCTCCCGGCGGCAGGCCCGCGACAAGGCGGTACAGCTGCTGGAGTTCGCGCAGCTGAGCGACAAGGCCGGGGCCAAGGTCTCGGCGTTGTCCGGCGGGATGCGGCGGCGGCTCACGATCGCCCGGTCGCTGGTCAACGATCCGGAGATCCTGCTGCTGGACGAGCCCACGACGGGGCTGGACCCGCAGGCCCGGCACGTGTTGTGGGACCGGCTGTTCCGGCTCAAGCAGGACGGCGTGACGCTGATCCTCACCACGCACTACATGGACGAGGCCGAGCAGCTGTGCGACCGGCTCGTGGTCATGGACAAGGGCGTCATCGCGGCGGAGGGCTCGCCGCGGGAGCTCATCGAGCGGTACGTGACCCGCGAGGTGCTCGAGCTGCGCCTCCCGGACGGCGCGCCGCTGCCGCAGGCCGGGGCGGTCGTCGAGCGGGTCGAGGAGCTGCCCGACCGGGTGCTGCTCTACACCGACGACGGCGAGGGTGCGCTGGCCAAGGTCCACGCCGACGGGGCCGAACCGATCACCGCGCTGGTCCGCCGGGCCACCCTGGAGGACGTCTTCCTGCGCCTCACCGGACGGTCGCTGGTCGAATGAACCTTCTGGCGCTGCGCGAGTTCTCGTACTGGATGGTGCACTACCGCCGGAACTGGCGGGGAACCATCGTCGTCAACGTGCTCAACCCGCTGCTGTTCCTGCTGGCCATGGGGGCCGGGCTGGGGCGGCTGGTGGACCGGCACACGGGCCCCGACACCCTGCACGGCGTGACGTTCCTGGCCTTCTTCGCCCCCGGGCTGCTGGCCGCGGCCACCATGCAGAACGCCGTCACGGTGTCGACCGGCTCGGTGTTCCTGGCGGCCGGCCCCGGTGGCAGCTACCGCAGCGGCACCGCCGGCCCGCTCGGCACCGACGACGTGCTCGCCGGGCACATGCTCTTCATGGCCTTCCGGATCGCCACCTCGGCGCTGTGCTTCGTCGCCGCGCTGCTGTGCTTCCCGGACCTGCGCACGATCGGCCTGCTGTGGCTTGCCCCGGCCGCCCTGCTCACCGGCCTGGCCTTCGCCGCGCCGCTGGCCGCCTGGTCCGTCACCCTGGAGAACCGGCAGCCGATGAACAACGTCTTCCGGTTCGTGATCATGCCGATGTACATGTTCTCCGGAGTGTTCTTCCCGGTCGATCAGATCCCGGTGGTACTGCGGGCAGTCGTCTACGCCACCCCGCTGTGGCACGGCACCGAGCTGTGCCGCGGCCTCTACCTCGGCAACGCGAGCCAGGCGGCCGTCCTCGGGCACACCGCCTACCTTGCCGCGCTCACTGTCCTGGGCCTCGCGCTGGCCCGCCGCACCTACCGACGGCGGTTGTTCGCATGACCCGCGCCCTGCTCCTCGTCGAGCGAAACCTGATGATCTACCGGCACACCTGGGCGCTGCTCGCCGCCGAGGTGGTCGAGCCGGTGCTGTACCTGCTCTCGATCGGCGTCGGCGTCGGCGCCCTGGTCGGCAGCGTGCCCGGCCTCGACGACCCGGGCATCTCCTACGCCCAGTTCGTCGCGCCCGCGCTGCTGGCCACCTCGGCGATGAACGGCGCCATGAACGAGACCTCCTTCGGCGCGTTCTTCAAGCTCCGCTTCGACCGCATCTACGACACGATGGTCGCCACCCCGCTGACGGTGCGCGACATCGCCCTCGGCGAGACGGCGTGGGCGCTGCTGCGCGGCGCGATCGCCAGCGGCGGCTTCCTCGCCGTCGTGGCCGTGCTCGGCTATGCCCGCTCCCCGTGGATCCTGCTGGCCGTCCCCGGCGCCGCCGTCGTCGGCTTCGCGTTCGCCGCCGCCGGGCTGGCCGTGGCCACCTTCCTGCGCAGCACCCACGACTTCCAGCTGATCCAGCTGGTCATGCTGCCGATGTTCCTGTTCGCGACCACGTTCTTCCCGGTGAGCGTCTACCCGCGGCCGGTGCAGGTGTTCGTGGAGTGCCTGCCGCTGTACCACGCGATCCAGCTCCTGCGGGAACCGGCGCTCGGCCACGTCGGGCCCGCCCTGCTGCCGTCGCTGGCGTACCTGCTGGCGTTCGGCGCGCTGTCCCTCGCCGTCGCCCTGCCCCGGCTGCGCCGCACGCTGCTGGCCTAGCCCACCTTCGCGGGGGAGGACGGGCCGTTCGCGCTGGTGGCACGGTTTGGCCGGGGACATCAGCGAGCGCGGCGTCGCAGCCTGAGGAACTGGCCGAGGCCCTGGCCGTCCTCGACGGCGATGAACGCGCCGCGCACGGCGAAGAGGGTCTCCTCGGTGTGCGGTGCGCAGGCCCAGGCGGTGTCGCCCGTCCACTGTGGAGGCCGAGGTGACCATCGCGGTGTTGCGCGGGTCGGCGGCCATGCAATCGGCACGAGCCGCGAACCGCCGATGTTCGCGCCGGAGCATCCGAGGCATTCCGGATCGCCCGAGGCCGGTTGATCGGCACCGCTACGCTGGCGCGGCCGAGCGCCGAACCGAGGAGGAGCACCGGTGGACGACCACGTGTCGTGGGGAGTGTTCTGGGCCACCCTGTCGTTGGTCAACGCCGGGCTCGCGCAGGCCAAGGGGCGCAGCGGGCTCGTCTGGTGGCTCTGGTCGCTGCTGTTCGGGCCGCTCGCCACGCTCTTCGTCGTCGTCCGGCCGCGCGTGGACGACTGAGCCCTGCCGCCTGGCGGACGGCCATCTTGACAGCGTCGATGTGAGCGATAACACTCGGCTGACACGCGACCGCCATCGCGTCGTTAGCGGCGCTATGTGAACGCTAACATTCTCATCCTCCGAAAGGTGCACTGTATGTTGCGATCCGCCATCGCAGCCGCACTGCTCGCCGCCGCCGCGCTGGTCGCCCTCCCGGGCACGGCGCAGGCGGCCGGGACGCTGCCCTGTGACATCTACGCCAGCGGTGGCACACCCTGCGTCGCCGCGCACAGCACCACCCGGGCGCTCTTCGGGTCGTACAGCGGGTCGCTGTACCAGGTGCGGCGCTGGTCGGACGGGGCGACGTCGAACATCGGCGTGCTGAGCGCCGGCGGCTACGCCAACGCGGCCACTCAGGACTCGTTCTGCTCCGGGACGTACTGCACGATCGTGCGCATCTACGACCAGACCTCGCACCACAACGACCTGACGATCGCCCCCGGCGGCGGCGCCAACCCGACCGGCGACCAGGGCGCCAACGCGGCGGCCCTGCCGGTGACCGCGGGCGGGCACAGGGTGTACGGCATCTACATGTCCGCCGGCAACGGGTACCGCAACAACGCCACCAACGGCGTGGCCACCGGCAGCCAGCCCGAGGGCCTCTACATGGTCACCGAGGGCACGCACCACAACGACCGCTGCTGCTTCGACTACGGCAACGCCGAGACCAGCAACAACGACACCGGCAACGGCGACATGGACGCCATCTACTTCGGCACGCTGTGCTGGTTCTCCCCGTGCGCGGGCGGGCCCCGGGTCGCCGCGGACCTGGAGAACGGCCTGTTCGCCGGCGGCGACGGCTCCTGGACCGCGAACACCGGCCGCAGCACCGCGTTCGTGACGGCGATGCTGAAGAACAACGGCACCACGACGTACGCCATCAAGGACGGCGACGCGCAGTCCGGCAGCCTGGCCACGCGCTACAACGGAGCCCTGCCCAGCCAGTCCGGCTACCGCCCGATGACCAAGCAGGGCGCGATCATCCTGGGCATCGGCGGCGACAACAGCAACGGCTCGGTCGGCTCCTTCTTCGAGGGCGTCATGACCAGCGGCTACCCCAGCGACGCGACCGACAACTCGGTGCAGGCCAACATCGTCTCGGTCGGCTACAGCAAGAGCGTCACGTTCCCGGTGAACGGTTCGACGTACCGCCTGACGAACCTCGCCAGCGGCAAGGTCCTCGACGCCGTCAACTGCGGCACGGCCAACGGCACGGCCCTGGACGTCTGGCAGGCGCTGGGCAACACGTGCCAGCAGTGGCGGTTCAACAGCGTCGGCGCCAACAAGTGGACCCTGACGAACGTCAACGCCGGCAAGGTGCTCGACGCCGTCAACTGCGGCCTCGCGCTCGGCACCGCCACGGACCTCTGGCAGTCGCTGGGCAACACGTGCCAGCAGTGGGCCGTCATCCCCGCCGGCAACGGCCGGTACGAGCTGGTGGTGGAGAACAGCGGGATGGTGCTGGACGACCAGAACTGCGGCACCGCCAACGGCACCAAGGTGCAGATGTGGATGTGGCTCAACAACACCTGCCAGCTCTGGGCGATCGCCGCGTAGCCGGCCCCTCGACCACCGCCGGGCGCCCGCACCGCCAACCCGGGCGCCCGGCGGTGCTCGCCGGGCGCCCGGTTCGTCAGGCAGGCGGGCGCAGGCCGCGGAAGTTGACGTAGTACAGCGGCGAGACGTCCAGGGCGTGCAGCACCGCGCCGTCGGCGGTGGGCAGCACGGTCGCCGCGACCGCGGCGGCGGGCGCGACCAGGGGCACGGTGAGCGCGGCGGCGAGGACCGCCCCGAACCTCTTCACAGCGGGCATGCCGGGCAAATTATTCGACGATCGTGAGCCTGTTGTGAAGATGTCCCGAACCGCAAGCCGATGCTTCGCTCGCGAAGGCACTTGACCGGCGTCGAGGCCGGCCGCCGTCGATCATGAGGCCGTCAGGTCGTACTGGTACAGGTTGAACTTCGTCATGATGGCGGTGACCTTCGCGGTGTACTGCGGATCGGTGGCGTAGCCGGCCTTGGCGACCTCGGCGATGAAGAGGTCGGGGGCGTTGCGGTAGGCGAAGGCGGCGGCGTAACGGGCGTTGCCGGCGAGGGTGGCGCCGTGGTCGCGGAAGGAGTCGGCGGCGCTCGCGTACGTGCGGAACGACGCGGTCGCCGGGAAGCACTGCCCGGCCGCGGTGCACTCGCTGGTGGAGTGCTCGCTGCAGCCGACGGCGAACGAGCCGACGCCGAAGCACTTCATGCCGAAGAAGTTCCGGTCGACGGTGGCCAGGGCGCTGCGCCCCCAGCCGGACTCGAGGATGGCCTGCGCGATCGTGACCGAGGTGGGCACGCCGTACTCGCGCTGGCTGCGCTGCGCCCCGGGCGCCGCGGCGGCGATGAACTCGGCGTTGCTCATGGTCCCGCTGGGCTCGGGCAGCGCGGCCACCGGCACGTCGGGCCGGGCGCAGGCGGCGCCCCGGGCGCGGCAGGACAGCAGGCCGTCGGGTCCGCCGGCGTGGCTCGCGGCGGCGGGTCCGGCCGCCGCGAGCAGGGCCATGCTGCCGGCGACCGCCGTCAGCGTGGCGGCCAGCGCGCGCTTGATCGTGCGGTACGGCATGGTCGTTCGCTCCCCGGTCGGTGGCCCATGGCACTGACCAAGGTCCGCGGGCCGGGGAGCGCCCCGGTTGCCCGGGGCGGTGCGAACGCGTTGCTCAGGCCGTCGCCACGGCCCGCCGTTCCCGGCGCACGGCGATGGCGCTCCCGGCCGCGGACACGGCGAGGTTCGCGACGGCCAGCGCCGTGATGAGCACGGCCGCCTGCCGGTGCAGCTTCGTCTCGCCGAAGGCCAGCCCGACCACGAGCGGCAGGTCGATCAGCGCGATCACCCCGGCGAGCGCGACGGCGGCCGCTGCGAGCCACGCGAGGGGCGGCCGGGAATGGCGGGCTGTCACCAGTACCACCGCGGCGCTTACCACGAAGACGGCGCCGATGGTCGTCGTCTGGCGCATGATCGGCCCGCTGCTGCCCCAGGCGGCGAGCGCACCGGCGGCGATGAGATAGATGGCGCCGAGCATCAGCAGGGCCCGGCCGGCGACCGCGACGGCCGCGGACAGGCGCCCGCCGCCGTGCACGTCCTCGAGGAGGCCGGCGACGTGGCCGGCCTCGCCGAACTGGGCCACGGCCTCGCGCTCGGCCTGCTCCTGGGAGAGCCCGGCCGCCACCTTGCCGGCCACGGTCTGGCGCAGGTGGCCCTCGGCCTCCTCGAGCATGCGCCGGCCGGCCGCACCCTGCCCGGCCAGGCGGTCGAACAGGTCATCCAGATAGCGGTCGATCTCGTTCACGCCCACCCCTCCACGACGGCTCGCACACCCTGCTGGAAGACGCTCCACTCCTGCCGCTTCACGGGGATCGCGGCGCCCCCGGCGTCGGTCAGCCGGTACACCCGCCGCCGTCGCCCCGCCTCCTGGCTCCACTCGCTGTGCACCAGCCCGTCGCGCTCGAGGCGGTGCAGCGCCGGGTACACGGTGCCCTCCGGCAGGTCGAACGCCCCCTCCGACCCCTCGCGCAGGGCGGCGATGAGCGCGTAGCCGTGCACGGGTCCGGCCCGCTGGAGCGTGACGAGAAGTAACAGGTCCAGGTGCCCCCGAAGGTCCATACCTAGGAATCTAGGTATTGGGCCGGTGGGCGTCAACCGTCGCGGCCCTGCCAGGTGGTGATGCACAGTTCGTTGCCCTCCGGGTCGGCGAGGACCCAGAAGGCCGGGGCGTGGGCGGCCGAGACCAGGGTGCCGCCGGCGGCCAGGGCGGCTTGCAGGCGGGACTCGGCCTCGTCGTGCGGGACGGAGACGTCCAGGTGCAGGCGGTTGCGCTGCGGGCGCGGGGCGTCCATCTGCTGGAACCACACCGCCGGGGCGAGGTCCAGGGGGTCGATCAGCGGGGCGCCGTGCGCGTCCGGGCCCTCCGGCGTGTCGACGTAGGCGAGGGCCGCCTTCCAGAACGGGCGCACCGCCGGGATGTCGAGGGCGTCGACGCCGACCTCGATGCGCTGGGTCTGTGCCGGTGCCGTCTCCAGATCCAGCCCGCGGATGGCCTCGGTCAGCCGGCCGGCCAGCGACACCGTCTCCGGCGTGCACGGCTCGATCGTCAGCACCAGCCGGTCGGGGCGCAGGTCGAGCCGGGCGTCGCCGGTCACGGCGGCGCACGCCGCGGCGGCGCGGGCGGCCTCGGCGAGGGAGGTCACGGCGACGGTGGTGCGCAGGGTGCCCAGGACGTAGCGCCAGCCGAGGCCGGCCACGGCGGCCTGGAAGAGGTGAGTGCTCACCCGCTCACATATACAGGTCGACGCCCTTGCCGTCGGAGACGTTGGCGGCGACCTGGAGGTTGTGCTTGGTCCCCATCAGCTGGGACAGGGTGTCGGCCTGGGCGTTGACCTGGGCCTGGCGGGTGGCCGGGTCGACCGGGGTGCCGGCGGCGGGGACGCTGAACGTGACGCTGTCGCCGATGCGCATGACGGTGGCCCTTCCTCGAAGCGAAGCGGTCCCCCTGCCATCGGCAAGGGGACCGCGTCCGTGAGGGTTACCTCGCCAGGCGCGACTGCGCGGCCAGGGCGGCCAGCGCGGCGAGGATGATGGCGGCGCCGTACCACATGACGGTGCTCAGCAGGCCCAGCGGCGCCACCAGCTGGCCGGCGACGATCGCCGGGACCCCGAAGGAGAGGTACGCCACCAGGAACACCGCGGCGAACAGCCCCGCCCGCTGGTGGGCCTCGGCGAGCGGGCCGACGGCGCGCAGCGCGCCGGAGAAGGTGGAGCCGAAGCCGGCCCCGCCGATCAGGCCGCCCACCCACAGCAGGGGCAGGGTGCCGGTGCCGATGCCCAGCAGCACCACGGCGGTGCCGATGAGGACCCCCAGGGTGCCGTACCGCACCACGCCCCGCGCCGGGTAGCGGCTGAGCAGGTAGGCGGCGGTGGCAGCGGTGGCCGGCGGCACGAAGGCGGTCGCGCCGCCCAGCAGGCCGCTGCTGTGGTGGAACACGTCGCGCAGGATGATCGGCGACAGCCCCATGAACAGGCCGGCCAGCATCCACGAGGCCAGGTGGGCCGGGGCGTGGGCGAGGAAGTCGGCCCGGGCGGCGCGCGGCACCGAGACCCGCGGGCGCAGCGCGGCCAGGCCGCCCGGCGTGCGGGTCACCGTCTCGGCCGACAGCGCTGCGGTCAGCGTGCCCAGCGCCATGACCACGGCGAGGCTGGTGAAGACGATGAGATTGGCCTCGTGGGTGAACTGCACCGCGGCGCCGGTCAGCAGGGCGCCGAGGCCGAGGCCGCCGGCCGGGGCGACCGCGCCCAGGATGCCGCCCAGCCGCTTGTGGGCCGGCGGGGCGAGCTCGACGAGGGCGGCGGTGAAGGCGCTGCTGGCCGCGCCGGTGGCGACGCCCTGCACGATCCGGGCGGCGATCACCCAGCCGATGCCGGGGGCGAAGACGAACATGAGCATGGCGGCCAGCTCCACGGCGAGGGCGCCGATGAGGACCGGGCGGCGGCCGACGTGGTCGGACAGGGAGCCGGCCACCACCAGCGAGGCGAGCAGGCCGAAGGCGTAGGCGGCGAAGGCCACGGTGAGCACCCACGGCGCGAAGCCCCACTCGCGCTGGAAGAGCACGAGCAGCGGGGTGGGCGCGCCGGCGGCGAGGTAGAGCGAGGCGAAGGCCAGCGCGGCGCCGGCGAACGCGACGCCCGGGGAGAGGGTGCGCCGGCCGGCGGCGGCGATCGGGCGCTCGAGTGTTGCGGTAGACACTGCGCGACTCCTAAAGCAACGATCTTTGCGTTACGCTGAAGGTACGCCGACACAACGCCGTTAAAGCAAAAATCATTGCTTTAGTAAGGATGGTCACACCATGTCTGCCCCAGCGCGCCGCACCGGCGGTCGCAGCGCCGCCGTGCTCTCCGCGATCCGGTACGCCGTGGAGGATCTCGTCCGCGAGCGCGGGGCGGAGAAGGTGACGATCCCGATGGTCGCCGAGCGGGCCGGGGTCAACCCGACGAGCATCTACCGCCGCTGGGGCGACGCGCCGGCGCTGCTCAACGACATCGCGACGTACCGGCTGGACCCCGAGCGGCCGCTGCCGGACTCCGGCGACCTGCGGGCCGACCTGGCCGCCTGGGCCGCCGAGATCGTCGAGCACTACCGCAAGCCGCTCAACGCCTCCATCCTGCGCGGCGGCTCGGCCATGGCCGGCGAGCAGGAGACCGACTGCCTGCGCAACCGGCGGGCCGAGGCGCTGCTCATCGTCGAGCGGGTCAGGCAGGCCAACGACGGTGCGAGCCCGGTCGGCGCCGACGAGGTGATCGACGGGCTGATCGCCCCGATCGTGTACCGGGCCATCTTCCTGCCGTGGACCCTCGACGCGGACCTGGCCACCCGGCTGGTCGACCGGCTGCTGCCGCAATAGCGTGGAGCGCATGAGTCGTCCACAGCTGATTCCCGGGCCCGACCACCCGATCACGGTCGAGCCGTCCGGCGTGCGGGTCGTGGTCCGCGCCGGCGAGCGCGTCGTCGCCGACACCACCGACGCCCTCGCGCTGCAGGAAGCCACCTATCCCGTCGCGTACTACGTGCCGCTCGCCGACGTCGACCAGAGCCTGCTGCAGCGCACCGACCACGCCACGTACTGCCCGTACAAGGGCGACGCGTCGTACTACTCCGTGGTGACGCCCGAGGGCACCCTCGACAACGCGGTGTGGAGCTACGAGGAGCCGTACCAGGCCGTGGCGCCGATCGCGAACCGGGTCGCCTTCTACCCGGACAAGCTCGAAATCACGGTTGTCTCTGTCCAGTAACCGACGGCCCGGACGGTCAACCCGGCCGGGCCTTCTCCCCGTCTAAGCTGCGGACCTGCAGTGGAGCGACACGAACGGACAAAGCTCGCAATACCGGCTGGGGGTTTTGCGCAGCCGCTCGAAGTGAGTACCGTTCGCGAACGGGGAGGGCACAGACATGTTGAGTCGTCGCAGAATGCTGGCCGCCGGAGTCGGAGTCGCCGCGGCGGCTTCGCTCGCCGCGTGTGACAAGGGCGACCAGAAGAGCAAGTGGTCGTCCAACGGCTCCGGCTCGCCCGGCGCCCAGGGCGGGGGCGGCGAGGGTGGCGGCGGCGCGGCCGCCAAGGTCACCATCCAGCCGGCCGCGGACAGCAAGGACGTCTCGCCGGGCAGCGAGGTCACCGTCGCGATCGAGAACGGCACCCTCAGTACCGTCACCGTCGCCGCGGGTGGCAAGAACCTCGACGGCAAGCTCTCCGACGACAAGAAGACGTGGACGTCGAGCGGGACGCTGTCGTACGGCCAGACGTACACCGTCACCGTGGCCGGGCAGGACGGCGGCGGCAAGGACGTCAACGAGAGCAGCAGCTTCACCACGCTGAAGCCGGCCTCGGTCGCGTCGGTCACCTTCCAGGCCAACCCGATGCTCGCGCTGAAGAACGGCGCCGTCTACGGCGTCGGCCAGCCGGTCATCGTGTTCTTCAACAAGGCCATCAAGGACCAGGCCGCCGCCGAGAAGGCGATGAAGGTCACCACCTCGCCCGAGGTCGAGGGCAAGTGGCACTGGGTCACCAACCAGAGCGCGCACTGGCGGCCGGAGAAGTACTGGGCCAAGGGCACGCAGGTCAAGGTCAGCGTCAACGTCCTCGGCGTCGACCTGGGCGGCGGCGTCTACGGCGGCGGCAACTCCAGCGCCAGCTTCTCCATCGGCCCGTCCCGGATCGCCATCGCCGACTCCAACACGCACCAGATGCAGTGCTTCATCGACGGCCAGATGGTGAAGCAGATCCCGATCAGCATGGGCAAGGGCGGCACGACCACCGGCTCCAAGGGCGAGACCATCGACTTCTTCACCCGCTCCGGCGTGCACGTGCTCATGACCAAGGAGCCGGTCGTCACGATGGGCTCGGCCACCTACGGCATCACGGACAAGAAGAACCCGAACTACTACGAGGAGCAGGTCAAGCTGGCCTGCCGCATCTCGCTCTCCGGCGAGTACGTGCACCTGGCCGACTGGAACATCCCCTCGCAGGGCAAGGCCAACACCTCCCACGGCTGCATCAACGTGGCCCCGGCCAACGCCCAGTGGTTCTACGACACCTTCGACACCGGCGACGTCGTCGAGGTGCGCAACACGCCGAAGCAGCTCCCGCTGACCGACGGCCTCGGCGACTGGAACGTGGCCTGGGGCTCCTGGTAAGCACGACCGCCGAGAGGGGGTGGGCCGGGATCGCCGGCCCACCCCCTCTTGCCGTCAGTTGTCCAGGTTGAGCTCGGCGATCGACCACCAGCTGGTGGACGTGCCGGTCTGCACGACCCGGACGTAGCGGGCGGTCTGGGCCGGGAACGCGACCGTGATCAGGGCCGCCGTGCCGGTCCCGGTGGCCACCGGGGCGCTCCAGGTGGTGCCGTCGTTCGACGTCAGGATCTGGTAGCCGCGGGCGTAGTCGTTGGCGCTGCCCGCGGAGTCCATCCGCAGCTGCTTGAACGTCTTCGGGGCGCCCAGGTCGACGGTCAGCCACTGGCCGCTGGCCATCGGGGTGCCTGTGCTCCACCGGGTGCCGGTGTCGCCGTCCAGGACGCGGGCCGGGACGTCCGTGCCGCCCGTGGCCGAGGCCGTGGCCGTCCAGCCGGTCCGGGGCAGCGGGCCGCCCGTCTGGACCGTGCCGGCGGTGTCCAGGTTCAGCTCGGCGACCGACCACCAGCTGGTGGAGGTGCCGGTCTGCACCACGCGGACGTAGCGGGCGGTCTGGGCCGGGAACGTGGCGGTGACCAGGGCCGCGGTGCCGGTGCCGCTGGCGACCGGGGCGCTCCAGGTGGTGCCGTCGTTCGACGTCAGGATCTGGTAGCCGCGGGCGTAGTCGTTGGCGCTGCCCGCGGAGTCCATCCGCAGCTGGTCGAAGGTCTGGGCCGAGCCCAGGTCGATGGTCAGCCACTGGCCGCTGGCCATCGGGGTGCCCGTGCTCCAGCGGGTGGCGGTGTCGCCGTCGATGGTGCGGGCCGGGACGTCGGCGCCGGCGGTGGACGACGCCGTCACCGTCCAGCCGGTGCGGGGCAGCGGCGTCTCGGCCGGGTTCTGCGTGCTGCCGCCGTTGATGGTGGCCTGACCCGTGAGGCGCACGTCGCGCGAGGACGAGCCGACGTAGATCTGGTGGGTGCCGTTCGCCGTCGTCCAGGCGTTGGTCCAGTACTGGAAGCTGCGCGCGTCCAGCGTGACGCTGACCCGCTGGGTCTGCCCCGCGGCGAGCGTGACCCGGGAGAACCCGCGCAGGTTCTTCGGCGGCTCGCCGGTCGCCGCCGGCTGCCCGACGTAGACCTGCGCGACCTCGGTGCCGGCGCGGGTGCCGGTGTTGGTCACGTCGAAGGCGACGGTGACGTTGCCCGCCGCGTCCGGGGCGCCGACGGCCAGGTTGGCGTAGCCGAACGTGGTGTACGACAGGCCGTGGCCGAACGGGAACAGCGGCGCGATGTTCTGGCTGTCGTACCACCGGTAGCCGACCTTGAGCGCCTCTGAGTACTGCACCTGCCCGTTCTGCCCCGGCCACTGGGCCGCGGTGGTCACCGGCCCGTCGGCGAGGCGCTGCGGGAAGGTCACCGGCAGCTTGCCGCTGAAGTTGACGTCGCCGTAGAGCAGCGAGGCGATCGCGTTGCCGTCCTCCTGGCCCGGGTACCACCCCTCGATCACGGCCTTGACGGAGCCCACCCACGGCATGGTCACCGCGGAGCCGCTGTTGACGACCACGACGGTGTTGGGGTTGGCCGCCGCGACGTCGGCGACGAGCTGGTTCTGCGCGGCGGACAGGTCGATGCCCGCGAGGTCCGAGCCCTCGCTCTCGAAGTTGTCGACGAAGACCACGGCCGTCGTGGCGGCGCGGGCGGCCGCGATCGCCTGGTCGTGGACGGTCTGGCCGGGCACGCTCCAGCCGAGGGTGAGGTTGCTCGCGCCGCCGCCCTGGAAGTAGTCGACCTCGAGGCTCACGTTCTGCCCGGCGGTCAGCGCGATGCTGCCGGTGCGGGTCGTGCTGCCCTGGCTGAACCAGTTGTTGATGACCTGCTGGCCGTTGACGATGAGCCGGCTGCCGTCGTCGCTGGTCAGCGAGAACTGGTAGGTGCCGGTGACGCTCGGGTGCAGCGTGGCGGTGTACTTCGCCGACCAGTTGGTCGTGGCCACCCCGGCGGCCGGCGACGCGCCGCCCCACACCTTGTCGATGTTCGACTCGGCCCGGGTCAGCACCGGCGTGCCGGTCATGCCGGTGTTGTTGTAGTACGACGCCTGCAGGCCGGTGAACGCGGCGGCGGGCACCGGCGGGAGCGCCCCGTCGGCGGACGCGATGCCGGGCGCGTAGGTGGCCGAGGCGTTGCGCGCGTGGATCGCGTCGTAGGGGGTGACGAGGTAGGGGGCGTTGACCGCCGCGCTGCCGCCGCCCTGCACCATGGCCCGGGTGCCGCCGCCGGGGCCGATCACCGCGACGGACGCGCCCCCGGCGATGGGCAGCGCGTTGCCGGCGTTCTTCAGCAGGACCGAGCCCTCCTGGGCGACCCGCTTGGCCACGTCGGCGTGGGCCGCGGTGGTGACCACGGCGGCGGTGTCGACGGTCTGGGTCTTGTCGAAGAGCCCGCGCCTGAACATCGAGACCAGGATCCGCCGCACGTGGTCGTCGATGGTGGCCGCCGACACCTGGCCGTTGCCCACGGCGGTGGTCAGGGCGGAGCCGTAGTACTGGCTGCCGGGCATCTCCATGTCCAGGCCGTTGTTGGCCGAGGCGACCGTCGAGTGGGTGGCGCCCCAGTCCGAGGTGATGAAGCCGGTGAAGCCGAGGTCGCGCTTGAGCACGTCGTTCTGCAGCGGCCCGTTCTCGCAGGCGAAGGCGCCGTTGATCGCCGAGTAGGAGCACATGGCCGAGTCCACCTGGCCCTGCTTGACGGCCGCCTCGAACGCCGGCAGGTAGATCTCGCGCTCGGTGCGCGCGGCGACGACCGCGTTGTCGGCGATGGTGTTGCGGTTGGTCTCCTGGTTGTACGCGGCGTAGTGCTTCACCTGGGCCATCGGGCCCTGGCTCTGGATGCCCTGGATGTCGGCGGCGGCGCTCTGCCCGGCCAGGTACGGGTCCTCGCCGAAGGACTCGAACGCCCGGCCCCAGCGCGGGTCGCGCACGATGTTGACCGTCGGGGCCAGCACCACGTTGGTGCCCTTGCCCCACTGCTCGGCGCCCAGGACCTCGCCGTACTGGCGGATGAGCGCAGTGTCCCAGCTCGCCGCGCCGGCGACGGGGGCGGGCAGCTGCGTGACGCCGGTGAACCCGTCGCCGGCGCCGACCGGCCCGTCCTGCAACCGGATCTGCGGGATGCCGAGCCGGGTGTTCGCGTCGACGCAGCCGGCGAAGCCGCAGCTGGCGCCGCCGTGCAGCATGGTGAGCTTCTCGGCCTGGGTCATCGCGGCGAGCAGCTCGTCGGCTCGCTGCGCGGGGGTCTGGGTGGCATCGCGCCACGGTTGGTCGGCGGCGTCGGCGGCGCGGACGCCGACGACCAGGCCGCCGGTCAGCACCGCCGCCAGGGCAGCACTGAACAGCACACGTCTGCGGGACAGCATGAGGCTCCGATCGTGCGGCCGCGCGGCGGCCGCCGGAAAGGGGGTGTGTAGCCCGGACGATGGCGGTGGCCGGGCGTGGGAGAGCGCTCTCCGAGAAGCTTTGCCCGCCCCGCGGCCACTGTCAAGCCCGTCTATCCGAGGACATCCCGCGACGAGCGCCGGCGAGCCCAGCGCCTCGGGATTCGGCTGGCGACGGGCCCCTTTTAGACTGCTTCCGGTGAGCTTCGATCTGTACTTCTGGCCGTCCGGAGCGGCGAGGAATCCTCGTCGGCTGGCCGGACGGCTCGCGGATGAACGGGCGAAGGGACTGGCGCCGGATGCGCGGGTGCTGGCGTTGCGCGCCGAGCTCCTGCGTCGCTGGCCCGAACTGGCGGACCACATCGCGCCGTGGCACCACGACCTGGGCTGGCGGCAGCCGTGGGGGCGAACCGATCTCGCGGATCGCTTCATCACGCTGACGCTGTCCTACGGGTGGGATGCCGTCACCGCGCTGCCCTTGGTCGCCGGTGCGTATGGGCTCGACGTGTACGACCCGCAATCTGATCGGCTGACGCCGCCCCGCCCGGGAGCCGCGGACGCCGGTGTGCCGGAGCTTGTGACGCGGGTTGCCGGTCGGGTTGACGAGGATCGCCTCGTACCGGCGCTCCGGCATTTCAGTGCCTGCATCGGTTACCGCTACGACGACCTGGACGAGGCGGCACTGACCGGTGCGCTCGACAACACCAGCGACGAGCGCGCCGACGGCTGGTTCGAGTACCCCCTCGCGGGCACGCCGGCCCTGACGGTCCGCCTGGCCCGATCGCCGGGCAGCACCGCGGTCTGCGTCCAGATCGAAGGCGTGATGGACATCGTGCTGGCCACGCGTATCGAAATCGTGCTGGACGAGCCGTAGGGACTCGCCGCGGCGCGGCTTCGCACCCTGCGGGATGGCAGACTCCAGGAATGAACCAGGACCAGGAGCTCCGGGTGCGCGGCGGCGGCGAGGGCGACCCGTTGCTGCTGTTGCTGCACGGGCTGGGCGCGACCGGTGCGGTGTGGTCCGGGTGGGAGCCGGTCCTGGCGCAGCGCTGGCCCGGCCGCTGGCTGGCGCCGGATCTGCCCGGTCACGGCCGGTCGGCGGCGCTGTCCGAGTACACGTTCGATGGTCTCGCGGAGGCGGTGCGCCCGCTGGTGGAGTCGGCCGGCCGCACGGTCGTGCTGGGGCACTCGCTCGGCGGCGTGGTCGCACTGGCGCTGGCCGCCCGGTTCCCGGCGGCGGCGGTCGTCGGGCTGGGCATCAAGGTCGCCTGGAGCGACGAGGAGCTGGACCGCGCGCAGGCGCTGGCCCGGCGTCCGGTGGCCTGGTTCGGCTCGCAGGAGGAGGCCACCGCCCGGCACCTGCGGGTGTCCGGGCTGGCGGGTCTCCTCGCCGACCGGGACGGTGCGGTGCGGGACGGCATCCGCGAAGAGGACGGCCGGTGGCGGCTCGCGCTGGACCCGGCCGCGTTCGGGGTGGGCGCGCCCGACATGGCCGGCCTCCTGGCGGGGTCGCGGTCGCCGGTCGTCCTGGCCCGGGGCGAGCGCGACCCCATGAACACCGACGAGCAGCTCGCGCGGCTGGGGGTTCCGGCCGTCACGCTCGCCGGGCTGGGCCACAACGCCCACGTGGAAAGCCCGCGGCAGTGCCTGGAACTGCTCGAGGCGTACTGCTGAGCTGAGGCCTACCGCAGGACCTCCAGCAGCCGGGCGGCGAAGGCCTTCGGGCGCAGGACGTGGGCCGAGTGGCCGCCCGGGAACTCGACCGCCGCGGTGCCCAGCAGGCGGGCGAGGGCGTGCGCCGGCTCCGCGTGCGGGCGCGTGGAGGTGCTCGTGCCCACCGCCGGCAGGACCCGCGGGGGAGGGCCCGACAGCAACGGCTCCAGGTAGAGGCGGAAGCGGCGGGCGGCCGGGGCATCGTGGGTCAGGAAGAACGTCAGGTTGGCGGCTCGCTCCGGGCCGGGGCGGGGGATCTGCGCGTCCGGCTCGCGGTCGCCCAGGTCCAGGGCGGTCAGGGCGAGGAACTGCCGCATGGCGGCCGGGAGGCCCTCGGCGGCGAAGGCCTCCTCGACCGCTCGCTGGCGGGCGACGAACGGCGCCGGGTCGGGCAGGACCTGGGTCAGCGGGGGCTCGTGGGCGATCAGGGTGCGCACCAGCGCCGGGTACCGCGCCGCCAGGTCCAGCCCGATCAGCGCGCCGATGCTCATCCCCAGGAAGTCCGCCGGCGGCCAGGCGTGCTTGGCCAGGAGCAGGGCCAGGTCGTCGGTGTGGGACTCGATGGTGACGGGGTCGTCGCCGGCCGGGCTGCGGGACAGGCCGCGGCGGTCGTAGGTGAGCACGGTGAACTCGCCCGTGGCCACGAGCTCTTGGACGAGGGCGGCGCTCGCGTCCGCGTCGCCGTCGCCGGGCTGGACGATCACGAGGTGGTGGGGGCCGGTGCCGTGGATGGACGTGTGCATGGGGCCGACGTTAAACCATCAGTTCTGATGCATCAAGAATGCTGTATTGTTGGATCGTGAACGGACTGCAGTTGCTCGTGCTCGGGCGGACGCTCGTCAAGCTGGCCGGGACCGCCATGCCCTCGCTCGGGGCCGAGGGGTTGCCGGCCAGCGTGCGGTCGGTGCTCGTCGACGTGCACCACCATCCGGACAGCTCGGTGGGGGAGGTCGCGGCGCGGACCGGGTTTCCGCAGAGTCACGTGTCGGCCTCCATCGCCCGGCTGCAGGAGCAGGGGCTGCTCGTCGCCGAGGCCGATCCGCGGGACCGGCGGCGGACGCTCGTGCGGCCCGCGCCCGACCCGCGCGGCGGGTTCCTCGTGATCGGCAGTGAGCCGGCCGACGATGCGCTGCTCGAGGCGCTGGATGATCCGCGGGCGCTGCCCGACGTACAGCGGGCGCTCGAAACCCTGTATCGGCACCTCGTGCCCTCGTCCGGCTGAACCGGCGCATGTCGCTGCGTGCCTTCCGATATGTCCGGAATTAGCGTTATGTCGGACATGGCCGAAGACACGGGGAGGCGTCTTGAGGAGGCCGTTGGTCGCGGCGGGGCTGCTGGTCGTTCCGGCGGCGGTGCTCACCGCCAGCGTGGCCGCGCATCCGGAACCGGCGCCCACGCCGCCCACCGGGCCGGCGACGGCCGAGCGCGCGCCTCGCCCGGGCGACCTGGTGCGCGGCGCCGCCTTCGGGGCGTCGATGCCGGACGTGGTCGGGTACGACCCGGCCGCGGACGTCCTCGTCGCCCAGCCGCAGGCCAGGACCGAACTGGCCGGTCTGGACGCGCACACCGGCGCCCAGCGGTGGCGGCGTCCGCTGGATGCGGGCGGGGCGCTGGGCACGGTGCTGTGGGCCCAGTCCGACCTGAGCGGCGGCTCGGTGCTCGTGAACACGTTCCACAGGGACACCAAGGCCGGGGAGCTCACCGCGCTGTCCACCCGCACCGGCGAGGTGCGCTGGCGGATGCCGCTGACCACGCGCACCACCGCCATGGCGGCCGGCCCGGCCGTGCTGGTCGCCGAGCCGGCGCAACAGGCATCCCCGATGCGGTGGGCGACCGCCCCGGACAAGGCCGACAAGCCGGAAACGCCGAAGCCGCGGGCCGGACGCCCGGACCGCATGGTCTTCGGGCCGCAGGCGGCGCCACCGCGCGCGCAGCCCGGAAGGGCCAGGCTCGGAGCGGGGGACGACGGCGCCGAGGCGGCCGCCCGCACCACACCTACCCCCGGCACGATCAACGCGCTCGCGGCCGGCGACGGGGGCCGCCTGTGGAGCGCCGAGCTCCCCGACGGCTGCGACCTGCGCGCCGCCGCCGGCGACGGCCGGACCGTGGCCGTGCGCCTGGCCTGCGCCGACGGCGACCGCCTGGAGCTGCGCGAGGCCCGCGGCGGCAAGCTGCGGGCCGCCGCCGAGCTGGACCCGGAGGCCGACGACGGCGGCCTGGGCCTGCTGGTCCGCGACGGCGCCACCCTGGTCCGCGGCACCCGCACGTTCAGCGTCTTCGGCCCCGGCGGCAAGCGCCTCGTCGAGCGGTCCGGCGACGGCTGCGCCGAGTTCTGCGACCTGGCCGTGGAGGGCGGCGTCGCGGTCGTGGCCCAGTCCGGCGGCGCGAGCGACCACACCGACGGCGCCCTCGAGGCGTTCGCGCTCTCCGACGGCAAGCAGCGGTGGCGGGCCGAGCGGACCGTCCGGGTCCTCGTGCGCGAGGGTGGCCGGCTGTACGCCGTCGGCCCCGCCCCCGCGCCCGTGCCCTTCATGGCCGTGAGCGGCGTCGCCGAGGACGGGCCGTCGGCGTCCTACGCCACGGCGCTGCCGGCGACCGCCACGGCGCAGCCGGGCTCGGCGCTGCTGGTCCGCGACGGCGGGGAGCTGGCCTGGTACCGCATCCGCCCGGTGCCCCGCCCGGCCGGCTACCTCGGCGGCGCCGCGCAGCGCCCCGACCCGTGCAAGGTGCTGCCCCCGGCCGAGCTGCGGGACCGCTTCGCCGGCAAGCCCGTCACCGCCCAGCGCGACGGCGACGCCACGTGCACCCTCTCGTCGCCGAAGACCACGCTGCGGGTCGACGTCCTGTGGGCCGGGACCGACGAGGCGCAGGCGATCCAGCGGTACCGCATGATGGGCAACGCCGACGCGAAGCGCTTCGGCACCGTGGTGGTGGCGGTGACCCCTCAGAAGTCGTCGTCGATGAGGCCGTAGGGCGGCTGGTCGGGGCGGCGCGAGTAGCGCACGATCACGTCGTCGGCGGCGGTCGGCGGGGGCGCGTTGTCGGCCACCACCACCTGCGCGCCGACGCCCCGGCCGGCCAGCCAGTCCTCGATGTGCCGGTAGATGCGCTCGATGGTCTCGCCGTCCTCGAGGTCGCCGAGCGCGCCCAGGTTCTTCTGCGGGCTGTCCAGCAGCAGGAACCCGGGGTGCGACGAGCGCAACTCCCACGCCGTCTCGAACATCGCCAGCTGCCAGGCCAGCGCGATGAGGGTGCGCCCGCCGGAGGACGCGGCCGTGTACGGCTCGCCGCGCACGTACGGCGTCAGGTCCTCGGCCAGGTAGGCGTCGGCGAGCTTCGGGTAGCGGAACTCGGCCAGGATCGCGCGGTAGCGCTCGCCGACCCGGCGCACGACCGCCGACCGGTCGGCCCGGCGGGCCTGCGTGCCGCCCGCGGCCAGCTCCCCCCGGTCGGCCGCGATCTGGTCCATCATCTGCAGGATGCCCTGGGCCCGCCGCTCCAGGCCCTGCACCAGCCGCAGGCCGCTCACGGTGCGCTGCAGGGTGGCCGCGGCCTCCTCGCGGCGGCGGGCGATGGCGTCGCGTTCGGCCAGTAACGGCGTGACCGCGTGGGCGGTAGCCGCGTCGACCTCGGCGGCGGCCCGCGACTCGGCCTCCTGGGCCCGGGAGGCGGCCGAGCGCAGCCGCGGGATCTCCCGTTCCAGCTCCTCCAGGTGCCGGGTCAGCTCGCCGAGGCGGGTCTTGGCCGCGCGCAGCTCACCGGAGACGTCGACCGGGCCGACCGGGAACCGGCAGGCGGGGCAGCGCTCGTCGGTCGCGGCCAGCGGGGCCTGGCAGCTCAGGCAGGCGCTCGCCCCGGTCTCGAAGAGCCGGTCGGCCTCGCTCATCATGGTCCACTTGCTCACGTCGTCGGCGTAGCTGCCGCGCAGTGGGATCATCCGCTGCAGCTGCGTCTCGCGGTCGCGCAGCTCGTGGTCGGCCCGCTGGGCGGCGCGGGCCGCCTCCCGGTGCCGCTCGCGCAGCTCGGCGGCGAAGCCGGTGGCGGCGCGGGCCCGGGCGTCGAGGCCGGCGAGGGCCTCCGCGCAGGCGGCCAGCTCCTCCTTGGCCCAGTGGTGCAGGGTCTCCAGGTCGTCCCGGGTGCCGACGTGCTGCTCGTCGACGAGCTGCTCGGCCGCGCGGTAGGCGGTGCGGGCCGTTGCCAGCTCGGCCTCGACCGCGCGGATGCGCCGGCCGATCTCCACGGTGTGGTCGTCGTGCACGTCGAAGACCACGTCGACGACCTGGCGCAGCTTGAGGTGCTTCATCGGCACGCTCTCGAACAGCAGGTCCTTGCCGTCGAGGCGCTCGTTGGGCAGCAGGCACAGCCACATGAGGTCGCGGAAGCTCAGCGGGTCGTCGACGTCGTGGGACAGCCGCACGCCCTGCAGCTTGCAGTGCGACAGCAGCAGGCTGGAGAGGCTCTCGGGGTGGCCGGCGGGGCGCAGCGGCCGGCGCACCCGCGGCGCGGCGCCGGGCTCGTCGAGGCGGCCGGCCCGCACGTAGGCGAACATCGACGGCTCGCCGACGGCGCGCTCGATGAGGTACGGCGAGCCGGACAGCTCCACCTCGAGCGTGGCCGACTTGACCTTGGGCGTGATCTCCGGGTGCCGCGGGTGGTCGCCCGCGCCGAGGCAGTAGTCGACGAACTCGAGGATCGTGGTCTTGCCGGTGCTGAACGCCCCGGCGAGGATCGACAGGGGGCGGGGCGCATCGTCGGGGGCGCGGAAGTCGACGTCGTAGCCGCGGTCGTCGCCGTGCAGGCGCAGCCGCCTGATCCGGATGCCGTGGGTGCGCAGACCAATCATGGCCGATCCTCGATGGGGAGAATGACCGGGACGAGCCAGATGCGCAGGCCCTCCCGAAGTTTACGACCACTGAGGCGGCGGAGCCGCCGGATGACGATGCGTACCGCTGTGATGTATGACTGAGCATACATCGCCGTGAATCGTCCGGCTATGATCGCTCCCTCTTCGGTGAGCCCGTAGGTCACCCGCCCGGCGGCGGCCACGTCGACCAGCCCGCGGGCGACCAGCGCGCCGAGGTCGCGGCCCAGGTGCAGCTGGGCGGTGGCGAAGCGCTGCGCGGGGCTGGCGTAGCCGACCGTCCGGTCGTCGAACCCGGCCAGCCGCAGCGCCGTGCGGTCCGGGTCGTCGTCGGCCCGGGCCAGCAGCAGCGGGTGCCCGGCGAGGAACTCGTAGACGCCCAGCCGCTCGGCGTCGATCGGCTCGCCCGCGCAAGCCAGCACGAGCAGCAGCCGCGCCTGCCGGAAGCGGGTGAGATCGTCGGGCGTCACAGCAGCTCCCGCCAGTGCGTCACCCAGCCGGCCCGGCGCTGCTCGACCACCCGGTGCATGAGCCCGCAGCGGTGCACCGGCCCGGCCCGCAGCCCCGCCGGGAACGCGCCCGTCTCCCGGATCTCGTGCATCACCGAGGCGTGCAGGCCGGGCAGCAGCTGGTTGCCGGGGTGCCGGGTCACGTGCGCGTTGAAGTCGGCCTCCCAGATGCCGTGCACCACGCCGTCGGCCTCGTCGAGGGCCTCCAGCTCCGCCGGGACCCGCTTGTCGAGGATCTCGCGGGCCAGGAGGTCGGCGTTGAAGTACTCCCGCTTGGCCGCCCCGACCTCCAGGTGCCCGGCCGCGCGCAGCTGCCGCACGAACAGCGCGGGCTCGAGCGTGTCGGCGTCCTCGGCGGCGAGGTCGTGCAGCGGTACGCGCGGAGGCTGGACCGGCCCCGCCGGCGCCGCGTAGGGGTCGTAGAAGTGTCGGCGCACGTGCGCGCAGTCCGGCTTGATCAGCAGGTTGCGCAGCGCGTTCTCGTGCCACAGCTCGATCTGCACGCCGGTCTCGCGGTGCCGGCGGGCCCGCCAGTTGTCCCACCACTGCGCGGTCGGCGCGTCCATGCTCGCCGGCACGCACAGCACCCACTGGGCCAGCCGGTAGCCGTTGCGCGTGGCGGCGGCGACCGCGGAGTCGAAGGACTCGCGGATCTGGCCCTGGTGCGAGCGGGTCACGATCGGCCAGAAGTACTTCGACTGCCAGATCACCACGAGCCCGGACAGCTCGCCGAGGAGGATGTCGATGCCCCAGTCGCCGGGATTGGCGCTGATCGCCCGGGCGCCGGGGTAGATCGCCGCGAGCAGCATGGCCAGCATCTGCTCGAAGTCGTCGCGCGCGCCGGCGAGGTTGCCGGCCCGCAGCTGGTGCGCGGCGAAGTTGATCGGCGGCTCGCCAGAGGCGAGGCTGGTGGTGGCCGCAGTCGCCGTCATCTCCCCTCCGCTTCCGACCCCCGGCTGGTGTGATCTTCACCTGCAGTCAAGAGTTTCACGCGGGGCGATGTTACGGCTACTCTGAGCGCAAATTTCACCGTATGTGGGATCACAGTTCGTTCAGATCGATGTCCGCATAGATCGCGGCGTGGTCGGAGCCCGCGTGCACCGCCCTCGTCATGGTGTCGTAGATGGGCCACAGCACCCCGTTGCGGCCGCCCCACACGCCCTTGCGCTCGATCCCGCCGCCGGTCGCGGCGTCGAACAGGGCGGGGGAGAGCAGCACGTAGTCGAGCTTGTTGCGGGCGGTGCAGTAGCCGTACGTCCCGGGCCGCCCGCCGTCGGAAAAGCCCGGGTGGGCCGAGATGTCGCGCAGGTCGGTCTCGCGCAGCAGCGGGGCGAGGGGATCGCTCTCCGGCGTGTCGTTGAGGTCCCCGAGCACCACCACGTAGGGCGAGCGCTGCGCCTCGTAGATCCGCTTCACGTGGGCCGCCTGCCGGCGCCGGGTCGCGTCCGAGGCGACCTTGCCGCCGTAGCCCTTGCTCTTGAGGTGGTTCACCAGCACGACCAGGTGCTCGGTCCGGCCGATGTCGAAGTGGTACTCCGGGCAGTCGCGGCTGAAGACCCTTCCGCGCTCGTCCGCGTCGTCGACGTGGGTCCGCTGCCCGACCAGCGGGAAGTCCCCAGTGGACATCACCCCGACGTCGATGCCCCGCTCGTCGTTGCCATCCATGACCATGATGTGGTGGTACAGCCCGCGCAGGCCGCCCTCGGTGAACCGCTTCAACGCGTGGCGGCTCTCCGCCTCGATCACGCCGAGCACGTCGGCGCGCACGTCGAGGATCACCCGGGCGGTGTTGAGCAGCGCCTGCTCGTCGCACCGGTCGGTGGTCAGCTCCACCCACCCGATCCAGTCGGCCCGCCCGCCGGCCACCACCTCGACCCGCCCGTCCCGGGCCCGCCTCAGCAGCCGGCCCCGGTTCTGCCGCAGCCGCGCGAACTTGGCCAGGTCCCCGTTGCGAAGCCCGAGCCGGGCCAGCTCGCGCAGGATCTCCCGCTTGACCTCGTCGGTGTAGACGGACTCCTCGAGCAGCTCTCCGGCCCGCGCGAACGCCTCCAGCACCGGGCGCCCGGCCGCCCACGTGCGCTGATCCAGCGCCTTGGCCCGGTTGAACAGGTTCTCGACGTTGTAGCTCGCGATGCGCATCGTCCACGAGATTAGAAGCAGATCGTCACCTGTGGGTGACACCGTCCCCCGGATGGCGGCCGAGTTCATCCTGCTGTTCGTCGCGCTTCCCGTGACGTTCGCCTTCGTGCACGTGCCGGGCGGCCCGATCCCGATCCTGCTGGTGCTGACGATCGGCGTGGTGTGGTACTTCCGCCGGGTCTCGGACTTCGACCGCCGTGATCTCTGGCGCGCCTCGGCCCTGCGCCCCGCGTGGCCGCGGATCCTGCGCCTCTGGGCCGTCGCGGCGGTCCTCGCCGTCGCCGCCGTGTTCCTCTTCGACCGTGCGCACCTGTTCGACCTGCCGCGGCACAACCCGGCCCTGTGGGCGTTGATCGTGGTGGCGTACCCCGTGGTCTCCGTCTACCCGCAGGAGCTGCTCTTCCGCGCGTTCCTGCTGCACCGCTACGCCCCGCTGCTGCGCAACGAGAAGATCGCCGCAGGGGCCAGCGCCGTCTCCTTCGGCCTGGCCCACCTGCTGTTCGGCAACCCGATCGCGGTGATCCTGACCCTGCTGGGCGGCTGGCTCTTCGCCCGCCGCTACCAGCAGACCCGCTCGCTGTTCACCGTCTGCGTCGAACACGCCGCCTACGGCCTGCTCATCTTCACCGTGGGCCTGGGCCGCTTCTTCTACCACGGCACCCACTTCGCGTCCTGACCTACGAGTCGTGCCCCACGATGTTGACCACGGTGCCGTCGGGGGCGCGCACCAGGAAGCGGTGCACGCCCCACTCCTCCGTGGTCAGCGGGTGCACGATCTCGTAGCCGAGCCGCTGTGCCTCGGCGTAGGCCGCCTCGACGTCGGGCGTGTGGATCGAGATCGCGGCATCCTCCGGCGACGTCTGGTCCCGGGTGACGAGCTGCACGATGGCGCCGGTCTCGGGTGAGGTGTAGCGCGCCACCCAGCCCATGTTGAACTCCTCGGTGCTCAGGCCGAGAAACCCGGTGTAGAACCCCTTTGCCGCCTCGACGTCGTCCACCCGCAGGTTCGGCATGATCCGGATCGCGCGCATGGCGGCTCAGGCTCCGGCGGGTTCGAGGATGACGACCGGGATCTGGCGGTCGGTCTTGCGCTCGTAGTCGGCGAAGCCCGGGTACGCCGCCTTCTGCGCGCTCCAGATGCGCTCCCGCTCCTCGCCGGTGGCGACCCGGGCGACGAGGTCGACCTCGCCGGCCCCGATCTCGGCGCGCACGGACGGGTGGGCGAGCACGTTGTGGTACCAGTCGGGGTTGGTCGGCCCCCCGGCCTTGGAGGCGAAGACCGCGTAGCCGTCGTCGATCTTCTGGTACATCATCGGGTTCACCCGCGGCTGCCCGCTCCTGGCGCCCACGGTGTGCAACAGCAGCAGCGGCGCGCCCGCGAACTGGCCGCCCACCTGCCCCTCGTTGGCGCGAAACTCCTCGATGATCTTGTCATTCCAGTCACTCATACGATCCATCATTCCAGGGCTCCGGCCGCGGCGCCGGAACACGGCGAGGTGACCGCCGTCGCGTCGGTGCATCGGGGTGAGCGCACCTGGGCTAACCCTGGTCAGGTGTCCACTGTGGTCGGCCGGGTCGCCGGGACCGGCCTTGTGCGGCCAGGCGGTTCGGTGTTGGATCCGTGCGACACGGAGGGGGATGGCATGGTTGCCGATTGGTTGTTGCCGATTGTCACGACGGGCGGCACGACGCTGATGACCGCGGTCGCCACCGACGTCTGGAACGTGGCCCGCGACGGCATCGCGAGGCTCTTCAGGCACGCCGGCGAGCGCCGCGCGACGCTCGTGTCGGGCTGGCTCGACGAGGACGCCGCGGCGATCACGGCGGCCGACGGCGTCGCGCGGGACGAGCTGCGGCAGCGGCTGGCGAGCACCTGGCAGACGCGGCTGGCCGACCTGCTCGCCGAATACCCGGAGGCGGCCGAGGAGCTGCAGGGCCTGACGACGCGGGTGCGAGAGGCCCTGCCCGCGCCGCAGCAGCAGTACATCCAGAACATCAACGCCTCGGCGCAGGGCGCGACGGCGCAGGGCGTCATGTTCGGCAACATCATCAACCACCCCGGCAATCCGTGAGCGCGCCGCAGCAGAACATCACGTCCACCGCGGGGTTCGCGTACGGCGCGATCGGTGCCGACATCCACGTCTTCGGCGACGGCACCCCGCTCTACGTCCTGCAGCGTTGGCAGCCCGCCCCGGAGGCCGACGCCGAGTGGCTCAGAGAGCTGCCGAGCCGGATGCTCAACGCGAGGTACGCGCTCGTCGAGTTCACCGGCCGGGAGGCGGAGCTGGCCCAGTTGCGCCAGTGGCGCACCACGGGTCCCCGGCTGGCCGTCCGCTGGCTGCACGGCCCGGGCGGCGCCGGGAAGAGCCGCCTCGCGGCGCAGTTCGCGGCCGAGGCACAGCAGGACGGCTGGCTGGCGGTCGTCGCCGTGCACGGCCCGGGCAGCGTGCTGCCGCCGCCGGGCAGCCAGGACCTGCGTACCGAGGGCCATCGCGGGCTGGTGCTGATCGTCGACTACGCCGACCGCTGGCCGCTGTCGCACCTGACCTGGCTGCTGAGCAACGCCCTGCTGCACCGCCCGGAGCTGCCGGTCCGGGTCCTGCTTCTTGCGCGCTCCGCCGACGGCTGGCCGGCCGTGCGTGCCGCCCTCGCCAACTATCAGGCCGGCACGTCGGGCCAGGCGCTGGAGCCGCTGCCGGCCACCGGCGAGCGGCGGGCGGAGATGTTCGGCGCCGCCCGCGACGGCTTCGCCGACCGGTACGGGCTGCCCGACGGGAGTGCCATCGCTCCACCCGCGTCCTTGGACGACCCCGACATGGGGCTGACGCTGGGCCTGCACATGGCCGCGCTGGTCGCGGTCGACGCGTACAGCCGGGGGAAGCCGCCGCCGGGCGACATGGCCGGGCTGACGATCTACCTGCTCGACCGCGAGCACCTGCACTGGGCCAACCTCTACAACGACGGCACCAGCCGCACCGGGCCGGGCGCGGAGCACTACGCGACGCCGCCGGCGACGATGGGCCGCGCGGTCTTCGCCGCGGCGCTCACCGGGGCGGTGAACCGGGCAGCCGGGTCGGCCGTGCTGGATCGCGTCGGCCTCGGCGAGCGCCGCGACGGCATCCTCGACGACCACCGCCGCTGCTATCCGTCCCTCGGCGGAGACGACTCGACGGTGCTCGAACCGCTGTACCCGGACCGGCTCGCCGAGGACTTCCTCGCCTTGACCACGACCGGGCACACCGCCGACTATCCCGCGCAGCACTGGGCCGCCGGCATGGCCGCGACGGTGCTGGCCCACGTCGCTCCGGCGCGCCCCGTGACCTTCCTCGCGGAGGCCGCACGTCGCTGGCCGCACCTCGGCCCGGCCTCGCTGTTCCCGGTCCTGCGCCGCGATCCGCGGATCGCCGTCGACGCCGGCAGCGCCGCGCTGACGGCGCTGGCCTCGATCCCCGACGTGGACATGGCCGTCCTGGAGGCGGTCGCGTCCCGGCTGCCCACCCCCGAGCGGCCGCACATCGACCTCGACGTCGGCGCGGTGGCGGTCCTTCGCAAGATCACGCCCCACCTGGTGGCGACCCGGGACGACCCTCGGGAGAACGCCCGCGCGCTCAGCATGCTCGCCGTGCGGCTCGCGTACGTCGGCGAGGACCACGAGGCGCTCGACGTGGCCACCGAGGCGCTGCGACACTGGCGCGCCTTCGCCGGCGACCGCGCGGAGGCCCTGCCCGATCTCGCCGCAGCGCTCAGCGGCGTCGCCGCGCGCCTTGACTCCCTCGGACGCCCGGCCGAGGCGCTGCCCTACGTCGACGAGGCCGTCGAGCGCTACCGCACGCTGCTGGCGGTGCTGCCGAACCTGCCGGCCCACCTCTACGCCGGCACCTTCGGCAACCTGCTGATCCGGCAGGCCGTCATCATGGCCCGCCTCGACCGGCTCGACGAGGCCCTCAACCGCGCGCAGGAGGCGCTGGCCCTCTTCCGCCGGGACCCCGCGCGCTACGCCGCGCAGGAGGCGTCGGCCACGGAGACCATCGCGTACATCCACCGGATGGCGGGCCGGTCCGACCAGAGCGCCGAGGAGTCCTCGCACAGCGAGGCACAGCTGCGGGAGCTCGCCCGCACCGATCCGGCCCGCTATCTCCCGGCGCTCGCCAACCTACTGGTCTCGCGCAGCGAAGACCTGGACCGGCGGCGCGACCACGCCGGCTCGCTGGCCGCCGCCGAAGAGGCCGTCGCGCTCTACCGGCCGCTGGTGCGGGCCAATCCCGGTCTGTACCGCTCCCAGTTCGCCGACGCGCTGCGGGTCGCGGGCAAGCGGGCGGCAGCGGCCGGGCGGCTTCCGGAGGCGGTCACGGCGTGCGAAGAGGCCGTCGCCGAGGCGCGGAAGCTCACGGGCCCGGCCAGGGACGAACAGGCGGGGCGCTCGTGCTACCAGCTCGCGCTCGCCCAGAACCAGATGTCCGACCATCTGTCGGCGCTGCGGTGGGCCGAGGAGTCGGCCGCACACTTCCGCAGCCTTGTCGAGCGGCAGCCCGCCAACCTGCCCGACCTCGCGCTTTCCCTCGGGTACGCGGCGAAGATCCGGCACGACCGCGGTCTCGAGCCCGCGAAGGCGCTCGCCGCGGCCCGCGAGGCCGCCGAGATCTTCCACTGGCTCAGCCAGCGCGACGAGCAGATGTACGGCATGTACGCGCGGACCTGCGCCGGCCTCGTCACGCAGATCGAGGGCAGCCTCCAAACGGGCGTCAGGAGAACGTGAACAGGATCTTGCCGCTGCGTCCCGGCGTCATCGCGTGTTCGATCGCCTCGTGGTAGTGGTCGAGGCGGTAGGTCGCGTCGACCGGGACGGCCAGCTCGCCGCTGGCGACGAGGTCGTTGAGTGCGTGGTAGGTCTGCTCGATCTCGGTGCGCGGGGCGTGGCGCAGCCAGTTGAGCAGCCAGAACCCGGTGTGCGTCACTTCCTTGAAGATGACGTCGTGGGCGCGGACGGCCGGTGGCGCGTCGGTCACGTAGGCGTAGCTGACGATCGTGCCCCGGAACCTCAGCGCCGCAGCGAGGTCGGCGACGACCGGGCCGGCCGTGGCATCCAGCGCCAGGGCGAGCTGCGCACCGTCCAGCGCGTCGGCGATCTGGGTGGGCAGGTCGTCCCCGGCGACGATCACGCGGTCCCCGCCGGCGTCACGCACCGTCTGGGCCGCGGCCTCGCGCCGCACGATGTTGAGCGTCTGGAGGCCCTGCAGCCGGGCGAGGGCGATGATGCACAGGCCGACGGCAGAGTTGGCGGCGTTCAGGCCGACCCAGTCGCCGGGGGCCAGCTTGGCGAACCTGTGCAGCAACAGGTACGCGGTCGCCGGATTGATCGGCAGCATGGCGAGTTGCAGCGGGTCGCCGTCGTCGCGGATCGGCACGACGTTGCGGTACGACGTCGCCACCCGGTCCGCCCAGGTCCCCTGCTCGTAGTTGGGCAGGATGACCACCCTCCGCCCGACGAGCTGCCGACCCGCGCCCACACCGGCGTCGATCACCCGCCCGACTCCCTCGCCGCCGAGCGGGCTCGGCAGCGGCGGCCGCACCCCGTAGTCACCCCGCACGAGCAGGAAGTCGGACGGGTTGACCGGCGCGGCCTCCATCTCGACGAGGATGTCGTCGGTCCCCAGCACCGAATCGGACCCCGGCGCCAGCGATACGGACTCGCGCGGGTCGCCGTACGACGTGACGAGTAGCTGCGACATGGCCGGCATGTGCCCCGCCTCCGCCGCATCATTCGGCTGCGTTGAGGGAACCACCTGCCTTCGTCAGGTGGTATCAGTCCGCGGGGGCCGGCTCGGTGGGCCGCGGCGTGAAGAAGCGGACGATGTCGTCGGCCGCGGTGGGGGACAGCATCATCGCCTGGATTCGTGCGGACATCTCGGCGATCGGGTGGATTCTCGTGAACATCGCCTCCTCGTACGCCCGGATCGCCGAGTCGGGGTCGGCTGGGTTGGTGGCGATCTCGGCGGCGAGTTCGGCGGCGTCGAGCATGGCCTGGTTGGCGCCCTCGCCGACCGGCGGCATGAGGTGCGCGGCGTCACCGATGAGGGTGATGCCCGGCTGGTGGTCCCAGCGGGTATCGGCGGGCATCGCCTCGATCCTGCGTGGGGCTGGCGGGCCGTCGCCGGCTTCGATGAGTGCGGTGAGCCTGGGGTTCCAGCCATCGAACATGTCCAGCAGGGCGCGCTTGCTGCGGTAGGTGTCCGGGTGCCGATCCTCCGCGCGCAGGGAGATCCCGACTCGGATGCCGCCGTCGGCGAGGCGTTGTGCTGCCAGGATCTGGTTCACGCCGATGCACCAGAAGTTTCCGGGGCCGACCAGCTCGGCGAGGTCCGGGTGGCGCCGGTCGGCGTCGCTGATGCTGAGCTCCACCAAGGTGCCGACGTACGACAGTGTCGCGTCGGTCAGCAGCGACCGGACGACCGAGCGCGCGCCGTCGGCGCCGATGAGGACGTCGCAGCCGGCGCTGTGGCCGCCGTCGAATGTCAGCCCGAAGCCTCCGCCGGGTCGTGGCGTCGCCGCGACGAGCCGGCGCTGCCACACGACAGCGTCGGCGGGGAGCGAATCGAGCAGAAGATCGCGCAGCGCGGCGCGGTCGATCTCGGGGCGCCCGGAGAAGTTGCCGGGTTGTGGCTTGTGGTGCACGAGGGTGCGTCCGGCCGGGTCGAGGATGCGATGCTCCTCGCCCTCCGGCCGTGCCTCGGACCGGAATCGGGCGGTGAGTCCCGCATCGGCCAGGGCCTGTTGCCCGGACTCCGGGTGCAGGTCGAGCATGCCGCCCTGGGACCGCGCGGATCGGCTTGCCTCGCGTTCGTACACCACCGCGCCGATGCCGTGCCGGTGCAGGATTCGGGCCAGCGTCAGGCCGCCGAGGCCACCGCCGGCGATGGCGATTCGCATCTTCATCTCCGTTACCGTACGCTGTATCTCATGGATACACCGTACGGTAGCGCACCTCTGCCCGTCTGGGAACGGCCCGAGCCGCAGCCGCGGGCGGCGCCGGTGTCGCTGAGCCGCGCGAAGATCGCCGCCACGGCGATCCGGCTCGCCGACGCGGACGGCCTCGAGGCGCTATCGGTACGCAAGATCGCCAAAGAGCTCGGCGTCGGTCCGATGCGGCTCTACGACTACGTGACCAACAGATCCGAACTGCTCGATCTGATGGTCGACGCCGTGTATGCCCAGATCGCGGAGGCCGGCCAGCACTCCGAGTGGCGCGCCACGGTGCTGGCCATCGTGCACCGGACCCGCGATGCCGCTCTTGCTCACGAGTGGTTCGCCGACCTGCTCGGCGCGAGGCCGCACCTGGGACCTCATGCGCTCGCCGTGGGCGAATCGACCGCGGCGGCGCTCAGCCAGGCCCCTGGCGTCCGCGATATCGACGATCTCCAGCGGGCCTTGGGTGCCCTCAACGCGTTCATGGTCGGGGCGCTCCGCAGGGAGATCACCGAGCGACGCACCGCCCGTTCGACCGGCACCGACGTGTCCGATTGGCAGGCCGCCCTCGGGCCCTACCTGACACGCATGCTCGACACGGGCCACTTTCCCACCGTCGCCCGGCTCGTCATCGACGGCGCTCACCTCGACGCCGAGGAAACCTTCGACCACAACCTGATCGCCATCCTGGACGGCGTCACCGGTCATCCCCACGCGTGACCTGCCGCTCGTGGCGGCCGGCGCTACCGGCCGGTGGTGCGTTGCAGCAGCGCCTGCATGCCGTCGATCAGCATCGCGACGCCTTGCTCGAACGCTTCGTTGCTCTCGGGTGGTCCGCCTTCGCGGATGGCCGCCACCAGGGTGGGGGTGTCCTGGATCGCCAGGCCTGGTGATGCCGGCGGGTCCGGCTCGGGCCGGTGTCGCGCGGACTGCTCCTCCATGACGAACCCCGTGACGTAGTGGCCGATGGCGGTGATCGAGCGGAGCGCCTGGGCGGGTGTGAACCCGGCGCCGACGAGGGGCCGCAGTTCCGCTTCGGCCTGCCGGGCGATGGCCGGCCCGGGTCGCGTGCCGACGACCAGTCGCGCCCCGTCGCGGCGGGACAGCAGCAGCTGGCGGCGCTCCCGGGCGCGCCGGGCGGTCCACTGCGACCAGGACTCGTCGTCGCGCGGCGGGCTCGTAGGCATGGATGCCTGAAGCTCCTGCGCCATCAGGTCGAGCAGCCGCCGGCAAGTGTTCAGGTCGTCGAGGCCAGGGTCAGGTGGAGCCAGTCCGCCAGGTCATGGATCTCGTACTGCAACGCAGCGGTCATCGCCTTGCTGAACGGTACGTCCTGGTGGACGGCGTCCACCCGAAGCACACCGGCCTTGCGGTCGGCGGTGGCGTCGAGCTTGCCGACCAGCCGGTCGCCGTACAGGATCGGCAGCGCCCAGTAGCCCCACCGGCGCTTGGCGGCCGGCTTGTACATCTCCAGCTGGTAGTCGTACTCGAACAGCTCGGTCATCCGCTTGCGGTCGTAGACGAGCCGGTCCAGCGGGGACAGCAACGCGGCGCGGCCGGTGAACGTCCGGTCCAGCAGCTCGGGGTCGATGCGCCATTCGCCCTTCACGCCCTCGACCACCGCCGGCTTGCCCGCGGCCCGTACGTCCATCGGCTCGACCGGGTTCTCCGGGGCGCGGGCGCGCGCGATGCCCAGCGCGCGCAGCCGGCGTTCGTCACGGATCCGCACCGCGTCCTCGTAGGGCACCACGTCGTCCGGGTACACCCGCTCGGCGAGGTCCCACAGCCGGTGGGCGCCGCGCCGGCCGGCGGCCGCGACCTCGCCGCGCTGCACGAGGAAGTCGATCATCCTCAGGACGTTGCGATCGTTGGACCAGCCCGAGGAGCGCCACGGGATCACGCACGTGTCCGGCAGCTCATGCGCGGGCAGCGGCCCGTCGGCGCGGAGCCGGGCGAGGATGTCCAGCCGGCAGCCATTGTTGGCATCCACCCAGCCCCGCACGCTCTCCTGCCAGTCACGAAGCGGAGGACGGCCCGGCCACTCGGCCATGTCCGCCCGATACAGCGCGAGGTCTTCCGGCGGCCGGATCAGGCCGCGCAGCTCCAGCAGGGCCTGCTCGTCGATGGCGTCGCGCAGCTGCGTGGGGGAGTAGCCGGAGCCGAGACGGCTCCACAGGACGAGGTCGGCGTTGGGTGCGACGGCCGCGGTCGGATCGTTCTGCAGCAGCGTCAACCGCCGTACAGCGTCGAACATCCCATGCGGGCGGTGGGCGTCCAGCAGCTGGGCGCGCACGGCAAGGCGGCGGGCGTCGGTGCGGGACAGCGTGCGCACAGTCACGAACCGAGACTAGGCGGAGGGTACGACAATAATCGGCGTCCCGGACGACGGGTGGGTCAGAGCCGTCTCGTGGCGAACAGGGTCGTCCTGTAGACCGGGTCCACAACCTCGCGGCCCGGAGTCGCTCCATCCGCCATGACAGCAACTCACTCACGGACAACGCCGCGCGCCGGGCCGGCGAAATAGCGGTTCGGCCGCGGGGTGCTCATCGGAGATGATGAGTGGATGCGGACACGGGGGCCGGGACGATATCTGGGTTGGCTGGTGTGGCAACAGAAACGGCGGATCGCCTTCGGCGCGCTGTGGAGTTCGCTCTGGATGATCAGTCTGGCGGTCACGCCGTACCTGATTTCCCAGGCCATCGATCGGGGCCTGCACCCGCGGCGGGTTGGACCGCTGGTCGCCTGGGTCGGCGCGATCTTTGTGGTGGGTGTGGCGAACGCGGTGCTCGGCATCCTCCGGCACCGGACCATGACGAAAATCCGGTTGGACGGCGCGCTGCGCACGGCTGACGCGGTCATGGCCCATGGCGTGGAGTTGGGCGCCGCGCTTCCCCGCCGGATCACCGCGGGTGAGGTGGTCACCATCGGCATCGGGGACGTGTGGCTGGTCGCGCGGGCGCTCACCGTGACGGGGCCGGGTGTGGGCGCGGTCGTCGCATACGCGGTCGTGATGACCCTGCTCGCGCGGGTGTCCGGGATGCTCGCGCTGGTGGTGGCGGCCGGGGTCACGGTGCTGGCGGTGGTGCTCGGACCGCTGCTGCACCGGCTCAACAGCGCCGGCGGGGAGTACCGGGAGCGGCAGGGTCGGCTGGCCGCGCGGCTGGTCGACGTGCTCGGCGGGCTGCGCATCCTCAACGGCCTGGGCGGCAAGGAAGCCCACCTGCGCCGGTTCGCCGCCCAGTCGGACGGAGTCCGGGCTGAGGGCTACCGGATGGGCGGGGCGCTGAGCTGGATCACCGCGCTGGGCGACGGCCTTCCGACGATCTTTCTGGCCGGGGTTACCTGGCTGGCCGCGCGCCTGGCGGTCCGCGGCGACCTCACCGCAGGCGAACTGGTCGCGGTGTACGGGGAGGTGGCGATCCTCGTCGTGCCCACCTGGATGCTGATCTTCAGCGCCGGCGATGCCAGCCGCGGGGTGATCGCTGCCCGGCGGATCATCGCATTCCTGCGGTTACCCGTCGAGGAGCCGGGCAGTGGCACGGCCCCACACGGCCCGGCGACCCTGCGCGACCCGGAGTCCGGCGTCGTCGCCGAACCGGGCCGGCTGACCATGCTGGTCTCGAGGCGCCCCGGCGATGCGGCCGCGATCATCGACCGGCTCGGCCGGTACGGGGAGACCGCCGCCGCCTGGGGCCCGCACAGGATCGCCGAGGTCGCCAAACCGGCGGTACGCGAGCGCATTCTGGTGGCCGACCACGAGGCGGACCTGTTCGCCGGGACGCTGCGGGAGGTGGTCGCGGGCCGTGCCGACGTCGGCGACGACGCGGTACGGCAGGCAATCAGGTCCGCGGTGGCAACCGACATCGCCGGGCTCGACCACCGCATCGAACGCGACGGCCGAAACCTCTCCGGCGGCCAGCGGCAACGGGTCCGGTTGGCCCGGGCGCTGGCCGCCGACCCGGAGATGCTGCTCGCGGCTGAGCCGACCTCGGCGGTGGACGCGCACACCGAGGCGGCCATCGCCGAGCGGCTGACCGCGGCCCGCGCCGGACGGGGCACCCTGCTGTCCACGACCTCGCCGGTGCTGCTGGACCGGGCCGACGTCGTGATCTACCTGGTCGACGGCCGGGTCGCCGCCTCCGGGACGCACCGCGAGCTGCTGGAACGCGAGCCCGGGTACCGCGACCTGGTGAGCCGGACGTTCACCGCGGCGCAGGAGGCGTTGTGAGCACCCCGACGCTGCCGATCGCGGACACCCGTCAGGTCGCCCGGGCAGCCGGCCGGCTGATCGCCGCCGACAGGCGGGCCGCGGCCGCCATCCTCCTGCTGAACGTGCTGGCCGCGGTGGCCGCCCTGGGCGCGCCGTACCTGCTGGGCCGGATCATCGACGCGGTCACCGGACCCCGCGCCGCCGCCCGGATCGACCTGCTGGCCGGCGCGGTGCTGCTGTGCGCGCTGGCCCAGACGCTGCTCGCCCGGTGGGCGTTGCTGCTCGGATACCGGTTCGGCGAGCGCACCGCGGCCCGCATCCGGATCGGCTTCCTGAGCCGCGCGCTGAGCCTGCCCGCCTCGGTGATCGAGCGGGTGCCGCCGGGCGACCTGGCCGCCCGTGGCACGACCGATGTGGACGCGATCGCCGGCACGCTGCGCGATGTGCTGCCAGGCGCGTTCGTGGCCGGCATCCATCTGGTGTTCCTGCTCGCGGCGGTGCTCGTGCTCGACCCGCTGCTCGGGCTGTCCGGCCTCCTCGGGCTGTTCGGCATCGTGATCACCGGCCGCTGGTACCTGCGCCGGGCCCGCAACGCCTACCTGGAGGAGGGCGCCGCGAACTCCGAACTGGCGGAGGAGCTGGCGGCGACCGCCGCCGGGGCGCGCACCATCGAGGCCTTCCGGCTGCATCGGTCCCGGCTGGCGGTGGGCCGGGCCGCCATCGCCCGGACCAGGCGCAGCCGGCTGGCTACGCTGCGGCTGAGGTCGGTGTACTTCCCGGTGGCCGAAGGCTCGTACAACATCCCGGTCGTCCTGGTGCTCCTGATCGGCGGCCTGCTCTACCGCGGCGACCGGATCACGCTCGGCACGGTCGTCGCGGCCGCCCTGTACCTGCGTCAGCTGATCGGACCGATGGACACCATCCTGATCTGGCTGGAGCAGTTGCAGAGCAGCAGCGCATCGTTCGCCCGGGTCGAGGGGCTGGCCGCCGTGCCGGCCGCCCCGGCGACGGCCACGGCCGCCCCGGGAAGCGACCGCATCGAGGTGAAAGGCGTCCGCTACGCCTACCCCGGCGGGCCGGACGTGCTGCACGACGTGGATCTCACGGTCCAGCCCGGCGAGCGGCTGGCGATCGTCGGCCTCTCCGGGGCCGGCAAGTCCACCCTCGGCCGGCTGCTGGCCGGCGTGGACCGGCCGCACACCGGCGCGGTCACCGTCGGCGGCGTCGCAGTGGCCGAGCTTCCGCCGGATCTGCTGCGCCGGCAGGTGGTCCTGGTGACACAGGAGCACCACGTCTTCCGCGAGACGGTCCGGGACAACCTCATGGTGCCGGCGTCGGACGACCGCCTGGCCGAGGCGCTGCGCACGGTCGGCGCGGACTGGGCCCGGGACCTGGACACCGACCTCGGCGAGCACCCGCTGACCGGTGCCCAGGCGCAGCAGCTCGCACTGGCCCGGGTATTGCTGGCCGACCCGCACACGGTGATCCTCGACGAAGCGACCGCGCTGCTGGACCCGCGCGCGGCCCGGGTGGCGGAGCGGGCGCTGGCCGCCGTGCTGCACAACCGCACGGTGATCGCCATCGCCCACCGCCTGCAGACGGCCCACGACGCGGACCGGATCGCGGTGATGGACGCGGGCAGGATCATCGAGTTGGGCACCCACGACGACCTGATCACCCACGGCGGCCCGTACGCCAAACTCTGGCGACAGTGGCACGGCTAGGTCCTCGACGTCCCGCGCGCGATCTCGGCCGCCATGGCCGAGGCCGTCGAGGAAGGGAAGGAGCCGCGCATGACGAGCTGGTGGATCGGCGGTTCGCCGTGCTCGGGCAAGAGCACGGTCGCGGGGCTGCTCGCGGCGGCGAGGGGCGCGACGCTGTACTCGTGCGACGACGCCTTCGAGCGGCACGCGGCCGGCCCGGCGTTCGCGAAGGTCGCCGCCATGGGCGTGGCGGCGCGGCTCGCCCAGCCCGTCGAGGTCCAGGTCGCCGACGTGCTGCAGTTGTACCGCGACGAGTTCCCGCTCATCCTGCGCGACCTGGCGGCCGTGCCCGGTCCGGTCCTCGCCGAGGGCGCGGCCCTGCTGCCGGAGCTGCTGGCCGCCCACAAGGTCCCCGCCACCCACGCCGTGTGGATCGTGCCCACCGAGCCCTTCCAGCGCCGGTACTACGCCCGCCGCCCCTGGGCCCGCGCCCTGCTCGCCGCGACCCCCGACCCGGACGCGTCCTTCGACCGCTGGATGCGGCGCGACGCCGCCTTTGCCCGCCTGATCGCCACCCAGGCCCGCGCCGCCGGCTACCGGGTCCTCACGGTCGACGGCACGATCCCGTTGCGGTGACCGTCGTGCGGATGTGGGGCTGCAGCTCGGCCGGGTCGTCCAGGGAGCCGCCGATCACGATGCCGTCGCGCAGCGCCATCAGGATCGTGGCGGTGGGTTCCGGGGCCGGGTGGGCGGCGGCGGCCAGCAGGTCGCGGAACAGCGTGCGGTTCCAGCGGTGGTAGTCGGCGATGGTCTGGCGGACCGGGTGGGACGGGTCCGGGTACTCCGCGGCGGCGTTCGTGAACGGGCAGCCGGCTGGTGTGGGTGCACGACACCCTGCCGGACGGGCTCATCGACTGGCTCGGCACGGCCATGGACCAGCTGGCGCCGCTGCTGCGGCGGGAGCTGGCCGGCCGTTCCTGACCCGGTGAACGCCTACAGGCCGCCGGCCACCCGCAGGGTCGCGCCGGTGGTGTAGGAGGCGGCGGGGCTCAGCAGCCAGGCGATGGCCTCGGCGATCTCCTCCGGGTTGCCGAGCCGGCCGACCGGGATGCGGGAGACCACGTTCGCGGCGCGGTCCGGGTCGCCGGTCTGCTCGTGGATCTCGGTGTGCACGAAGCCGGGGGCCACGCCGTTGACCCGGATGCCGTCGGCCGCGAGCTCCTTGGCCAGGCCCAGGGTGAGGGCGTCGACGGCGGCCTTGCTGGCGGCGTAGTGGATGTAGTTGCCGGGGCTGCCCAGGGTGGCGGCCGTGGAGGAGACGTTGACGATCGCGCCTCCCGCGGTCATCACCCGGGCGGCCTGGCGGGCGCAGAGGAAGGCGCCGATGACGTTGACGTCCATCACGCGGCGCAGGTCGGCCGTGTCGACGTCGGCCAGGCGGGTCAGCGGGGCGGCGATGCCGGCGTTGTTGACCAGGCCGGTGACCGGGCCGAGCTGGTCGGCGGCCGTGGCGAACAGGGCGACCACCTCGTCCTCCACGGCGGTGTCGGCCTGCACGGCGACGGCCTGGCCGCCGGCGCCGGCGACGGCGTCGACGACCTGGTGGGCGGCGTGGGCGGCGCTGCGGTAGCCGACCACCACCCGGTGGCCGTCACGCGCGAGCCGCACGCACGTCGCAGCGCCGATTCCCCTGCTGCCGCCGGTCACGATCGTCACGTTGTCCACGCGGATCAACCTAGCGGAGCGAGCCAGCCCGCGAGGTCCGGTCCCACGGGCACGATGCCCGACGGGTTGATATCGCGGTGCACCACGTAGTAGTGGCGCTTGATGTGGTCGAAGTCGACGGTGTCGCCGAAGCCCGGGGTCTGGAACAGGCGGCGGGCGTACTCCCACAGCACCGGTCCCATTAGACCAGCTGCGGGTACAGCGCGGCGGGGTCGGCGGACAGGCCACGCTTCACGGTGCGGGTGACCTCGTCGGCGAGCACCTCGAAGGCGCCCGTCTCCACGCCGTCGAGGGCCTGGCGGGCGACCTCCGCGGCGGAGACCTTCGGCCCGTCGATGCCGGTGGTCATGTCGGTGTCGATGTACCCCACGTGCAGCCCGGTCACCCCGGTGCCCTGCGGCGCCAGCTCCAGCCGGAACGCGTTGGTGGCCTGCCACACGGCCGCCTTGCTGGCGCTGTACGAGGTGCCCTGGCTGATCCAGGACAGCACCGAGTGCACGTTGAGCAGGTGGCCGCCGCCGTTGGCCGCGAGCACCGGGGCGAACGCGCGGGTCACGTTCACGGTGCCGTAGAAGTTGGTCTCGAACTCGCGGCGGATGTCTCCCAGGTCGCCGTCGAGCATGCTGGCCCGGGCGCTGATGCCGGCGTTGTTGATCACCAGGGTCACGTCGCTGGCCTCGGCGGCGGCCCGCCGTACCGACTCCGGATCCGTGACGTCGAGGGCCAGCGGCGTGGCGCCGGGCGTGTCCACCGAACGCGCGTCGCGGGCCGCCGCGTAGACCTTGCGGGCGCCGCGGGCCAGCGCCTCCTGCACGAATGCCTTGCCCAGGCCCCGGTTGCCGCCCGTGACCAGGACCACCGCGTCGTCGATCTGCATGGGAGTTCCTCTCTTGGAAACCGTTCGGTTTCCACCACGGTAAACCGCTCGGTTTCCACCTGTCGAGCCGCGCGCTAACCTGCTCCTGTGACCTCCATCGCCCCGCCCCGCGAGCGCCTGCTGCGGGCGGCCGCCGACCTCTTCTACGCCGAGGGCCCGGCCGCCGTCGGCGTGGAGCGGCTGTGCCAGACCGCCGGCGTGTCGAAGCGCTCGATGTACCAGCTCTTCGCGACGAAGGACGACGTCATCGCGGAGAGCCTGCGCACGCACGGCCCGGCGGCCGTCGCGAGCTACTTCCCCGACCCGGCCGCGGACATGCCGCCGCGCGAGCGCATCCTGCACGTCTTCGCCCGCTTGGAGGAGCTGGCCGGCACCCCGGCGTTCCACGGCTGCCCGTTCGTCAACACCGCCATCGAGCTGCACGACCCCGGCCACCCCGCCGCCGCCGTCGCACTGCACTTCAAAAAGCTCCTGGAGGCGTACTTCCAGCAGCACGCGACGACGCTCGGCGCCCCCGACCCGGACTTCCTGGCCGCCCAGCTCACGATGCTCTTCGACGGCTCGGCCGTGCGCGCCGTCATGCGGGCCGAGCCGCTGCACGGCCTCGCGGTCCGCGCGGCCGACGCCCTCCTCGACGCCGCTGTAGGGTGACCCGGTGCGGGTGGTGGTGGCCGAGGATCTGGCCTTGTTGCGAGATGGGCTGATCCGGCTGCTGCAGGCGCACGGCTTCGACGTCGTCGCGGCCGTCGAGACCGGCCCCGACCTGCTGCGCGCGCTCACCGACGACCCGCCCGACGTCGCCGTGGTCGACGTGCGGCTCCCGCCGACGCACACCGACGAGGGCCTGCGGGCCGCGCTCGCCGCCCGGTCGCAGGTGCCCGGCCTGCCGGTGCTCGTCCTGTCGCAGTACGTCGAGCGCCTCTACGCCCGCGAGCTGCTCGCCGACGGCCGGGGCGGCATCGGCTACCTGCTCAAGGACCGCGTCTCCGACGTCGGCGACTTCGTCGACGCCGTGCGCCGGGTCGCGGCCGGCGGCACCGCGCTCGACCCGACCGTCGTGGCCCGGCTGCTCGACAGCCGCGAGCGGGTGCTGCCGCTGGACCGGCTCACCGCGCGGGAGCGCGAGGTCCTCGCCCACATGGCCGAGGGCCGCTCCAACGCCGCCATCGGCACCGCGCTGTTCATCACCGAGAAGGCCGTGGCCAAGCACACCAACAACATCTTCGCCAAGCTCGGCCTGCAGTCCTCCGAGGACGACAACCGCCGCGTCCTCGCCGTGCTGGCCTACCTCGAGGGAGAGGGGTAGTAGTACCCCCACTGGTGGGATAGCAGCGTCCTCGAAACCGCCACCGCGCCCGGCCAGGCTGAGGGCATGACAACGACGGTCCTCGAAACGCCGGCCCCCGGCCCGGTTCGCAACGGCGAGCGGGCCCTCGCCCCCGACCTCGCCCGCGGCGCCATGCTGCTGTTCATCGCCCTGGCCAACGCGGCAAACTTCGCCTTCGCCGGCCAGCCCGGCCTCGACCCGGCGCCGCACGGCCTGCAGCGGATCGCCAACTTCCTCATGGCCACGTTCGTCGACAGCCGGGCCTACCCGGTCTTCGCCGTCATGTTCGGCTACGGCCTGGTCCAGCTGGCCCGGCGCAACCCGAACCGGGTCCTGCTGCGCCGCAACGCTCTGCTGATCGCCTTCGGGGCCGTGCACGCCACGCTGCTGTACTTCGGCGACTTCCTCGGCGCGTACGGCATCGTCGGGATCGTCGCCACCCTGCTGCTCGTCCGCCGCGGCGACCGCTTCCACAAGGTCGTGCTCTGGCTCTGGGCCTACCAGACGGCGTACGCCGCCTTCCTGGCCGTCACCGCGGCGATCGGCTGGCGCGGCGGTACCGCCGGGATCGTCAACAGCCCGAACCCGTCGCTGGCCGCGCACTCCTACGCCCGCTCGATCCTCGACAGGCTGGCCGAGTGGCCGCTGCACACCGCCACCGTGCTCGGCTTCGTCGTCATCGTCTGGCTCGGCATCTGGGCCGGCCGCCGCCGCGTGCTGGAGGACCCGGCCGCCCACCGCCGCCTGCTGGTGCGCGCCGCCGCGTGGTCGCTCGGCATCTCCACGCTCGGCGCGCTGCCCTACGCCCTGATGTGCGCGGGCATGGTGCACGCCGACCCCGGTACCGTCGAGGCCATGGCCAGACTTCACGCGGTGACCGGCGAATACGGCGGCGTCGGCTACGTCGCGCTGTTCGGCCTCGTCTCGAGCGTGCCGCGCTTCCTGGCGCCGGTGGTGGCGCTCGGCCGGCGTTCCCTCAGCGGGTACCTCTTCCAGTCGATCTGCTGGGTCACGCTGTTCTCCCCGTGGGCGCTGCACCTCACCGGCACGTGGACGGCGATCCTGGCCGCGGTGGCGGTGTGGGTCGTGTCCGCCCTGGCCGCCCACGCGATGCGCGGCCGCGGTCCCGCCGAGACCCTGCTGCGGAAGTTCGCCTACCGATGAGGCTGCCGTTCCGGCCCGTGCAGACCGGCGTGGCCTGCGCGGTGGTGGCCGCCGCCGACCTGACCGTGTACGCGGTCACCGGCGGCGGCTACTTCTGGCCGGCCTGGACCATGCTCGGCATGTCGCTGCTGTTCGCCGGGCACCTGTGGCTGGACCGGCGGGAGCGCATCAGTGCCCTGGTGCGTTCCCGGCGGGGAGCCGTGGACCGGCAGGCGGCCGAGCTGGAGCGGGTCGAGCGGGACCTGCACGACGGCGCCCAGGCCCGGCTGGCCTCCCTGTCGCTGACCCTGGGCCTGGCCGGCAGCCTGCTGCGCAACGACCCCGACGCCGCCGCGAAGCTCGTCGAGGAGGCCCGTACCACCGCCGTCGCGGCCCTGGACGACCTGCGGTCCGTCATGCACAGCATCCACCCGCCCGTGCTCGCCGACCGGGGCCTCGGCGATGCCGTCCGCGCGCTGGCCCTGGACCTCGCCGTGCCGGTCACGGTGACCGGCGCCCCGCCGGCCTCGCTGCCGGCCGCGGTGGCGACGGCCGCGTACTTCGCCGTCGCCGAATGCCTCGGCAACGTCGTCAAGCACAGCGCCGCCACCCGCGCCTCGGTCGCCTTCGCGGTGTCCGCCGGGACCCTGCGCATCGAGGTCGAGGACGACGGCAAGGGCGGCGCCGACGCGTCGTCCGGCACCGGCCTGCGCGGCATCGCCGAGCGCCTCGACGCCGTCGACGGCACCCTGCGCGTGCACAGCCCCGCGGGCGGCCCGACCCGCGTGACGTTGCGGCTCCCGCTGGCCGGAGTCGGATAGCGGGACGGTCACGGCTGATAGGGCGGCGCGACGCCCCAGCCCCAATGCGGGACGGGCGCGTGCGGCGGCGGGTTCGCCCCGGGCTGCGAGTTCGACAGCGCGATGCGGGTGCCCCATTCCAGGTAGCCGACGAGCGCGGCGCGGAACTCGGGGTCGGCGGGCAGCTCGGCGTCGTCGGCGGCGAGGCTCATCAGGGACGCGAAGCGGTACCGCTGCTCGGGCGTGATGCCGAGGTTGCGGTGGTGGGCGAGCATCCGCTCGTAGCCGCCCAGCTCGGTGTAGGCGGGCGGGCCGCCGAAGACCTCGCTCCACCAAATGGTGACGTGGGCGCGGTGCTGCTCGCTGACGCCGCCGGGGAACAGCGGGCTGATCAGGTCGTCGTGCTCGACGCGGTCGTAGAAGCGATCGATGAGGCGGCGGATCGCGGGCGTCCCGCCGGCCCAGTCGAACAGCGTTGGTGTCTCGCTATCGGCCATGCCTTGATTACACCATTACATGATTACAGCTGGCGGCCGGGGCGGCGGCGGTCAGTGGGGCAGGGCGCCGCCGGCGAGGACGATGACGACGCCCGCGGCGGCGGCGGTCAGCAGGGTCAGGACCGGGCCGCGGCGCAGGGCGAGCATGAGGACGGCGGCGCCGGCGAGGACGCAGTACTGCCAGACCTGCGTGAGCGTCAGGGCGAGCGGGATGGCGGAGCCGAGGATCGCGCCGATCGCGGCCGGGCCGGCGCCGTCGAGGAACGCCCGGACGGCCCGGTTGTCGCGGAGGCGGTCGAAGCGGTGCGCGCCGAGCAGGACGAACGCGAACGACGGGCTGAACGCGACGGCGGAGGCGAGCAGGCCACCGCCGATGCCGGCCGCCGCGTAGCCGACCACGGCGACGGTCTGCACGACCGGGCCGGGGGTGATCTGGCCGAGCGCGACGGCGTTGAGGAACTGTTCGCCGGTCATCCAGTGGTAGTTGTCGACGGCGTCGGCGCGCATGAGCGGGATGATGACGAAGCCGCCGCCGTACGACAGGGCGCCGACCTTGATCGCCACCCACGCGACCGACAGCAGCACCCCGCCGCCCAGCCCCGCCGCGGCGAGCATCGGCAGCCCGCGGGCCGCGCCGCGCCGCGCCGGGGGCGGGACGCGCTGCGCGATCGCCTCGGCGATGCCGCAGGCGACGAGCAGCAGCACCAGCCACGGCCCGATCGTCGCCGCCGCCACCGTCCCCAGCAGTAGATACAGCACCCACCGCCAGCGGTTGCTCTGCTGCGGCGCACGCTGCCAGCCGGCGGGCATCAGGCTCACCCCGGCCTGCACGGCGACCGCGGCCACGGCCGCACCGGCGCCGGCCCCGGCGGCCTTCACCCAGACCGGCGGGTCGCCCAGGAACAGCACGGCGAGGCCGAGGATGACGATCAGCCCCGGCACGATGAACGCGGCCCCGCCGACCAGCGCGCCGACCCTGCCCCGGACCCGCCAGGCGCAGAAGATCGCCAGCTGGGTCGAGGCGGGCCCGGGCAGCAGGTTGCAGGCCGCGATGGCGTCCTCGAACTCCTGCGGGTCGAGCCACTTGCGGTCCTCGACGCACAGCTTGCGCAGCAGGGCGATGTGGACCGGCGGGCCGCCGAAGCCGACGCAGCCGATCCGCCCCCACTCCTTGAGCACGGTGGCCAGGCTCACCACCGGCCGGTCGACGGCCGGTGCGGCGGCCGCGCGCGGTTCGCCGCTCACGCGGTGCCTCCGGTCATGACGTCTCCAGGTCGGGTCCGGCGGCGAGGGCGTGCAGCAGGAACTCGATGCGCTCGGTGAGCTCGTCGGCGGCGCGGTCGAAGGCCGGGCGGCCGGCGGGGTCGGCGGCCGGGTCGGGCATGCTCCAGTGCGCGGCGACCGGATGGCCGGGGAACTCGGGGCAGACCTCCCGGACCCGGTCGCACAGCGTGATCACCCGGTCGAACCGCTCGCCGGTGAACTCGGCGAGGTGCTTCGGGCGGGCGGCGCTCAGGTCGATGCCGCGCTCGGCCAGGACGGCGACGGCGTCCGGGTGGATCGGCTTGGGCTTGCTGCCGGCGCTGAACGCCTCGACGGCGCCGCCGGAGCGCCGGCGCAGGAGGGCCTCGGCCATCTGCGACCGGGAGCTGTTGCCGGTGCACAGGAACAGCACCCGCGCCGGCGTCGGCGCGGGTGCTGCCGGTGGCGTGTAGTGCAGCGCCGGGTGCAGCGCGGCGCCGGCCGTGGCCAGCAGGTGCCCGCACCGGGTGAGGTCGAGGCGGTAGTAGATGTCGCGGGCGTCGGCGGCGCTGCGCCGGGTGCGCACGAGGTCGGCCTTGCGCAGCAGGCCCAGGTGGTACGACACCAGGCTCTGCTGCTCGCCCAGCAGGGCGGTGAGCTCATGCACCTGCCGGTCGCTGCGGGCGAGCTCGCCGAGCAGCCGCCATCGCACCGGATGCCCCGCCGCCTGCAGGAACGCCGGCAGGTCCGCACCGCCTGTACTCCGAGCCCGGCCCACGTCCCCGACAATACATCAAATCGATTTGATGTAAAATCGAGGCTCAGGCGGTACGGCGGGCGCGGGTCAGCGCGAGCCAGCCGAGGACGACCGCTGCCAGCCCGAGCACCACGGCCATGCCGGCGCCCACCACGCCGTTGCCGGTGCCGGGTCCGCCGTCGGCGGTGGCCAGCACGAGCGCGCCGACGACCGCTGCGGCGATCCCCGCCGCGAGCACGGCGGTGGACCCCCCTCGGCCGACCCGGCCGGGGCGCGCGACCGCGAGGCCGCCGACGACACGGCGGCCAGCGCCACCAGCGCGGCCACGCTGGCCACCACCCGGTCGGCGGTCAGGGTGTACGCGCCGACGTCGGCCGCCAGCAGCAGGAAACCTTTCGACATGACGTGCTCCTCGTCTCCACGGGGTCTGAACGCTTGTGATCCTGTCCGCCCGCACCCCCGTCCGTCGTCGTGCCGGCGTCGGCATTCCGCGGTGCCGCGGACGCGCAGTTGCGCTGCTGCGGGCGTGGCAGGACCCGGCCGGGTACTGCGGGCGTAGTAGCCGGATGCGCTGCCGCAGGACGAGTCGTCGCGGCGCCCGGGCGGCTAAGGTGCCCGGATGAGCGGTGCGCGGATCGGGGTCCAGGACTGCGCGATCGCCGTCGGCGTGGCCGCGGTGCTGGTGGTCGCCGGCCTGTCCGAGCATCGCGCGCCGGCCGGGCTCGAGCCGGTCGGCTACGCGCTGCTCGCGGCCGGCGGGCTGGCGCTCGCCGTGCGCCGCCGGGCCCCGGTCGCGGTGCTCGTCGTCACCGGAGCGTGCGCGGCGGGCTACCAGGCGGCCGGGTTCAACGTGTTCGCCGTCGGCTACCTCGTCGCCGTCTACGCCGCGATGCGCGCCGGGCATCGCATCGCCACCGCGGTCGTGAGCGTGGCGATGCTGGCGGCGCTGCCGTTCGCGGCGATCGCCTCCGGCCAGCACGACACCGGCGCGGCGCTCGCGCAGGCCCGGGGCGTGCTCGAGCTGGCCTGGCTGATCGCCGCCGCCACGGCCGGCGAGGCGCTGCGCCAGGCCGAACGCCGCGCCGACGAGGCGGAGCGCACCCGCGAGGAGACCGCGCGGCGCCGCGCCGGCGAGGAGCGCCTGCACATCGCCCGCGAGCTGCACGACACCCTCACCCACCAGATCTCCGTGATCAAGGTGCAGGCCGAGGCCGCGGTACACCTGGCCCAGAAGCGCGGCGAAGCCGTGCCCGATGCGCTGCTCGCGATCCGCGACGCCGGCCGCGAGGCCGCCCGCGAGCTGCGGACCACCCTCGAAGCCCTCCGCGACGACGACCACGCCCCGCCGCACGGCCTCGACCACATCCCCGGCCTCGTGGCGCGGGCCCGGGCGAGCGGCCTGCACGCGACGCTGACGATCGACGGAGATCCCACGCCGGCCCCGGTCGTGGTCGGCCGGACCGCCTACCGGATCGTGCAGGAGGCGCTCACCAACGTCGCCCGGCACGCCGCCGCGACCACCGCCGCCGTCCACGTCGGCTACCGCTCCGGCGCGGTCGTCGTCCAGGTCGACGACGACGGCACCGCCACCCCCGACCGGCCGCCGACCCCCGGCGTCGGGCTGCTCGGGATGCGGGAACGGGTCAGCGCCCTCGGCGGCCGCCTGCGCGCCGAGCCCCGACCGGGCGGCGGCTTCACCGTCCACGCCGAGCTTCCCGCGGATGCCGCCCCGTGATCCGGGTGCTGCTCGTCGACGACCAGCCGCTGATCCGCAGCGGGTTCCGCGCGCTGCTCGACGCCGAGGACGACATCAGCGTCGTCGGCGAGGCCGGCGACGGCGACGAGGGCCTCGCCCTGGCCCGCCGGCACCTGCCCGACGTCGTCCTCGTCGACATCCGCATGCCCGTCGTCGACGGCATCGAGGCGACCCGGCGCATCGCGGCCGACCCCGCCCTCGAGCGCGTGCACGTCGTCGTGCTGACCAACTACGGCCTCGACGAGTACGTCTTCGAGGCGCTTCGCGCGGGCGCGGCCGGCTTCCTCGTCAAGGACATCCTCCCGGAGGACTTCCTGCACGCCGTCCGCGTCGCCGCCCGCGGCGACGCGCTGCTCGCGCCGTCGATCACCCGCAAGCTCATCGACCGGTACGTCACCCACCCACCCCACACCGGCGCCCCCGCGCTGAGCGAACTGACCGCCCGCGAACGCGAAGCCGTCACGCTCGTCGCGTACGGGCTGTCCAACGGCGACATCGCCACCCGCATGAGCATCAGCCCGGTGACCGCGAAGACCCACATCAACAGGGCCATGACCAAGCTGCACGCCAGAGACCGCGCCCAGCTCGTCGTCATCGCCTACGAAGGCGGGCTCGTCACCCCGCAGCGGCGCTGATCCTGGTTAATATCCACGGGTGAGAATTCTTGTCGTGGGCGGCACCGGTCTCATCGGCGCGCATGTCGCGGCCGTGCTCCGCGAGCGCGGCCACGAGGTGACGTCCACCGCCCGCGCGAAGGGGCCGGGCGTCGACCACGCCCTGGACCTCGGGCCCGCCCCCGTGGACGAGCTGCGCCCGCTGCTGGCCGGCCACGACGGCGTCGTCTTCGCCGCCCGCACCGAGGAGCAGCGCCCGCTGCGCAAGCCGATCCACCCGGTGCTGCGCCGTGACATGGTCGAGCCGGTGGTGCGCCTGTTCACCGCCGCCCGCGCCGAGGGCCTCACCCGCGGCGTGGTCATGGGGTCGTACTACACCTACTTCCACCGCAAGCACCCCGAGTGGGACCTTCCGGCCCGCCACACGTACGTGCGCTGCCGCCTGGAGCAGGCCGACGAGGCACGGGCGGCGGCCGGCCCGGGCCTGCCGGTCGCCGTCCTGGAGCTGCCGTTCGTCTTCGGCCGGGCCGGCGACCGGCTGCCCAACTGGGCCGGACCGCTGGACCGCTGGGCCCGCTCGCGTTCCCCGCTGCTCGCCCCGCCCGGGGGCACCGCGGCCACGTCGGCCCGCGCCGTGGGGGAGGCCGCTGCCGACGCCCTGGAGCAGGCGAGCGGGGCCGACATCGCGGTCGCCGACGAGAACATCGCCTGGCGCGACCTGATGACCCGCATCGCCGCCGCCACCGGCCGCCCCCGCCGCGCGGGCCGCCTGCCCGCCGCGGCCCTGGGCGCGACCCTGCGCCTGGCCGACGTCTCGCAGTCCCTGGCCCGCAAGGAGTCCGGGCTGAACCTGCGCCACCTGGGCGCCCTGCTGACCGCCGACCTGTACGTCGACCCGCCCACCGGCCGCCCGCTGGACGACGTCATCCGCGAGACCTTCGCCTGACCGATGGGCGTGCTCTACCACTACTTCTCCTTGCGCTCCTCGACGGCCTTGGTCATCGCGACGGAGAGCGCCCGCAGCTCGTAGCCGGGAACCCGGGCCAGCGGACGGGCCGTCGTCGGCACCGATCCCTCGTAGTACGGCTCGATCTGCTTGATCGTCGCCGCCGGCAGCCGCAGCCAGATCGCGGCCGGCGGGATCGGGCCGAAGGACAGGACCGTGTCGCTGGGGGTGCGGTCGTCCTCGTTGAGCACCGCGTTGACGTCGCGCAGGAACAGCGTGGCGAACATCGGCGAAACCTTGATCTCCAGGTCGATCCACACTCCGTGGTCGGGCTTCATCAGCTCCCCGGGCTTGCCGTTCGTGCTCAGCCAGATCGCCGCGAGGGCCCGGTCGCGCGTGGCGTAGGTCGTGCCCGCCGAGAACCCGTAGAAGGTCACCCGCTCCGGCGTGGAGACCAGCCCCTCGGTGGCGATGCTGTCGAGGTGCTTGACCTGCACCTTCTTGAAGAGCGTGGCCGGGATGGACGCGGTCGAGGACGGCACCTCGTCCCGCGCGGCCGCCCCGGTCTTGTCCGACCAGGTCCGCCACACCGGATTGTCGAAGTCGCTGAAGTCGATGTCCGGCTTGGTCTTGTCGACGGGCCGCGCGAGGTACCGCTCCGTGCCGCTGATGTCGGTCTCGACGAGCTGGTACTGCTTGCCGTCCCTGCCGGTGATCGTCTCGAAGACGGGCATGTGCCTCTCCTTCTCTGCGCCGATTCGGTCGCATGAGAGACGCCCGCTTGCCGCCGCTGATACCGCCGCCGGGTCGTCATCCCGACACCCAGCCCCTTCAGCGTTTGATCGGCCGCGTAGCCAGGAACGCTGCCTGAGCGCGCAGCTTGGGCAGGTCCAAGGCGGTCAGGCGGCCGTCGCGCTGCACGATCCGGCCGTCGACGATCACGGCTTGTACGCCGACAGGGCCAGCCCTGGGCTGGCGGTCAGGCCACGCAGGCCTCCACGGCGTCGTAGAGGGCGTCGCCGCGGTCGTGGTTGGCCAGGCGGCGGGTCACGTAGGCCATCCGGTAGCCGTCCGGGTCGGCGAGCAGTCCGCCGGCCGAGGAGCCGCCGATGCCGCCCATGCCGATCCATTCCCCGTCGCGCCGCCAGCCCAGCGTCCACACGGCGTCCTCCTCGAGCAGCCGGTCGAGGCCGACGGCCTGCGGGCCCAGCGCCTCGGCGAGCAGGTCCGCGGGCAGCAGGGCGGGCAGCGCCTGGTACAGCCCGGCCAGCCCGCGCGCGGTGGTGTGCAGGTTCACGGCCGGCAGCTCGCCGCGGCGCCAGGCGTCGCCGTTGAGCACCGCGGGGTCGAGCAGGCCGGCCGGGTTGCCCAGCGCCCGGGCCCACAGCTCGCCGTGGCCGTGTACCGCCTGCTGCGCCCAGTCCGGGGTGCCGTGCTCGACCTCGGCGCAGCGGGCGGTGTCCTCGGTGGACAGTCCGAAGTGGACGTCGTGGCCGAGGCTGCGGACCACCTCGCCGACCGTCTCGCCGGTCGCGCCGCGCAGGATCGCGCCGAGGATGTTGCCGTACGTCAGGGCGTGCTCGCCGACCGCGGTCCCCGGTGCCCACTCCAGCGGGCTCGCGAAGACGGCGGCGGTGCAGCGCGGCCAGTCCAGCGCCTCGGCGGGGGTGAGCGGCTCGGCGATGGCGGGCAGCCCGAGCTGGTGCGCGAGGGCGTGCCGCACGGTGCCGTCCGGGTCGGCGAAGGCCGGCCAGTAGCGGGCCACCGGCTCGTCGAGGCCGATCCGGCCGTCGGCGATCCGGGTCAGCACGGCCAGGGCGGCCGCCGGCTTGCCGGCGGAGAAGACGGTGACGAGCGTGTCGCGGGCCCAGGGCCGGGTGCGGGCCGCGTCGGCCCAGCCGCCCCACAGGTCGGCGACGAGCCGCCCGCCGGCGTAGGCGGCGACCGCCGCGCCGGTCTCCTCGCCGGACTCGATGAGGCCGCGGAAGGTCTCCAGGACCGGTTCGAAGCCGGGGGCCACGGTGCCCTGTACGAGGTCGTCCACGGGGCGTCACAGTACCGGCCACCTGGCCCAGTACCAACGGAAAATGAACACATCGGACCGCGTCTTGGCTTCGTGGGATGTTGCGGCTAGGTTAAAGGTCCGAACCAATTCACGTAGCGGAGGGTCCGTGAGGATCGTCATCGTCGGCGGCGGGGTGCTCGGCACCATGCACGCCTGGCACGCCGTGCGGCGCGGCCACGACGTCGTCCACCTGGAGCGCGAGGCCGAGGCCCGCGGCGCCTCGGTGCGCAACTTCGGCCTCGTCTGGGTCTCCGGCCGATCGGGCGGGCCGGAGCTGGCCACCGCGCTGCGGGCCCGGCAGCTGTGGGAGGAGATCGGCGCCGAGGTCCCGGGCGTGGGCTTCCGCGGCAACGGCTCGCTGACCCTGGTGCGCACCAAGGCCGAGTGGCTCGTGGCCGAGGCGGCGGCCGCCGCCCCCGACGCCGCCGAGCGCGGCTGGCGGCTGCTGGACGCCGAGCAGGTCCGCGCGGTCAACCCCGCCCTGCGCGGGGACTTCCTCGGCGGCCTGCACTGCACGCTCGACGGCGCCGTGGAGTCCCGGGTCGCGCTGCCCGCCCTGCGCGCCGCGCTCGCGCCGACCGGCCGCTACACCTGGCTGCCCGGCCGCGAGGTGCGCGCCGCCGGCACCGGTTCGGTGCGCGACGACACCGGCGAGGTCCACGGCGCCGACGCGGTCGTGCTGGCCACCGGGGCCGCGCTGGGCGGCCTGGTGAAGGAGCTGGCCGGGCCGGTCCCGGTGCGCCGGGTCTGGCTGCAGATGGCCCAGACGGCGCCGCTGGGCGAGCCGCTCGCCACCTCCGTCGCGGACGCCGACAGCTTCCGGTACTACCCGGCGTACGACACGGAAAGCCTCCGGACCGAGCAGCCGCAGCCGCCGGTCGCCGCCGAGCACGGCATGCAGCTGCTCATGGTCCAGCGCCTCGACGGCGGGCTGACCATCGGCGACACCCACGCCTACGCCGAGCCGTTCCCGTTCGACGAGGTCGAGGCGCCGTACGACCACCTCGTCGAGGTCGCCTCCGCCCTGCTGGGCCGCCCACTGCCGCGCATCGAGCGGCGCTGGAACGGGGTGTACGCCCAGTGCCTCGACCCCGCCGCGGTGGCCTACCGCCGCGAGGTCGCGCCGGGTGTGCACCTGGTGACCGGCCCGGGCGGCCGCGGCATGACCTGTTCCCCCGCCATCGCCGAGCAGACCGCCGAGGAGCTGTCGTGGTAAGTCTCGTAGTCCTGGACATGGCCGGCACCACCGTGCAGGACGGCGGCCTCGTGGAGCGCGCGTTCACCGCCGCCATCGGCGAGCAGGGGGTGCACCCCGGCGACCCGGCGTACGACGCCATGCTCGCGCACGTGCGGGCCACCATGGGCGAGTCGAAGATCAGCGTGTTCCGTCACCTGCTGGGCGGCGACGAGGCGGCCGCCCGGGCCGGGAACGCCGCCTTCGAGCGCGCGTACGCCGGACTGGTCGACGAGGGTCACTGCGCCCCGATCGAGGGCGCCGCCGAGGTCATCGGCGCCCTGCGCGCGGCCGGCATCAAGGTCGCCCTGACCACCGGCTTCTCCCGGGACACCGCGGACCGCATCCTCGCCGCCCTGGGCTGGAAGGACATCGCCGACCTGACCCTCGTGCCGTCCGAGGCCGGTCGCGGCCGCCCCTTCCCGGACCTCGTGCTCGCCGCGGTGCTCCGCCTCGACATCGAGGACGTGCGGACGGTGGCGACGGCGGGCGACACGACGTACGACGTGCTGTGCGGCCTGCGCGCCGGCGCCGGGATCGCCGCGGGCGTGCTCACCGGCGCCCACGACGAGGCGGCCCTGCGCGCGGCGGGCGCCACCCACGTGCTCGCGTCCGTGCGGGACCTCCCGGCGGCAATCGGTCTCTGAAACAACGTCACCCATCTGTACTGCAAGGTCGACCGGTGAGGCACTGGATAAATATTCATATATGTGATATGATGTCCGAATCGCCGACATAGCGTGACCGGGTGACCGACATCAGCCGCACGGCGCTCATGGCCGCCGCCGCCCGCGCCGCCCATCTCATCGTCGACGACCAGCCTTACGTGTTCTCGGACCCGCTCGCCGCGCCGCTGCTCGGGGAGCGGGCCGAGGAGCTGCTCGCCTACCACCGCCTGCACGGGGAGCACCCGGTGCTGGCCGGGGCGCGGGCCCAGGTGGTGTGCCGCAGCCGCTTCGCCGAGGACACGCTGCACGCGTCCGGGCACACCCAGTACGTGCTGCTCGGCGCAGGCCTCGACAGCTACGCCCACCGGGCCGGCGGCTCGGCGGTGCGGGTGTTCGAGGTCGACCGGGCCGCCACCCAGGAGTACAAGCGGGACGCGGTCCGGTCGGCCGGGCTCGGCGGCGCCGTGGAGTACGTCGCCGTCGACTTCGAGCGGGACGACCTCGTCGCGCGCCTCACGGCGCACGGGTTCGACCCGGCGCTGCCCGCGGTCGTGGCCTGGCTCGGCGTGACCATGTACCTCACCCCGTCGTCGGTGGCGCGGACCGTCGCCGCCGTCGCCCGGCTCGCCCCCGGCAGCATCCTGGTGCTCGACCACATGGTGCCCGAGGCCGACCGCGACGCGGCCGCCAGCGCCTACGTCGAGGCGGTCGGCCCGGTCAACGCCTCGCACGGCGAGCCCTGGGTGTCGTTCTTCTCGCCGGCCGACATGGCCGGGGTGCTGTCCGGCTTCGCCACGGACCACGTCTCGCAGGAACAGCTGCTGGGCGATCGCGACGACGCGCTGCGGCCGTCCAACCTGACCTGGATCACGCGCGGCACGCTCAGAAGGTGACGATCGTCTTCACGTCGTCCGGGCCGGGCGGCTCCAGGGCCTCGGCGGCGGCCCGCGCCAGCGGGACCCGCCGGGTGATCAGGCCGGCCAGCCAGTCCGGGTCCGCCGCCTGCAGCGCGGCGGCCGCCTCGGCGTAGTGGGCCTCGCCGGCGTTCACCGAGCCGACCACGGCGACGTTTCGCAGCACCAGCTCGCGGGCGGCCGCGGCGGCGTCGAACGTCAGGTCCCGGCCGTCGCGCGGGACGCCGGTCAGGCACACGACGCCGAAGGCCGCCGTGCCGGTCAGGGCAGCCAGGACCACGCCGGGGTCGCCCGTCGTCTCGATCACCACGTCCGGGCGCAGGCGGCGCAGCACCTCGTCGGCCGGGTCGTGGTGGTACGTGGCGCCGAGCTCGCGGACCAGCCGGGCCTTCACCCCGCCGGCGTGGCGGTCCAGCACGTGCACGTCCAGCTCGAACTGCCGGCACAGCAGCGCGGCCAGCTGCCCGATCGGCCCGGCACCGGTCACCAGCACGGTGCCGGGCTCGAACCAGGCGCGGGCGCCGATGCGGCGGACCTGCTCCCAGGCCTTGACCGCGATGCTGCACGGCTCGACCAGCACGCCGATGTCGTCGCGGCCCAGCTCGGGCGCGAGGTGGGTGACGTCCAGGAAATGGCTCGTCCACAGTGTGCTGCCGAAGCCGTCGAGGCCCCTGATGCCGCGCTCGGTGTAGCCGCCGTTGCGGCACATGTCCTGCTGGCCGCGGGCGCAGGCGCCGCACGGCTCCGGGTCCGGGTGGCGCACCCGGCCGACGACGAGCTCGCCGGTGCCGGCCACGCGGCCGAGCGACTCGTGACCCAGGATCAGCCCCTCGACCCGGCCGTCGGCGACGATCTCGCGGTCGGTGGCGCAGATGCCCAGGGCGACCGCCTCGACGAGCAGCTCCCCGGCCGCGGGCACCGGGTCGGGCCCGTCGCGCAGGGCGAGTGCGCGGCCCTCGACCGCCAGCGCGCGCACTCAGGGGGCCAGTCGCGCGGCGTGGTCGAGGTGCTGCCTCGTGGCGAACTCCAGCACCTCGATCATGGCGGCGAGGGCCTGGTCGTCGTACCGGCGCAGGAACGCGGTGCCCTCCCGCACGACCGGGCCGTAGATCTCGCCGGCCCTGCGCAGCGCGAGCTCGGTCGGGCGGACGGTCACCCGGCGGCGGTCGCCGGAGTCGCGCTCGCGGGTCACGTAGCCGGCCCGCTCCAGCCGGTCGATGGCGGTGGTGACGCCGCCGGTGGTCATGCCCGCCGCCGTGGCCAGCTCGCCCGGCGACATCGGGGCCGCCTCCGGCCCGAACAGCATCTCCAGGCAGCGCAGGTCGGTCCGGTTCAGCCCGAGCCGGTCCGCCGCCTGCTGGTCCAGCGTGTCCACCGCGCGCTGGTACGCCTGCATCGCCCGGCCGAACGCGCCGACCAGCTCCTCGGAACCCACCCTTGCGATGCTACCGGATCGCTCGTACGCTAAGTAACTAGAAGTTCTAGCGACTAGATCTGCGAGGTAACCGGAAGTGAAGGTCATCATCATCGGTGCGGGGACCGGCGGCATGTGCCTGGCGCACGGCCTGCGGCGTGCCGGGATCGACGTCGCCGTGCACGAGCGCGACCGCACCCGCGCCAGCGGCCTGCACGGATACCGGGTCGGCATCGACCCGCACGGATCACGAGCGCTCAAGGCCTGCCTGCCGCCCGAGTTGTACCGCACCTTCGTCGCCACCTGCGCCCGCCCGCCGGAGCGCTTCGCCTTCCTGGACGAGCGCCTCCGGCGGACCCTGTCCATCACGCTGCGTGAGCCGGCCGACGACGTCAACGACGAGAAATCGGTGAGCCGCATGACGCTGCGGCAGGTCCTCTTCACCGGCATGGAGGACGTCCTGCATTTCTCCAGGACCTTTGTCCGGTACTCGCACGAGCCCGGCGGCCGGGTCACCGCGCACTTCGCCGACGGCACCAGCGACACGGGTGATCTGCTGGTCGGCGCCGACGGCGTCAACTCGCCGGTCCGTCAGCAGCGGCTGCCGCACGCCCGGCTGGAGGATGCCGGCATCATCGCGATCGCGGCGAAGGTGCCGGTCACCCCGGAGAGCGTCGCGACGCTGCCGGCGGGCCTGTTCCCCGGCATCGGCATGGTGCTCGCCCCGCGCGGGATGGCCTGCATCCTGCACTGGATGGAGTTCCCGTGGGGCGCGGACGGCCGCCCGAAGGAGGGCATCGGCGGCAACGACGCCGCCCTCGTCGCGGCGTGGCCCGGCCTGCTCTACGACAACACCCGCGACTACCTGAACTGGGGCCTGTCGGCCGCGACCGGCAAGTTCCCGGCCGACGTCATGTCCCGCGGCGGCGCCTCGCTGGTGGACCTGGCCATCCGCATGACGCCGCGGTGGGACCCGCGGCTGCATCGGCTCTTCGCGCTCACCGATCCGAGCACGTGCTTCCCCATCAACATCCGCACGTCGGTCCGCGTCGACCCGTGGCCCACCGACAACGTGACGCTGCTCGGCGACGCCATCCACACGATGACCCCGGGCCAGGGGGTCGGCGCCAACACGGCCCTGCGCGACGCGCACAACCTCGTGCTGGCGCTGACGAGCGGCCGCCCGCTGCTCGACGCGGTGCGCGATTATGAGCGCGACATGCTCGAGTACGGCTTCGCCGCCGTCGAGGCCTCCAAGAAGCAGACCGGCGGCGACCAGCTCGTGCACCGGCCGGTCATCGGCCGGGCCGCCCTGGCCGCGACCCGCACCTTCCTGCGCGCCACCGACCGCATCCCGTCGCTGAAGCGGCGCTTCGAGGCGCAGCTGTACGACACGCGCGGTGCAGTGGCTTCTCCGTGAAGCGGCCAGGGTCCCGGACTCTTGCGCTTCGGCAATACATTGGCAACCATCATTACATGACTTCGCTGCTCCGTCGCTTCGCGCTCGCCTCCGCGGTCGGCGTAGGCGCGCTCGTGCTCGCGCCGGTCACACCGGCCGCCGCGTACAGTGCGTGTCCGGCCGGCACGATGTGTGGCTGGCTCTACTTCTCCGACGCCGCGCGCACCCACCAGCAGGGCGGGCACACCACGAACTGTCAGGGTGTCGTCCTCGACTGGGGCATCAAGGCCGGCTACTCCACCTACATCGTGCAGGGCTGCGGGGACGGCCCCGGCCCGGTGTGACGTCCCCATCCTGGGGGAGCCTGCTGACGGGACGGGCACGGAACCCTCAGGTCGTCGTCTTCTCGATCACCTTGGTGAGCTCGGCGTGCAGGTGGAGCAGCTCCTCCACCGGCATGCCGAGCCGCTCCACGACGGCCGGCGGGATGCGCTCGGCGTCGGCTCGCAGCAGCTTCCCCGCCTCGGTGAGGGTGACCTCGAGCACCCGCTCGTCGTGCGGTGCCCGGCGCCGGTCGATGTACCCCGCGGACTCGAGCCGCTTGAGCAGCGGCGACAACGTGCCCGGGTCGAGCTGCAGGAGCCGGCTGAGGTCCTTGACCGACAGCGACGAGTGCTGCCACAGCGCGAGCATCACGAGGTACTGCGGGTGCGTCAGCCCCATCGGCTCCAGCAGCGGCCGATAGAGCGCGATCACGTTGCGCGATGCCACCGCCAGGGCGAAGCAGACCTGCTGCTCCAGCGCGAGCGGGTCGGTGGGTGCTGCGTTCTCGGGCACGTGTGCCATACTAGCGATACCCCAATGGTTGGTACACCAACGATTGGACCACTAACGAGGAGGGTGGCCGTGTTCGGGTTCAAGCGTCGCGCCAAGCGCGCCAAGGAGGACCGCGTGGGCAACTTCTTCTTCCGGATCTTCGGCCCGGCCACCGTCGAGGGGGCCATCCAGGGGTGGAGCCGGGAGGCGCAGGACCAGTACAAGCAGATGCGCGCCGCCCAGCGCCGCTCTTCCTGATCCCGGCGCCGCCGGCCGCGCCGGCCTCGCCGCGTCCGCGCCGGCCGGGTGTGGTGAGGGCGCGGTCCGCGCGGCGCGGCTACCGCTGCCGGCGCCGGGCGGCCTCCTGCAGCAGCGCCAGCCGGGCGGCCCCGACGGCGACGACGGCGAGCGCGATGCGCCACACCGTGACCCCGTACTCCACGGTCGTGACGTGCCCGGCGCCGAACCGTCTCGCGACCCCGTCCAGCCCCGGAATGCTCACGAGCAGCGTCAGGATCGCCACCGCCGCCATGGTTGGCGCGATCCAGACGGACCGGGGCCGCTCGAACGTCGCCCAGGCACCGCCGGCGAGCACCGCCGTGGACGTGATGAGCAGCATCGCCATCGCCACGGTGACGGGCCGGTGCCCGTCGAGGTGGCTGGCCCCGTGCAACGCCCACCCGCTCCACTGGTCGCCGCCGCGCTGCAGCAGCGTGGCGGTGCCACCGACATCGGTGGCCACGGTGACTGTGTTGTCCTCTCGCGCCCAGGGCAACGCCAGCGCGAACAACGCCGCGAGCGCCCCGGCGAGCGCCACCACCCGGCTGCCGATCCCGGCGGTGGAGGCCTGAGCCACCGGCGCGACGGGCTCCTCGGCCGGCCCGGCAGCGGCCTCCTGCGGTGCGCTCATGCCCGTAGACCGTAGCGGTGCCGCACCAATCCCGTCACCCGCCCCGGGCCGTCGGTCAGTCCTCGTGGTCCTCTGGGCCGATGTGGTGCCCCGGGCCGATGTGGTCATCCGGGCCGATGCGCAGCATCGGGGGGACGAGGAACTCGGCCGGGCCGCGGGTGAAGAGGCGGGCCGGGCGGCCTCGCTCGCCCGCCGTCGTGCGGCCCGTCGGAGTGACGAAGCCCGGGGTCTTGCTGACCTTGCGGTGGAAGTTGCGCAGGTCGAGCGGGGTGGCCCACACCGCCTCGTAGACCTGGCGCAGCTCGGCGATGGTGAACTCCGGCGGGCAGAAGGCGGTGGCCAGCGGGGAGTACTCCAGCTTGGCCCGGGCCCGCTCCACCCCGTCGGCCAGGATCCGCGCGTGGTCGAAGGCCAGCGGCGGCAGGGACGCGAACGGGCGCCACTCGGCCGCGGCGGCGTCGCTGCCGGCCTGCGGGGCCGGGGCGTCGGGGAGCAGGGCCAGGTAGGCGACCGTGACCACGCGGCCGCGCGGGTCGCGGTCCGGGGTTCCGTAGGTGCCCAGCTGCTCCAGGTGGCCGGCGCCGCCCACGCCCGTCTCCTCCTGCAGTTCGCGCACGGCCGCGTCGAGGAGGTCCTCGTGCTCCAGGACGAAGCCGCCGGGGAGGGCGTAGTCGCCCTCGAACGGCGGGACGGCGCGGCGGATGAGCAGTACCGATAACGCGGCATCGCGGATCGTGAGCACCACGAGGTCGACGGTCACGGTGAATGTCATGTTTTTATCACCACATTGACGAGAAAGGCCGGGCGTTTATATCGTCATCGTGACGATAACTCATGGGGAGGGCACGAGCTATGGCGGACGTGACTCGCCGCTTCTTCTGGCGGCACCTGCGCGGCACACCCACCAGCTGGATTCGCCACCGCAGTAACGGGAAGGTGCGCCACGAGGGGATCGGGCAGTCGTTCTGGTACCGCCCGTTGACCGCCGTCCTGTCCGAGGTGCCCGTCGACGACCGCGAGCTGCCGCTGCTCTTCCACGCGCGGACCAGCGACTTCGCCGACGTCACCGTGCAGGCGACCGTGACCTACCGGATCAGCGCGCCGGAGGTGGCGGCCGAGCGGCTCGACTTCTCCCTCGACCCGGCCGGCGGGCAGTGGCGGGGGCAGCCGCTCGACCAGGTGGCGACGCTGCTGGCCGAGCTGGCCCAGCAGCCGGCGCTGGACCTGCTGGCCCGGCTGCCGCTGACCGAGGCGCTGACCGCCGGCATCGCGCCCGTGCGGGAGGCCGTCTCCGCCGCGCTGGGCAGCGATCCGCGCCTCACCGACACCGGGGTGAGCGTGGTGAGCGCCCGGGTCGTGGCGATCCGGCCGGAGCCGGACCTCGAGCGGGCGCTGCAGACCCCGACCCGCGAGGCGGTACAGCAGGAGGCCGACCGGGCGACGTACGCGCGCCGGGCGCGGGCCGTGGAGCAGGAGCGGGCGATCGCCGAGAACGAGCTGCAGAACAAGATCGAGCTGGCCCGCCGGGAGCAGCAGCTGGTCGAGCAGAAGGGCGCCAACGACCAGCGCCAGGCGGAGCTGGACGCGGCGGCGGCGCTGGTCGCGGCGCAGGCGGAGGCCGAGCGCGCGCGGGTGGCGGCGGCCGCGGAGGCCGAGACCGACCGGGTGCGGGCCGAGGCGCGGGCGGCCGGCGTGCGGGCGCTCGGCCTGGCCGAGGGCGAGGCGGAGGCGGCGAAGCTGGCCGCGTACCGGGACCTGCCGCCCGCCGTGCTGCAGGCCCTCGCCCTGCGTGAGCTGGCCGGGCAGCTGCCCGAGATCGGCCAGCTCACGATCACCCCGGACGTGGTCACCGGGCTGCTCAACCGGCTCGGGAAGTGAGCACCCTCGCCCCGCGGGCGGTACTGGTGTCGCGCCGCAGCGAGCTCGACGAGCTGCTGGCGCGGCACGGCACCCGGGCCGCGGCCGACTACTACCTGCGCCAGCGGGGCCGCGACCTGGGGGAGGTCGCGGCCCGGCACGCCGCCCTGCAGGCCGCGCTGACCGCGGCGGGGGCGGCCATCCCGGCCGACTGGCGGCGCGGGCACATCGACCGGGAGGACCTGCCCCGGTTCCTGTTCGGGCCGGAGGACCTGGTGATCGCCGTCGGCCAGGACGGGCTGGTGGCCAACGTCGCCAAGTACCTCGACGGGCAGCCGGTCATCGGCATCGACCCCGAGCCGGGGCGCAACCCGGGCGTGCTGGTGCGTCACGAGGCGGCCGCGCTGCACCGGCTGCTGCGCCGGCCGCGCGCCACCGAGGAGCGCACGATGGTGTCGGCCCGCCTCGACGACGGGCAGGAGCTGCTGGGGCTCAACGAGGTGTACTTCGGCCACGTCAGCCACCAGTCGGCCCGCTACACGCTGTCCACCCCCGAGGGCGCCCGCGAGCGGCAGTCCTCCTCCGGCGTCGTGGCCGGCACCGGCACCGGCGCCACCGGCTGGTGCTCGTCGATCGCCCGCGAGCGGGCCGGCGCGCCCGGCCTGCCCGGCCCGCGCGAGGCGGCGCTGTGCTGGTTCGTCCGCGAGGCCTGGCCGTCCCCGGCCACGGGCGTGTCGCTGACCAGCGGGCGGCTGGGGGCGGGCGAGGAGCTGGAGCTGTCGTGCGAGGGCGACCGGCTGGTGGTGTTCGCCGACGGGCTCGAGGGTGACCGACTGGAGTTGTCCTGGGGGCAGCGAGTGACGATCGGGGTCGCGGGCCGACGGCTCAATCTCGTCGTGTGAAACAGTGAACGCGTGAACACGTTCCCGCTCGGCAAGCGCAAGGTTCATCGCGTCGGGTTCGGCGCCATGCAGCTGCCCGGCCGTGGCGCCTTCGGCCCGCCCCGCGACCGGGCGGAGGCCCTCGCGGTGGTGCGCCGCGCGGTTGACCTGGGCGTCGACCACATCGACACGGCGCAGTACTACGGGCCGGACGTCTCCAACGAGATCCTGCGCAGCGCCCTGTACCCGTACCCGAGCCAGCTCGTGCTCGTCAGCAAGGTCGGCGCGAAGCGCGACGACAAGGGCGGGTGGCTGCCCGCGCAGACCCCGGAGGAGCTGCGCGCCGGGGTGCTGGACAACCTGCGGTCCCTGGGCGTCGAGCGGCTGCACGCGGTCAACCTGCGCATCCACTCGAAGTCCGCGCCCGAGGTGCTCGCCGAGCAGCTCGACGCCATGGTCGCGATGCGCGACGAGGGGCTCATCGCGGGCATCGGGATGAGCAACGTCGACGAGGAGCAGCTGCGCCAGGCCCTCGAGCGCACCGAGATCGTCTGCGTGCAGAACCCGTTCAACCTGGTCGACCAGCAGTCCCGGCCGGTGCTGGACCTGTGCCTGCGGCGCGGCATCGCCTTCGTGCCGTTCTTCCCGCTGGGGGCGGCGTTCGGGCGGGAGCGGGTGCTCGGCCACCCGCAGGTGAAGGCGATCGCCGCGCGGCTGGACGCCACGCCGGCCCAGGTGGCGCTGGCCTGGGTGCTCGCCGTCGCGCCCAACACGCTGCTCATCCCGGGCACGGCGTCGCTGGAGCACCTGGAGGAGAACGTGGCCGCCGGCCGGCTCGCGCTGGACGATGAGGCCCGGGCCGCCCTGGCCCTGCCGGCGGTAAGGGCGTGAAGCGGCGTCGGGTGGCCAAGTGACGCGGCGTCAGGTATCCAACCTGCTGGCCCTGGCCGTGCTGGCGTATCTGAGCCGCGCGCCGATGCACCCGTATGAGCTGTCCAAGACGCTGCGCAGCTACGGCGACGAGCGCAGCATCAAGTTCAACCACGGGTCGCTGTACATGGTGGTGCAGCAGCTGGCCAAGGCCGGCTTCGTGGCCGAGCAGGAGGTCAACCGGGAGGGGGCGCGGCCGGAGCGCACCGTCTACGGCATCACCGACGCCGGCCGCGCGGAGCTGCACGACTGGCTGCGCGAGCTGGTCGGGCAGCCGCAGCACGAGTATCCGGCGTTCGTCTCCGCGCTGTCGATGGTGGCCGCGCTGACCCCGGGCGAGGTGGTCACGCTGCTGCGGGAGCGGCTGGCCGGCCTGGAGGCGCAGCGGGCCGAGGCCGCCGGGGTCATCGAGAAGTCCCAGGCGGAAGGGGTGCACCCGCTGTTCCTGGTCGAGGAGTCGTACCGCCTGCGCCTGCTCGACGCCGAGCGGTCCTTCGTCGAGGAGTTCATCGGCAAGATCTGCGACCCGGAGGAGGGCTGGGGCCCCATGTGGGCGACCGCGCACGGGGTGGAGTTCAAAACCGAATAGTTGACTCTGACTAATCGCTCCTGGATAGTTGTTCTCAACTACTCCAGAGAGCGGGGCTGACCATGGCCGGGATCCACAACGCGATCGTCATCGGGGGCGGAATCGGCGGGCCGGTGGCCGCGATGGCGCTGCAGAAGGCGGGCATCGAGGCGACGGTCTACGAGGCGTACGACGGCACGGCGGACGGGGTCGGCGGCGCCCTGAGCATCGCCCCGAACGGCCGCACCGCCCTCGCCGCGATCGACGCCGAGCTGGAGGCGGCGGTGGCCGCGGCCGGCCGGCCGATGCGCGGGATGGTCATGCAGAGCTGGACCGGCAAGCGGCTCGGCGAGTTCGGCGACCTCCCCGGCCTGCCCGGGCAGCTGCTGGTGTGGCGCTCCGACCTGTACCGCACCCTCTACGCCGAGGCCGTGCGGCGCGGGGTCCGCATCGAGCACGGCAAGCGCCTGACCGGCCTGACCGACGACGCCGCCGAAGGCCGGGTCGTGGCCCGCTTCGCCGACGGCACCACCGCCGCCGGGGACGTCCTCGTCGGCGCCGACGGCATCCGCTCCACCGTGCGCGGCCTCATCGACCCGTCCGCCCCGCAGCCCCGCTACGCCGGCCTGCTCGGCTTCGGCGCCCGCTCCGGCGGCGAGGGCCTTGAGGACACGGCGGGCAAGATGCACATGGTCTTCGGCAAGCGCGCCTTCTTCGGCTACGTCGTCGCGCCCGACGAGAGCGGCTGGTTCGCCAACCTCCCGCACAAGACCCCGATGAGCGCCGCCGAGGCGAAGGCCGTCGGGGCGCAGGAGTGGCTGCGCCGCCTGGCCGAGGTGTTCGCCGAGGACCGCACCCCGGCGGCGCGGATGATCCGCCACACCGCCCCCGAGGACCTGGTCATCACGGGCGGGATGGAGGACATCCCGAGCGTCCCCGTGTGGCACTCCGGCCGGGTCGTCCTGCTCGGAGACGCCGCCCACCCGACGTCCCCGAGCTCGGGCCAGGGCGCCTCCCTTGCCATGGAGAGCGGCGTGCAGCTGGCCCGCTGCCTGCGCGACCTGCCCGTGGCGCAGGCGTTCGCCGCCTACGAGGGCCTGCGCCGGGAGCGGGTGGAGCGGATCATCAAGATGGCCGCCCGGACCAACAGCGACAAGGCCGCCGGGCCGGTCGCGCGGGTGCTGCGCGACCTGCTCATGCCGCTGGCGATGCGCTTCGTCGACCCCGCCAAGTTCACCTGGCAGTTCGACCACCCGATCGACTGGGCGGCCCGGGTCGCCGCGCCCGAGGGCGTCGCCTTGCCGGCCTGACCTCCCCGGAGCCGGCCTGGCCCGGTGAGATCAGGAGCGCAGGAGGGTCAGCACGGCGAGGACCCGCCGGTTGACGTCGGGCAGGGCCGGCAGGCCCAGCTTGACGAAGATGCTGCGGATGTGGGCCTCCACCGTGCGCTCGGCCAGGAACAGCTGCTCGGAGATGGCCACGTTGGACAGGCCCTCGGCCATCAGGGCCAGGATCTCCCGCTCGCGGTCGGACAGGGCGTCCAGGCCCTCGCCGCGGCGGCGGGGGCGGCGCATCACGCGCTCCACCACGAGCGGGTCGATCGCGGTGCCCCCGGCCAGGACGCGGCGGATGTCGGCCAGGAACCGGTCGATGTCGGTGATGCGGTCCTTGAGCAGGTAGCCGACGCCGGCCTCGCCCTGCTCCAGGATGGTCACCACGTCGCGGGTCTCGATGTACTGCGACAGCAGCAGGATGGCCAGCCCCGGCGCCTCCCGGCGCAGGCGCAGCGCCGCCTTGAGGCCCTCGTCGGTGAACGTCGGCGGCATGCGGATGTCGACGATGACCGCGTCCGGGCGCGTGTCGGCGACCAGGCCGGACAGCTCGGTGGCGTCGCCGACGGAGGCGGCGATCTCGAAGCCCTCGGCGGCCAGCAGCCGCTCGAGGCCGGCCCGCAGCAGCAGCGAGTCGTCGGCGAGCACCAGGCGGGCGGTCACGGCGTGTCCTTTCCGGCGAAGACGAGCGGCAGGCGGGCCTCCAGGCGGGTGCCGCCGCCGGGCGGGCTGTGCAGCGACAGGGTGCCGCCGCCGGCCTCGACCCGGTCGCGCAGGCCCTCCAGGCCGCCGCCGGGCACGAACGCGGCCCCGCCGGCGCCGGTGTCGCGGACCCGCAGGACCAGGTCCGTCTCGCCGGCGGTCAGGGTCAGCTCGACCGCGTCGGCGCCGGCGTGCTTCTCGGCGTTGGTGACCGCCTCCAGGGCGACGTAGTACGCGGTCGCCGCCGTCTCCTCGCCGAGCGCCGCGCCGCCGACGCGGTCGTCGACGTGCACGGCCACCCGGGACCGCTCGGCGAGGGACTCCAGCGCGCCGGCGAGGCCGTGCAGGACCAGCGCCGGCGGGTTCATGCCGCGGGCGATCTCGCGCAGCTCCGCCACGGCGGTGTCCAGCTCGCTCAGGCCCTGGCGCAGCAGCGGCCCGTCGCCGCCGGCGCGTTCGGCCCGGCGCAGCAGCAGGGAGGCGGCGATGAGGCGCTGCTGCACGCCGTCGTGGATGTTGCGCTCGATGCGGCGGCGCTCGGCGTCGGCGGCCTCGACGATCCGGAGGCGGGAGCGGCGCACCTCGGCCAGCTGGTCGCGGTGGTCCAGGACGAGGGCGGCCATCCGCAGGACCGCGTGCAGCACATCGGGGGAGGCGGCCAGCGCCGGGTCGTGGGCCAGCGCGCCCACCTCCCGCCCGGCGTGGCGCAGCGGCGTGAGCACCGTGCCGGCCGGCGGCGCCTCGCCCGGGCCCAGCACCTCGAGGGTCGGGTCGCCCAGGCCGGCCCGCAGCGCGTCGCGCAGCGCCGCCGGGCCGGCCGCCGCGGCGCCGAGGGCCGCGACCAGCGAGCGGATCGCCGGCGGCGGGGGCTGGCTGCGGGCGAGGCTGAGCGCCGCCCCGACCGGGACGGCCGCACTGCCCGCGTAGTAGACGATCTGCGTCGCGGCGCCGGGCACGTACCAGCCGGCGCTGACGACCGCGGTCGCGGCGACGTCGAGCAGGTTCGCGATCCAGAACGGGGTGTAGGCGTTGCGGTAGACAGGACTGGCCATGCGGTACCGCCGCAGCAGGAACAGCAGCAGCGCGGCCCCGACCACGGGATAGGCCAGCGCGCGCACCTCCAGCAGGCCCCCGATCCCCGGCGGGTGCCCCGGCACGAGCCACCAGGCCAGCAGGGCCGCCGGCCAGAACAGGTACCCGGCCAGGGCGGTCGCCCGGTCCAGCCGGCCCTGCAGGCGCCCGACCGGGATGACCAGGGCGCAGTGCAGCACCAGCGGCTGGTACACGGCGCCGAGCATCAGGTCGTCGCGGAACACGGCGGGCAGCACGATCCGCCCGGCGCCGTCGGCGAGCCAGCACAGCCCGGCGGCCATCATGAGCGGCCCCATCCGGGAGTCGGGCCGGGCCCGCCACATGCGCCGGCCGACCTCGGTGTGCAGCAGGCCGGTGGCCAGGAAGCAGGCCAGCTCCCACGGTTCCTGGGCGCCGAGCACCGCGACGGCGACGGCGATCGCCGCCGCGACGCTGCGAAGGGCCGTGCGCACCACCGTATCGTCGGGCACCCGACGTATCAGCGGAATACGTGCTGCCACTGATGTCCGGGATCCGGTGCCGTTCCTACCTTGGGCGCAACCCACTCGTCAAGGGACGGTCCTCATGCGAATCCGTGGTGCTCTGCTCGTGTGCGTCGCCGTTTTGTCGGTCGCGGCGTGCAAGTCGAACTCCTCCCCTTCTTCCCCGGCGGTCGCGGCGCCCGCCTCTTCCGCGCCGTCCCCCGTCGCCACCTCCGCTGCCGCGCCCACTTCCGCGCCGGCGGACGACGTCGCCGGGGACTCCGGGAAGCTCACGCTCGATATCGTCAAGCAGCAGGTCGAGCCGGTGTTCGCCAAGGACCCCGACTGCCCGAAGGGGGAGTGGGTCACCGACGTGGCCAACGTCGACGAGAAGTACCGCGCCGGTGTCAAGCAGTTCGCGGAGTACGACTGCCACCTCACGGCCGGCGAGACCGTGCCGCACCGCGTGGCGCAGGCCATCTACATCACGTTCACCGACACCAAGGCGGCCAACAACTACGCCGACAACGAGCTCGCGATGTACCCGTCGCTGATGTCGTACACGACGGTCGTCGTGGTCGGGGCCGGCCTGAAGTCGGTCAACGCGCGGCAGACGCTGCGGGACATCTCCAAGGCCTGCGTGTGCGGTAGCGTGAGCTGACTCGTCACATTCCGTGACCGCCCTGCCGTGTCGGCGGGGCGGTTGCCTGCGGATCTGAACGGCCGTATCGGTAATGTGACCGTCAGCTGGTTCCCAGCCGCGGCACCGATCTCTAGGCTCTTCCGGGTCCGTCGGGGCCGGCGGCACGTTTTGTCCGATTCGTTCGTGCTGTTTGAGGTGGACATGCCGGTAGTGCGACGTCTGTTCGCGGGCACCTCGCTGGAGTCCGCGTACTCCGGCCGGGACAACGCATTCAACTTCATGCGCCTGTGCTTCGCGCTGCTGGTCATCGTCGGCCACGCCGCAATCCTCGGCTGGGGCCCCGGCCGCGAGCCGGTCGTCATCCCCTTCGACACGGGCGGCGTGGCGGTCACGGGCTTCTTCGGCCTGTCCGGCTTCCTGATCTCGTACAGCGGCCGCCGCAGCAGCCCGCTGCGCTACATCTGGCACCGCATGCTGCGCATCTTCCCCGGCTACTGGGTGTGCCTGGCCGCGAGCGCGTTCGTGCTCGCCCCGCTGCTGTTCTGGCACGAGCACGGCACCCTGTCGGGCTTCCGCAGCGCCGGCCCGGGCCCGCTCGGGTACATCTACCACAACTTCCTCACCGACCAGCGGCAGGCCGACGTCGCCCACGTGACGGGCGTGGCGCCGTACCCGAACGCCCTCAACGGCTCGCTGTGGACGCTCAAGTCCGAGCTGACCTGCTACCTGCTGGTCCTGGCCCTGGCGGTGACCCTGATCCTGCGCCGCGCCCGCTGGGTCGTGCTGCTGCTCGGCGCCGCCATGTTCTCCGTCGTCGTGTACGACACGTTCAGCGACCCCGTCGCCCCCGGCCCGATCGCCGACGTCGGCCCGATCACGCTCCCGATCCTGGGCACCTACCAGCTGTTCTACCTCTGGGCCTTCGGCCTCGCGTTCGTCCTGGGCATGATCGCCGACGTCTACCGCGACAAGATCCCGCTCAACGACACGCTGGGCGTGACCGCGCTGGTGCTCTCGGTGCTGTCGCTGTACCTGAACCTGCCCCTCTTCGGCCCGTGCATCGTCGCCTACGTCTACCTGCTGCTCTGGGCCGGCGTCCGCCTCCCGAAGGCCCTGCGCAAGATCGGCCGCCGCAACGACTACTCCTACGGCGTCTACATCTACGCGTTCCCGGCCCAGCAGGCCCTGGCCATCCTGGGCGTGCCGCGCTTCGGCTGGACGTTCTACCTGCTGACCTCGGTCGTGGCCGCCCTGATCCTGGCCGTGTGCTCGTGGTACCTGGTGGAGAAGCCCGCCCTGCGGGCCAAGCACTGGAGCCCGGGCCGCCGCTCGAAGCCCAGCGCCGACGTCCCGGCCTCCGAACTGCCCCCGGCCGCCGACCCCTCCCAGGAGTCGGCGCCCCACGTCCCGGCCCCGCGCCTGCCGGAGTCGGTGGAGCCCGAGCCCGCCTGACCGACCGTCGACGCGCCGCCGGCCACCGTGGCGGACCACGGTGACCAGCGGGCCGCGCGACTCAGTGGGAGTGCGTCGGGTGCTCGCGGTCCAGGCGGGCCTGGAGCCGGTCCTGCAGCAGGTCGAGCGCCTCGTACGGAGTATCCGCGCACGCCTCGGCGTGCAGCACCCGGCCGTTGAGGTCGACCTCACCGCGGGCCGTCACCGGGCGGTCCGCGGCGGGATTCCTCGTCTGGTCCAGGCGGACCCGGGCGAAGAGGATCGGGCGGGCGGTGTGGCCCAGGACCGCGGAGATCTTTTCCCGCGCGTACTGCTGCACGCCGGCCTCCATGCCGGGCGCCAGCTGCACGTTGACCTCGACCTCGCTGTGCGTACGAGTCATCGTCGCTCATCCCTTCGAAACGGTTGTACGGTTACTCGGCCGCGTGCGCGATCAGGACCGGGCACTCGGCGTGGTGCATGAGCTGCTGGCCGACCGAGCCGAGCAGCAGGCCCGCGAACCCGCCGTGACCGCGGCTGCCGACCACGACCAGGCGGGCCGTGTGCGAGACGCCGATGAGGACCTTCGCCGCCCGCCCCGGCGCGACCAGGGCCTCGACCTTCACGTCCGGGTACCGGTGCCGCCACGGGGCCAGGGACTCCTCCAGCGCCTCCCGCTCGTGCGCCACCACCACGTCCGCCGGCACCGCGGCCGTGCCGGGCGCCAGATATGCCCGGATCGCGACCAGCTCGGCGCCACGGGCCCGGGCCGCGTCGAACGCGAGACCCAGCGCGACGTCGCTGGAGGGCGAGCCGTCCACCCCCACCGCCACCGGGCCGTCGGCGGCGGCCGAGCGGCCGCGAACCACGGCCACCGGCACCGCGGCGTGCGTGGCCACCTGCTGGCTGACCGAGCCCATGAGCAGGTTGGTCAGCCCGCCGGCCCCGCGGTTGCCCACGACCAGCAGCCGGGTGCCGCCGTAGCCGAACTCCAGCAGCGTCGACGCCGGCGGCGCGTCGACGGCCACGCCGGTCACGTCGATGCCGGTGCCCCGCTCGCGGACCCGCTCCACGATCTCGGCGACCAGCTCCTCGCCCGCCTCCCGGACGGCCTCGATCTGCTCGGCCGCGGCGGTGTAGTACGCCCCGGGAAACGTCACCTGGTAGGCGTCGACGATGTACAGCCGATCGCCGGTCCGCTCCGCCTCTGCGGCGGCCCACTCGACCGCCCACCGGGCCTCGTCCGAGCCGTCATAGCCGACGACGATCCTCATGGCGTCCTCCTCGGTGCGATTCCTGTATCCAGACTCGATCCGCGGCCGGCGAACCGGCAGGGCCCATCGGCGTGGACCGGCCGGGACTTCCGGCCCTGCCCGACCGGCCCCCGCGCGGCGAGGCTTGTATCGAGGGAAACGACGTCAGGAGGAGCGATGAGCGCGACCACTGTTTCCGCCGAGACCGGACTCGCCGCCTGGCGCGGCTTTCGCGGTGGCCGGTGGCGCGACGAGGTCGACGTCGCCGGCTTCGTGCGAGCCAACGTCCGGCCCTACGAGGGCGACGGCGAGTTCCTCGCCGGCCCGACCGAGCGGACCACGCACGTCTGGGGCGTGCTGACCGGCATGTTCCCGGCCGAGCGGGAGCGCGGCGTCCACGACGTCGACGCGCGCACCCCGGCCGGCATCACCGCACACGCGCCCGGCTACATCGACCGGGACCGGGAGCTCATCGTCGGGCTGCAGACGGACGCGCCACTGCGCCGGGCCATCATGCCCTTCGGCGGCCTGCGCATGGTGGAGAACGGCCTGCGGGCCTACGGCTACGAGCTCGACCCGGCCGTCAAGGAGATCTTCACGCGGTACCGCAAGACCCACAACGCCGCCGTCTTCGACGCCTACACGCCGCAGATCCTGGCCGCGCGCAAGGCCCACGTCATCACCGGCCTGCCCGACGCCTACGGCCGCGGCCGCATCATCGGCGACTACCGGCGCGTCGCGCTCTACGGCGTGGACTTCCTCATCGAGGCCAAGCGGCGCGACAAGGCGTCGCTGGACCACCACGCCGCGACCGCCGACGTGGTCCGCGACCGCGAGGAGCTCGCCGAACAGCTGCGCGCCCTGGGCGAGCTCAAGGCGATGGCGGCCGCCTACGGGTACGACATCTCCAAGCCGGCGCGGACCGCGCGCGAGGCCGTGCAGTGGCTGTACTTCGGCTACCTGGCCGCGACCAAGGAGCAGAACGGCGCCGCGATGTCGCTCGGGCGCACCTCGACATTCCTCGACGTGTACCTCGAACGCGACCTCGCCGAGGGCACGCTCACCGAGAGCGCCGCCCAGGAGCTCGTCGACGACTTCGTCATCAAGCTGCGCATCATCCGCTTCCTGCGCACGCCCGAGTACGACCAGCTGTTCTCCGGCGACCCGACCTGGGTCACCGAGTCCATCGGCGGCGTCGCCTACGACGGCCGGCCACTGGTCACGCGCACCTCGTTCCGGTACCTGCAGACGCTGTACAACCTCGGCCCGGCCCCGGAACCGAACCTCACGGTGCTGTGGTCGCCGACCCTGCCCGAACCGTTCAAGCGCTTCTGCGCCAAGGTCTCGCTCGACACCAGCGCCATCCAGTACGAGAACGACGACCTGCTGCGCAACTTCCTCGACGACGACACCGCGATCGCCTGCTGCGTCTCCGGGATGCGCGTCGGCAAGGACATGCAGTTCTTCGGCGCCCGCGTCAACGTCGCCAAGGCCCTGCTGTACGCCATCAACGGCGGCCGCGACGAGATGTCCGGCGCCCAGGTGGCGCCCGAAACCCCGCCGCTCGCCGGTGACGTGCTGGACTACGACACCGTCCTCGCGGCGTTCGACCGGACCCTGGACTGGCTGGCCCGCACCTACGTCGACGCGCTCAACGTCATCCACTACATGCACGACAAGTACGCCTACGAGCGCATCGAGATGGCGCTGCACGACTACCCGGTGCGCCGGTTCCTCGCCTGCGGCATCGCCGGCCTGTCGGTCGCCGCCGACAGCCTGTCCGCGATCCGCTACGCCACCGTCCGCCCGGTCCGCGACAACTCCGGCCTGGTCGTGGACTACACGGTGCAGGGCGAGTACCCCGCCTACGGCAACGGCGACGACCGGGCGGACCGCATCGCGGTGTGGCTGGTCGAGACCTTCATGGACAAGGTCCGCGCCAACCCCAGCTACCGCGACGCCATCCACACCCAGTCGGTCCTCACCATCACCTCGAACGTGGTCTACGGCAAGCACACCGGCAACACCCCGGACGGCCGCCGCGCCGGCGAGCCCTTCGCACCGGGCGCCAACCCGATGAACGGCCGCGACGCGCACGGCATGGCCGCCTCCGCGCTGTCGGTGGCCAAGCTGCCCTACGCCTCGGCCCGCGACGGCATCTCGCTCACCAGCACCGTCACCCCCGACGGCCTCGGCCGCAGCGACGAGGAGCGGATCGGCAACCTCGCCGGCCTCCTCGACGCCTACACCAGGGCCGGCGGCTTCCACCTCAACGTCAACGTGCTCGACCGGGCCACGCTGCTCGACGCGATGGCACACCCGGAGAAGTACCCACAGCTGACGATCCGCGTGTCGGGGTACGCGGTCAACTTCGTCAAGCTGACCCCGGAGCAGCAACGCGACGTGGTCAACCGCACCTTCCACGGCGCACGATGAACCGCCTGCACTCCTGGGACCTCTCCACCGGGGTCGACGGGCCGGGGACGCGCTTCGTCGCGTTCCTGGCCGGGTGCCCGCTGCGCTGCCTGTACTGCCAGAACCCCGACACCTGGCACATGCGCGACGGCGAGCCCACCACCGCCGACGAGGTCCTGAACAAACTCGCCGGCTTCGCCGACTTCGTGCGCATCGCCGGCGGCGGGTTCACGGTCAGCGGCGGCGAGCCGCTGCTGCAGCCACAGTTCACCCGCGACCTGCTGACCGGTGCCAAGGCGCTCGGCCTGCACACCGCGCTGGACACCTCGGGCGCGCTGGGCGCCCGGGCCACCGACGCCCTGCTCGACGCCACCGACCTGGTCCTGCTCGACATCAAGGCCTGGGACCCGCTGCGCTACCGGCGCCTCACCGGCGGCAACATCGCCCCGACCCTGTCCTTCGCCCGCCGGCTGGCCGAGCGCGGCACGCCCGTGTGGATCCGCTACGTGCTGGTCCCCGGCCACACCGACGACCCGTCCGAAGTGGAGGGGGTGGCGGGCTTCGCGGCGTCGCTGGGCAACGTGGAGCGCATCGACGTGCTGCCGTTCCACCGGCTGGGCGCGGCCAAGTACCAGCGGCTCGGCATCCCGTTCCCGCTGCAGGACACGGCGCCGCCCGACCCCGCAACGATCGACCGGGTCCGAGACCAGTTCCGGACCGTCGGCGTCCCGGTCTGCTGACCGCTTGGCAGCATGGGGGCGTGGCCAACATCGCGACCGTCTTCGTCCGGGTCGAGCCGCGGCCCGGCGCCGAGGTGACCCCGGACGAGCTCTTCGGGCTGCTCATGCGCCCGGACCGGGGCTCCTACAACGTGCCGCTGTGGCACCGCGCCGGCGGCGGCCTCGTCGACCTGCAGTACGGCGCCCGCTGGACCGGCGTGGCGGCCGTCGACACCATCTGGGACGGGATCGGCGACCGGCTGCGTTCCGTCTGGGTCCGATACATGGACAGCGGCGCCGCCTACGACCAGATCGGGCACCGGACCGACGCCGCGCCCGGCGACGACCCTGAGTGGAGGAACTGCGAGTACTGGTACGACGAGATCCGCGCGGGGGAACAAGTGCTCGCCGAGGGTCTGCGCAGCCGCCGCGCCGAGAACCAGCGGGACGTGCTCGGCGATCTGCGGCTCGACAGCCCCACGACGCCGGCATCGGCCTACCCGCACGACGGCTGGCTCGGCCTGTGGCGCGACTTCGGCGTGCCCGGCCCGGCGACGGACGCGCTCGAGGCGCTGAAGCCGTCGCTGGACCGGGCCGAGCTGTGCTACCAGGGCCGGCCGGTCGAGGTCGCCCGTCGCGTCGGGCGCGGCGCCTGGGCGCGCTGGTCGCTCGACGACTGGGACAGCTGCGCCGACTTGGCTTACGTGGAGCACTTCGGCTGACGTTTGTGTCTGGAGCTGTCAACGGCGGATTAGAACCAGTCTCAAGCCGCCGTCGACAGGAGCGCTGCCAGCCGGCGGGTCGCGGCGGCTGGCAGCGCTCGAACTCAGGCAGCCGGCGCCAAGTACGTCACCGCCGGGCCGCAGTAGCTCGGCGGCAGGGTGACGACCGGGTTGCGGCAGACCTGCACGACGATGCGGCTCACCGGCTTCGTGCCGAGCCCGGCGGCCAGGGTGAAGCTGAAGCTGACCGTGCCGTTGTTAGCCGTGCGGCTCTGCTGGTCGGCCACGACCGTGCCGCTGTACGCGGTGAAGGTGACGGTGCTGGAGTACCCGTCGTCGGAGCAGACCGGGCCGGGATCGACCGGCAGCGGGCGGTCGGAGACCTTGCCGGAGACCGGGACGCCGCCGGCGGGCAGGGGAGAGGGCCCGACCGTCCAGGTCAGCGTGCCCGACGTGGAACCGTAGTGGCAGCTGTCGCCGGAGTTGGCGGCGAACGCCTGGCTGACCGTGGCCGCGTTCGCAGCGGTGGGCAAGGCCAGCGCGACGGCGGTCGCCGCGGCCCCGAGGACGATGATGGAGGTAAGTCGCTTCATATCGCCAATCTTCGATATTGCTAATCACCTTGGCAAGAGATTCTCAGCCCGGCAGCTCGCCCGCGCCGCGAGCGGAACAGGCGACGCGTCGAGCGGAACGCGGACGTACGGACCACCCCCGCATGCGCGGGGAGCACACTCCGGCGTTCAAGGACGAGCTGGCGCAGACCGGACCACCCCCGCGCACGCGGGGATGGTCCCGGACGAGGACTTTCGCTACTGCGAAAACTTCGGTGCTCCCCGCGCACGCGGGGATGGTCCCTCTCCGTGACGTAGTCACGGGTACTGTTGCCCGTGCTCCCCGCGCACGCGGGGATGGCCCCACCTCTGTCAGCGCGGCTGAGCCGCCCGGCTGGTGCTCCCCGCGCACGCGGGGATGGTCCCGAGGCGTGGCGGGACGGGGTCGTGCCCGGGTCGTGCTCCCCGCGCACGCGGGGGATGCTCCCAGGGCGAAGGACGGCGGCAACGCGGTCAATGAGTGCTCCCCGCGCACGCGGGGATGGTCCGGCACGGCGCCCCGGACCGGGGCGCCCCAACGGGTGCTCCCCGCGCACGCGGGGATGGTCCGGCACGGCGCCCCGGACCGGGGCGCCCCAACGGGTGCTCCCCGCGCACGCGGGGATGGTCCGACGATGGCGACCAGGAAGCAGGCGCCGAAGATGTGCTCCCTGCGCACGCGGGGATGGTCCGCTGGTCCGGCCTCGGTCGGGGTCCCAGATGACGTGCTCCCGCGCACGCGGGGGATGGTCCCAGCAGGATGCCGTGGTTCGTGGCGCTCGCCGTGTGCTCCCCGCGCACGCGGGATGGTCCCGTGAGTAAGGAATCCCACTGTGTCCCCGTATTGTGCTCGCCGCGCACGCGGGGATGATCCCTGGTTGGCGCCGAAGCCGGGGTCCTGGGGCTCGTGCTCCCTGCGCACGCGGGGATGGTCCCTTGATGGACTTCGACAACGCCGAGTCCGACTGGTGCTCCCCGCGCACGCGGGGATGGCCCGCGGGCCGCCACGGAGCAGGTGGCGGCCCCCTAGTGCTCCCCGCGCACGCCAGGGATGGTCCCGAGGGTTGGTTCTGATCGGCAAGCACAGCAGACTGCTGCCCGTGCACGCGGGAATGATCCCGCCGCCCCAGCTCAGACGGCGCTTGAACTGCTCCCCGCGCACGCGGGGATGGTCCCCGTTCGACGTGTTCGTCCACGATTCGCACGTCCTGCTCCCCGCCCACGCGGGGATGGTCCTCACGCTGGCCCGGCGTAGCCATGCGTACCGTGCTCCTTGCGCACGCGGGGATGTTCCCACGTAGGTGGGTCTTCCCGGCCGGCACGAAGACTGGCACGGCCAACGCGAGGACGATGACTGATGGTCCTGTCAATATCGACAATCGTGAAATTGGCAGCTTCTTGGCGAGGATCCTTCCCCGATGTGGGAACCGCAGGCGCCGTGGGCCGCTTCGTGGTACTGACGCTAGTCCACGAAGGCGCCCGCTCGGGCCGAGGCGATCGCGGCGCGGGCTGATTGGGCGGCGATGTGCGGGCCGGCGGAGGTCCGGAGCAGTATCAGTTCGTGGTAGAGCGGGGCGGTGGCGGCGACAAGCAGCCGGCGGGGGTCGGTGCGTGCCGGTATCTCGCCGCGGTCGGCGGCGCGCCGCACGATGACGGCGCAGCGCTGGTACCGGTCGGCCCAGAAGATCCGGAGGGCGTCCGCTGCCTGCTCGGACCGGAACGACGCGGCGATCAGCGCGGTGGTGATCGGCGGCTCGGTGGTCAGCGCGGCGTAGACCTCGCGGTTCACGGCGACGAGGTCGCCGTCGAGGGAACCGGTGTCGGGTGGGCGCCACCCGTCGTCGGTCGCCTCGGCAAGGACGTCGGCGAGCAGTCCGCCGACGTCACGCCAGCGCCGGTACACCGTGGTGCGGTGGACGCCCGACCGGTCGGCCACGGCGTCCATGTTGAGGGCGTCGTAACCGTGTTCGACCAGTTGGGTACGGACCGCGTCGAGCACGCGGCGGCGGATGTCCGCGCTGCGTCCGCCGGGGCGGCGGGGCGGGGCGTTGGAGAGATCGTTTGTCGGCCGCGGCGGGTTCATGGCACCATGTTATCGCTACATTCGTCGCTTTAAGGAGGGTCCCGTTGCCGCCCGCGTCCATTCAGCAGTACAGCGTGACCGACGCCGCCGGCGGACCGTACGCGATCACCACCGGCCCGGACGGCGCGCTCTGGTTCACCATGGTCCACAGCGGGCGGATCGGCCGGCTGCTCCCCGGCGGTGAGCCCACCAGCTACCAGCTCGATCCGGCGTGCGGGCCGACGATCATTGCCGCCGGCCCGGACGGCGCTTTGTGGTTCACCGAGTACCAGGCGCACCGCATCGGGCGGATCACCACCGATGGCGACCTCGATGAGTTCCCACTGCCGGCACATGGCTGCGGACCGTTCGGTGTCGCCGCGGGCCCCGACGATGCCCTGTGGTTCACCGAGACCGCCGCCGACCGCATCGGCCGGATCACCACCGACGGCCACGTCACCGAGTTCCCGCTCCCGGTGACCGGAGCGTTCCCGTCGGCCATCGCCGCCGGCTCCGACGGCGCAATGTGGTTCACCATGAACCAGGCCAACGCGATCGGGAGAATCGGCCTGGACGGCGCGATCACCGTCCATCCGATCCCGACCGAGGCCGCCGCACCGGTGGGCATCACCGCGGGCCCGGACGGCGCCCTCTGGTTCGTCGAGATCGCCGCCGGGCAGATCGGACGGATTGCCCCCGACGGCCAGATCACGGAGTTTCCGCTGCCGGACCGCGCGGCCCGGCCCCACGCCATCACCGCCGGCGGCGACGGCAACCTGTGGTTCACCGAGTGGGGCGGCAACCGCGTCGGCTCGATCGCCCCCTCCGGCGCTGTTGAGGAGCACGATCTGCCGACGCCGCGCTCGGAGCCGCACGGCATCACGCTCGGACCTGACGGCGCGCTGTGGACGGCACTGGAAATCGGTGTCCTCGCCCGCATCAGCGTCACCCGGAACCCGCGCTGACACGGCATTGAGCGGCTTCGGGGCGCATCAGGTGGTGGCGGCCCGGGCCCGGCGGCGTGCAACGATCGGAGCATGACGCTGGCAATGCTGGGTACGGGAATCATGGGCGCCGCCGTGGCGCGGAACTGGCTCAGGGCCGGCCAGGAGGTGCGGGTGTGGAACCGCACCCGGGCCAACGCCGAGCCGCTGGCCGAGGACGGGGCGTTCGTGGCGGACAGCGCGGCGGAGGCGGTCGCGGGGGCCGGCACCGTCGTCACCGTGCTGTTCGACGCCGATTCGGTGGAGTCGGTCATGCGGGCGGCCGCGCCCGGCCTGACCACGGGGGCGCTCTGGCTGCAGCTGAGCACCGTGGGCGCGGCCGGGGCGGACGCGCTCGGTCGTCTGGCCGAGGAGCTTGGCCTGGTGTACGTCGACGCCCCCGTCCTCGGCACCCGCGGCCCGGCCGAGCAGGGCAAGCTCAACGTGCTGGCCTCCGGGCCGCAGGAGGCGAAGGCGCGGGTCGAGGAGCCGGCCGGGCCGATCGCGGCCAAGGTGACGTGGTGCGGGGCGGCCGGGCGGGGGAGCCGGGTCAAGCTCGTCGTCAACAGCTGGGTGGTGACCAACGTGGCGGCGCTGGCGCAGAGCGTGGCGCTCGCGGACGCGCTCGGGGTGGACTTCCTGTCGCTCATTGAGGGCGGGCCGCTCGACATGGGCTACGCCCACATGAAGACGCCGCTGATGCTCGGGCGGGAGTATCCGGCGGCGTTCCCGGTCGAGGGGGCGGCCAAGGACGCGGGGCTCGTGGCGGAGCTGGCCGGGATGCTCGGGGTCGACTCGTCCATTGTGGACACGGCCCGGGCGGCGTTCGAGGCGGCGGCCGCGCGCGGGTTCGGGGGCGAGGACATCGCGGCCGTGTACGAGGCCGTGCGCGCGCCCAAGTGACGCTCGGCCGTCTGACGCTCAGCCGTCGCCGGGTGCTCGCGCTCGGCGGGGCGGCGGCGGTGCTGGCCGGGTGCGGGCCGCGGCGGCGGGCCCCGTTGCCGGCGGTCCCCTCGGTCCAGCCGTCGCCGGTCAGCCAGGCATGGTCGATCCCGGTCGGGTTGCCGGCGCCGTGGAAGGAGCCGCCGGTCACCCGGTTCGACGCCGGGCTGCGGGCGGCGGTCGGGCGGTACCTGCGGCCGACGCCCGAGCGTCCCGAGCACCCGATGTACCCGGGCGCGGTCGCGTTCGCGGCCGTCGACGGGCGGGTGGCGGCGCACTTCGCGGTCGGGGACGCGGTGCGGTACGGGGCGGACAAGGCGGAGCTGCCCGCGGGCGCGCGGGTGCCGGCCCGGACGGACACGATGTACGACCTGGCGTCGCTGACCAAGGTGTTCACGGCGGTGCTGGCGCTGCGGCTCGTGGAGCGGGGGCGGCTGGAGCTGGACGCGCCGGCGTCGCGGTACCTGGCGGCGTTCGCGGACAAGCCCGGGATCACGGTGCGGATGCTGCTCACCCACACGTCCGGGCTGTCCAAGGACACGCCGCTGGCCGGGGAGACGCCGGCCGGGCGGCTCGAGCACGTGCTGCGGGAGCCGCCCGTCGCGCCGCCGGGCTCCGGTTTCCTGTACGCCGACCAGAACTTCATCGCCCTCGGCGCGATCGTCGCCGAGCTGGCCGGCGAGCGGCTCGACATGCTGGTGCGCAGGGAGATTGCGGCGCCGCTCGGTATGGCCGACACCGGTTTCATCCCTCCGGGCGCGCTGCTGCCCCGGATCGCGGCGACCGAGGGCGCGCTGCGCGGCAGCGTTCACGACCCGTCGGCGGCCGCGTTCGGCGGGGTGTCCGGCCACGCGGGCCTGTTCTCGACCGCGTCCGACGTGGCGCTGTTCGGGCGGGCGCTGCTGGACGGCGGCGGGGCGCTGCTGCGGCCGGCAACGGTGGAGCTCATGCGGACCAATGCCAACGCCCGGTTCGGGCCGGCGGCCGCGCACGGGCTCGGCGTCGACGTCGACCAGGCGTGGTACATGGGTCGGCTGGCCGGGCACGGCGCCTTCGGGCACACCGGCTTCACCGGCACGTCGATCGTCATCGACCCGCGGCGCAAGGCGATCCTGGTGCTGCTGACCAACCGGGTCCATCCGGACGCGGCCTGGGGCAACAACAACCCGGCCCGCAAGGCGGCCGCCGACGCGCTGGCCGGCTGAGCCCGCGCCGGCCTGGCGGGCCCGGGCGTGGGTGGACGCCCGGGCCGCTGCGCCCTGTCGGGTCGTGGCTGGGTGAGCCGCGCTCAGGCGTCGCCGCGGGAACGTCGCCGCGCGACCCGCTGCATGGCGATGCCGAGGCCGATCGTGGCGACCCCGGCCACGGCGAGGGTGCCGACGGTCTGGCCGCTGGTGCCGCCGGTGACCGGCAGGCTGGAGGACGACGGGGTGGGCGTCACCGTGTGGGACGGCGACTGCGACGGGGACTTGGACGGCGACTGCGACGGGGACTTGGACGGGGACTTCGACGGGGACTTGGAAGGCGACTTCGTCGGCGTCTTGGACGGGGACATCGTGGGAGTTCTGGTCGGAGTCTTCGTCGGTTTGTGGTCGTCCCACGTCCACGTCCACGTCGGGTCGGTCTGCGCCGCGTTGGCCGGCGGCTGGGCCGACCAGGCGGCCAGGGCACCCGGCCCGAAGACAAGGCACACGGCGCAGCCGGCCGTGGCGAACACAATTTTCCAGGTGGCTTTCGACATGGAAAACAGCCAAGCGGTGACGCAGGTGTCCAGGCGTTCACATTGGAGGGCGAAGAATCGGCGGGTGCCGCCTCACCCTTCCGGTGGCAGGACGGGGGCCATGACGACGGTCCATGTGCGGACCGTTACGGCGAGGAGGCCGGACCGTACCGACTCGTCGTCCTGCTCGGCCAGACGGTGGGCCTCCTCCAGGGTCGGCGCGGCCAGGATGGTGATGCCCTCGCCCTCGCGGGTGTCCGTGTCCTCCAGCGGGCCGGCGGCGACGAGGGTGCCGTCCTCGGCCCGGCGCCGCAGGAACGCCAGGTGCTCGGCGAAGAGGGGCTGATCCATGGGGCGTACGCCGGGCTCGGCGGACGGGCCCGGGCGGTGGTGCAGGACGAACCAGAGGCGGGGACGCGTCATGCGTCTCAGGATCGCACCGGGGGCGGCGCGGTGGAGGAGCGCACGACGAGTTCGGTGGCCAGCTCGACGTGCAGGGCGTCGAGCTCGTGCTGCTCCAGGAGGCGGACCAGGAGCGAGACCGCCATCCGGCCCATTTCCTGCAGCGGCTGGCGGACCGTGGTCAGGCCGGTGGCCCGGGCCAGGTCCAGGTCGTCGAAGCCGGTGATGGAGAGGTCGTCCGGCACCGTCAGGCCGCGCTCGGCGGCGGCCTGCAGCGCGCCGACCGCGGCCTTGTCGTTGAAGCAGACGAGGGCGGTCGGGGGCGCCGGGAGGTCGAGCAGTTCGCCGGCGGCGTGGTGGCCCTCGTCGGTGGTCGGTTCGACGCTGCGCAGCAGCTCGCCGGCGGGTAGCACGCCGACGTCGGCGAGGGCGGCGTTGTGGCCGGCCAGGCGGGCGTCGCTGGCCAGCCATTCGGTCGGGCCGCCGATCACGCCGATGCGGCGGTGGCCGAGCTCGACCAGGTGCCCGGTGAGGCGGCGGGCACCGGCGAAGTGGGCGGCGGAGACGGAGACGATGTCGCGGGGCAGGGTGGTGCGGGGGTCGACGACGACGAAGGGCATCCGGCGCCGCTGCAGCTCGACGAGGTCGTCGCCGGGCTCGGGCGGCAGGATGACGATGACGCCGGTGAGGCCCTCGCGGCCGTCGAGGTCGGCGAGCAGCGGCGTGCGCTGGGCGGCCTCGCCGGCGGTGAGGACGAGCTGGCGGCCGTGCAGCGTGAGGGTCTCGGCGATCGAGGAGACGATGAGGCCGAAGTAGTCGGTCAGCATGTACGGGCAGCGCACGAAGACGGTGCCGCCCTTGGGCTTGCCGCTCAGGCCGATCCGGGCGCGCAGCCGCTCGGCCGCCTCGCGGACCAGTGCCCGGGTGGCGGGGGTGACCGCGTGGTGGTCGTTGAGCGCGCGCGAGACGGTGGCGATCGACATGCCGGTCTCGGCGGCGATGTCGCGCACCGTGACGCGCCGGTGGCCGGCCATCGTCACACCCCCCGTTCCATGATCAAGAGCATAGGGCTTCTCTAAAGACTCTTGACAGTCAAACCAAGCGGCGGTTTGCTGATGCCCTACGATGTTACAGTACGTTTCATTTGTTACATCGTGTATGGCGTCCCGCGCGGGCGCCCAGAAACGCCCGGGTCCCGGACGGCGACGGTGGGGTGGTCGTCCGGGACCCGGTCGCTAGATTGGGTCCGTGCTGTTCATGGTGATCGAGCGCTTCCGCGGCGGGCAGGCCCGGCCGGTCTACGAGCGGGCCCGGGAGCAGGGCCGGATGCTGCCCGAGGGATTGCGGTACGTCGACAGCTGGGTCTCCGCCGACTGCACCCGCTGCTTCCAGCTCATGGAGTGCGCGGACGTCACCGCGCTGATGGCGTGGGTCGCCCGCTGGAGCGACCTCGTCGACTTCGAGATCGTTCCGGTCGCCCCGTCGGCGCAGGCGTCCCCGCTGCTGTCCTGATCGAGCGGTACCGCGGCCACTCCAGCTCCAGCGTCCCGCCCACGGCGAGGGCCGACCAGCGCTCGTGCGCCGCGCGCAGCGCCGCCGCGGCCTTGCCGAGCTGTTCGACCGTCAGCGGCATGGCCGGCGCCTGCGCCGCGAACCGCGCCAGGTCCGTTTCCGGCAGCTCGGCCGCGCGCTCGCACAGGCCGCCGATGTGCTCGGCCCGCTGCAGCAGCTCGCGGTGCTCGCGGATCAGCTCCTTGGACCGCTCGGCGGCGTGCGGCGGGCGGCGGCCCGAGACGTGGTGCATGCTGCGGAAGACCACCCCGCCCGCGATCGAGCCCCAGATCCCGTCCGGGATGCGCAGGGCGTCCTCGACGGTGTAGTGGACCAGGTCGTGCGGCGTCGCACCGGTGATCGGGCCGGTGTTCATGTGGTAGACGACGCCGTCGTCGCGCGCGATGGCCACGTGACCCCACTCGTGGTCGGCGAACCGGATGAACGTGACCCGCATCCACTCACCATGAACCCGTCGACGGCCCGGTTCAACCGATTAACCCGGCCGAAACGCCCCTGCCGGACCATTGGCGGCATGGTCGACGAACGCGCGCAGCTCGAGGTGGCCACGCTCGGCGAGTGCCGGATCGACTCGCCGCTTTCGGCGCTGCTGCGCCGGCAGGGCACCACGCAGCACTACGTCGACGAGGCCGACCGGGTGCTGCTCGACGACACGGTCTCGCTGCTGGCCGCCCGGGGCGTCCCGGTCGCCGAGCTGCCCGGGTTCGAGCCCGGCGGCCCCCGGTCGAAGATCTACTTCGACCCGTCGAAGACCCGCGTCGGGATCGTCACCTGCGGCGGCCTCTGCCCGGGACTGAACGACGTCATCCGGGCCCTGGTGCTGGAGCTGACCAACCACTACGGGGTCCGGCGGATTTTCGGGTTCCGCAACGGGTACCAGGGGCTGACCGCCCGCTACGCCCGCCCGGTGGTGGACCTCGACCCCGAGGCGGTGTCCGGCATCAACGAGTACGGCGGCACGATCCTCGGCACCTCGCGGGGCAACCAGGACCCGAACGAGATCGTGGACTGCCTGGAGCAGCTCAGCGTGAACGTCCTGTTCGTCATCGGCGGCGACGGCTCGATGCGCGGCGCCTTGCGCATCGCCGAGGTGGTGGCCGAGCGGGGCCTGCGGATCGCGGTCGTCGGGGTGCCGAAGACCATCGACAACGACATCCCGTACATCGAGCGGTCCTTCGGCTTCCAGACCGCCTTCGCCAAGGCGACCGAGGCGATCCGGGCCGCGCACGTGGAGGCCAAGGCGTTCCCCAACGGCATCGGCCTGGTCCAGCTGATGGGCCGGCACTCCGGCTTCATCGCCTGCTACGCGGCGCTGGCCAACAACGACGCCGACTACGTGCTCATCCCCGAGGTGCCGTTCGCGCTCGACGGCCCGGGCGGGTTCCTCGAGCACCTGCGCCGCCGGGTCGTCGACCGCGGGCACGCGATGGTGGTCGTGGCCGAGGGCGCCGGCCAGGAGTACCTGTCGGCCAAGGGCGTGGACGCGTCGGGCAACGTACGGCTGGAGGACTTCGGGCGGTACCTGCGCGGGCGGATCGCCGAGCACTTCGCCGCCGCCGGGGTCGAGGCCAACCTGAAGTACATCGACCCGAGCTACACCATCCGCAGCGTCCCCGCCGATCCGTACGACAGCGTCTACTGCATCCGCCTGGCCCACGCCGCCGTGCACGCCGCGATGGCCGGGCGCACCGAGATGGTCGTGGGCCGCTGGCGGGGCCGGTTCGTGCACGTCCCGATCTCCCTGGCCATCAGCTCCCGCAACCTCGTCGACCCCGACGGCGACCTGTGGCTGTCGGTCCTGGAGGCCACCGGCCAGCCGCCCGTCTTCGCCTGAGCCGCTTCAGCGCAGCTGGACATCGATGCGGCGCTCGCGCAAGAGGTCGAGCAGATCGTCGAAGGTGACGGCGGGGCGCAGGATGCGGCGGTCGTAGGCGGGGACCAGGTGACGGCGGGCGACGTCGCTGTCGTGCCAGACGAGGGTCCACGGTGGAACGACACCCCAGCGGCCCCTCAGGCAGTCGTCCACCGCGCCGAGGTTCCAGCCGAAGTAGCCTCCCGGGCCGTTCACCGCCTCGCCCAGGGCGCAGTAGAAGCCGCCCAGGTCGGTGACGAAGCGGCCGTCCAGGTGGAAGGTCCGGCCCGCCGGGAGGTCCGGGTGGCGGATCCGGAACATCAGGTACGGCCACCGCGTCCGGGTGGCGTCGTCGTACCGGGCCCACTGGTTGCGCTCCTGCGGTCCGCCGGACGCCCAGAGCTCCCACACCTCGGCGAGCTGCACCGGCGAGGGTTCGCTCGTGCGGTACGGCCGGATGATGAGATCGGATCCCTGGACCGCTTCGACGTCGCCGTGCAAGAGGTCCCAGTGGCTCTCGACACCCGCCGCGCTCACCGGCTTGACCAGGACGCGGCGGCCGGGCGCCAATGGGTCCGCCGTCGGTGCGAAGTCGTGCAGGATCACCGGGCCCCAGGCCGGGAGGTGGCGGTCGCGGAAGACGCCGACCGGGTCGCGGCAGGTGCCCAGCGGTTCGCCGGCGCTCAGCTCCAGGCGGCACGCGCGGCCGAGTTTCGGCGCCCGGGTGTCCTGGTCGAGGTACGGTACGCCCTCGAGGTCGATGTCGAGCAGGCCGTCTCCGGCGGGTGAGGGGCGGTGGCCGGTGACGACGACGTCGAGCAGCTCCTGGCCGTCGACGGAGTTCGACGGCTCGACCCAGACGTTGCCCAGCCAGGCCGGGCCGTCCAGCGCGGCCCGCAACGGACCGGCGGGGTCGCAGCCGGCGAAGGTGTACCGCTCGCGGCCCGGCAGCGAGCGCTCGCCCACGAACACGCCCTCGATGCCGTCGCCCGCGCCGAGCCGGCGCTCCTCGTCCTGCTCGCCCCAGCCGGCCTGGACGACGTACCGCATGCCGCCATCGTAAGCTTCGCCCGGGAGGTCATGCGGTGTCCGAAACGGTCATGCTGGCGGTGTCGGCCGTCATCGCGGAGCCCCGGCTGCGCGAGTTCCTGGAGTCGCCGGTCAAGCCGGCCGCGGACTGGCCCGAGCGGGACTGGGCCGGCCTGCTCGCCGCCATGCCGGACCAGAGCCGGGACGAGCTGCCCGGCGCCATCGCGGAGTGCGACGGCTGGCTCGGCGGCGACTACGCGGCCGTCCTGCGCGAGCTGCAGGACGAGGACGAGCTCACGCTGCGCTACGACAAGGCCACCGGGTCGCTCGTCCTCGACTTCGCCGGCCGCGTCGACTTCCGGCTGCCGTCGCTGGTCTGGGCGTGCACGATCGCGCGCGGCCTCGCCGGATACATGGACGGCGAGGACCGTGGCGTCGCGACCGTCACCACCGACTGGAACGGCGACGAGATCGTCCTGCGCCTGACGCCGGGCCGCTCGGAGTTCCGCCGGGACCCCGAGGCCCGCGCGGAGGAGATCGACATCCGCGCCGCGGCGGAGGAGGACTGGCCGCTCTAGCGGTTGCAACCGGTACCCGGGTACAGGTTTACCGTTGGGCCGTGATGCGCAGCGGAGAGGTCGCGGAGCAGGCCGGCGTCAACATCCAGACGCTGCGGTACTACGAACGCCGCGGCCTGCTCGCCGAGCCCACCCGCTCGCTCGGCGGCCACCGCCTCTACCCGCCGGACACGGTCGAGCTGCTGCACGCCATCAAGGCGGCCCAGCGGCTCGGCTTCACCCTCGACGAGGTGGCCGAGCTGCTCGACACCGGCCGCCGGCGGCACCCGACCCCGGACCTGCGCGAGCGCGCGCTGGCCAAGATCGCCGAGGTCGACGCGAAGATCGCCGACCTGACCGCGATCCGCGGTGCGCTGAGCGACGTCGTCGACGCGCGCTGCGACACCCTCGTCGGCTGCACCTGCCCCGACTGCCCCATGCCGCTGCTCACCATCGGCCGTGGAACGCCTCCCGGGGGTGAGCCGGCCCCTGATGGCCTGCCGGGTGTGTCCACGAGGTGCTGAGGGACGGCACGTGACGGCATGATGGGATCATGACCGTTCGCGCCGGGGTGCTGCGTGTGGCCGGCCTCGTCGCGTTGCTCGCGCTGCTCGTGGCGGCCGCCTTCCTCGTCGGGGTGCCCGACCCGCAACAGCTGCGCAGCAACGTCCTCGCGCTCGGCTGGTGGGCGCCGGTGGCCTTCGGCGCGCTCTACGCCGCGGTGTCGCTGTCGCCGTTGCCGAAGACCATCTTCACCCTGGCCGCCGGGGCCCTGTTCGGCCTGGCCGCAGGCGTCGTCATCGTCGTCGCCGGGGCGCTGCTCGGCGCGGTGGCCGCGTTGTACCTCGGCCGGCTGCTCGGCCGCGACACCGTGCGGTGGTTGACCGGGGGGCGTCTCGACCGCCTGGACGCGCTGCTGACGGGCCACGGCATGCGCGCGATCGTGGTCACCCGGCTCATCCCGATCGTGCCGTTCACCGCGGTCAACTACCTCGCCGGGCTCACCTCGGTACGGATGCGCCACTTCATCGCCGGCACGGCGATCGGCATCCTGCCGACCACCACCGCCTACGTCACGGTCGGCGCCTACGGCCGGCAGCCCGGCGCGTGGCCGCTCTGGGCGGCGCTGGCCACGCTGCTGGTGCTCACCGTCGGTGGCCTGGCCGCCGAGCGGTACCGTCGCCGCCGTACCAGGGGGGCGTCCTGACCGGCGTCATGCCGCTCCGGGCAGGGCATGGAACTCGTCGAGCAGCGGCTTCATCCCTTCGCCCATCGCCACCTGGGTGAGTAGGACTCCTACGGTGCCGTCGGGGTCGACGAAGAAGTTGGTGCCCAGCCCGCCGGACCACCCGTAGCGGCCGGCCCGCGCGCCCTCGGTGTCGATGCCGACGCCGAAGCCCCAGCCCGTGCCGTCCCAGAAGCCCGGGAAGAAGCTGTCCGGCGTCTTCGCGGCGGCCGGCACCTGGTCGCTGGTCATCATCCCGAGGTGCTCCTCCGACACGATCTGCCGCCCCTCGAACCGGCCGCCGTCGGCCAGCATCCGGGCGAAGCGGGTGTAGTCGCGGGCCGTCGAGACGAGCTCGCCGTGGCTGACGTCGAACGGTGGCGGCCCGGCGTAGAAGCCACCGGCGGCCGGTTCGATTTCGGCCAGGCCGGCGTCGGCGTGCCGGTAGCCGGCGGGTAGCCGGTCGGCGCTGCCCGCGGGCGCCCACAGTCCGGTGTCGTGGAGGCCGAGGGGTCCGAGCAGGTCGTCGGCCAGGTGATCCTGCAGTGGCCGGCCGGCCACCCGGGCGATCAGGATGCCGAGGATGCCGAAGGAGTGGTGGTAGCGCCAGCCCTCGCCCGGCTGGAAGGCCAGGGGGAGGGCCGCCAGCCGCGCGAGCCACTCGTCGGCCCCGAACGGCACGGGGTCGACGTCGGCGTCGAGTTCGCTGCCGGCCATCGCCCGCTGCAGCGCAGACTCCGTCACCACGATGCCGTAGCCGGACGTGCAGGTCAGCAGGTGCCGCAGCGTGATCGGCCGGACGGCCGGTGACGTGTCGGCGAGGTCGGCGGTGGGACCGTTGAGCACCTGCCGATCCGCCAGTTCGGGCAGCCACCGTTGCACCGGCTCGTCGAGTCCCAGGCGCCCGGCCTCGACCAGGCGCAGGGCCGCGACCGCCGTGACCGCCTTGGTCATCGACATGATGCGCATGATCGCGTCGGCGCGCATCGGCGCACCGCCGACGGACATCGCGCCGGCGGTCACGATCCCGGGCTCCGCCGTGCCGAGGCTCGCGACGGCGCCGGGGACGGTGCCACTCGCGACGTGCCGCTCGAGCAGGTCCTGCAACGCACGCGTCATTCCTCGACATCCCCCTCCACGCATCCGGTCGTCCCAGCTTGCCCGGTCGTCGAGGCCCGTGTCACGCGGTCACGCTCGGCGGTCTAGCTATTCAGTGTTGCCAAGTACCGGTAGTCGGCAATACTATGTACCGGTAGTCAACGTCACTGAGTAGTTGAAGGTATCCATGGGCAAGCAGGCGACCGAGATGCTCAAGGGAATCCTGGAGGGGATCGTCCTGGCGGTCCTGTCCGGCCGCCCCGCATACGGCTACGAAATCACGGCGTGGCTGCGGGACCAGGGCTTCGCCGACATCGCCGAGGGCACCGTCTACGCGCTGCTGGTCAGGGTCGAGCAGCGCGGTCTGGTCGACGTGGAGAAGGTTCCGTCGGAGAAGGGCCCGCCACGCAAGGTCTACTCCCTCAACGCGCAGGGCCGGGAATACCTCGAAGAGTTCTGGAAGACGTGGAGCTTCCTCGCGCAGCGACTGGAACAGCTCCGTGAAGGAGGCAGATGACGATGTACGACGAAGAAAGCGACAGCCTCATCTCGAGGGCCATCCTGAAGCTGATCGGCCCGAAGAGGCGGTGGCGGGCGTACAAGGCGCGCGTGCGGGCGCTCCCCGAGAACTACCGCACGACGGTCGAGGCGATCGAGCGGTACCTGATGCACTTCGGCGCGATGGACGCGGACAGCGCCCAGTCGTTGTTCGAGGACGTCGCCGACCTGTTCGAGCGGGCGGCGGCGGACGGCACGCCGATCCGCGACATCGTCGGGGACGACCCGGTGGAGTTCGTCGAGGCGTTGATCGCGAACTACGAGAAGGGCGGGTACGTGGCCCGGGAGCGCAATCGCCTGTCGCGCGCCATCGAGCGCGCCGCCGGGGAGGACCACACCACCGAAGAAGACAAGGGGACGAGCTGATGCCGGCGCCGGCGATCCACGTACAGGGCCTGCGGAAGTCGTTCAAGGACCTGGAGGTATTGCGCGGCGTGGACTTCGACGTCGCGGCCGGCAGTATCTTCGCCCTGCTCGGCTCCAACGGCGCGGGCAAGACCACGGTCATCAGAATCCTGGCCACCCTGCTCAAGGCCGACGCCGGCACGGCGAGCGTCAACGGCTTCGACGTCGCCGAGCAGCCGGGGAAGGTACGGGAGTCCTTCAGCCTCACCGGGCAGTTCGCGGCGGTGGACGAGATCCTCAGCGGCCGGGAGAACCTCGTGCTGGTCGCCCGGCTGCGGCATCTCGAGAACCCCGGCGCGGTCGCAGACACGCTGCTGGAGCGCTTCGCGTTGACCGACGCGGCGGGGCGGAAGGTGTCGACGTACTCGGGGGGCATGCGCCGGCGCCTGGACATCGCGATGAGCCTGATCGGCAACCCACCGGTCATCTTCCTCGACGAGCCCACCACGGGACTGGACCCGCAGGCGCGCATCGACGTGTGGCAGACCGTCAAGGAACTGACCAGGCACGGCACGACAGTGCTGCTGACCACGCAGTACCTGGACGAGGCCGAACAGCTCGCGGATCGGATCGCGATCCTGCACCAGGGCCGCATCATCGTGAACGGCACCCTCGACGAGCTCAAGAAGCTGCTCCCGCCGGCGAAGGCCGAGTACGTCGAGAAGCAGCCGACCCTGGAGGACGTCTTCTTCGCCCTCGTCGGCGACGCGGACCAGGGCGGCAGCGCCCCCGACGCCATGTTGAAGCAGGGATGAGCATGAACAAGCACTTCTTCGATGACACCGCCGTCCTCACCGGACGCTCCCTGAAGCACGTCACCCGAAGCGTGGACACCATCATCACGACCGCGATCACACCGGTCGCCATCATGCTGCTGTTCGTCTACGTGCTGGGCGGCGCGATCAACACCGGAACCACGCAGTCCTACGTGAGCTACCAGCTGCCCGGCGTCCTGCTGATCACGATCGCCTCGGGCATCTCCTACACCGCGTTCCGGCTCTTCACCGACATGCAGGCCGGAATCTTCGAGCGGTTCCAGTCCATGCCGATCGCCCGGTCCGGCGTGCTGTGGGCACACGTGCTCACCTCGCTGGTCGCCAACCTCATCTCGCTCGTCATCGTCGTGGGCGTCGCCCTCATCATGGGCCTGCGCACACCGGCGAACGTCGGGGCGTGGCTCGCGGTAGCCGGCATCCTGCTCCTGTTCACGCTCGCGCTGACATGGGTCGCCGTCATCCCCGGTCTCACCGCGAAGACCGTCGCGGGCGCGAGCGCGTTCTCCTATCCGCTGATCTTCCTGCCGTTCATCAGCTCGGCGTTCGTGCCCACCGCCTCCATGCCCGGGCCGGTGCGCTGGTTCGCCGAGAACCAGCCGGTCACCCCGATCGTCGACGCGATCCGCCACCTGTTCACCGGCCAGCCGGTCGGCACGGACATCTGGACCGCCCTCGCGTGGTGCGTCGGGATCCTCGTCGTCGGCTTCGCCTTCTCGATGGTCATCTACCGCCGCAAGATCTCATAGCCTGTTGGAACGCGGTCGCTGCCACCTATCGGGGCGTTGCGACTTCTGCCGGCGGGACCTGGCCGGCCGGGTCGACGTTGTCGCTGTCGCCGGGGCCGTGGTGAGCCGGCGCGCCCGGAACGACCCGGACCTGACCATCGCGGTCCTCGATCCGCACAGCCACGCCGCGAACGTCGGCGCGCCGGACCGGCCCGATGAAGCGCGAGTCGTTCGCGGCGGCGCGGTTGTCACCGAGGAGGAAGATCATGCGATCCGGCACCGTGGACATGGGGAACGGGTCGGTCACCGTCGCGCCGAGGTACGGCTCCGGCACGGCGGTGCCGTTGACGACGACCGCCTCGCACCGCCCGGTCGGGCCCGCCGGGCAAGCGACCGTGTCGCCGGAGAGGGCGACGACCCGCATCATGGCGTCGTACGTGCGACCGTCACGAGCGAGGTGCACGACGACGACGTCTCCGCGGGCGGGTGCCAGGCTCTTGTCGAGCACGACGCGCTCGCCCACCTGGATGGTGGGCATCATGGCGGCGCTCGGCTGGATGACGGTCACGTAGTCGCTGCGGCCGAGCAGGGTGGCCGCCGCCAGCGTGGTCAGCACCACGAGACCACCGCCGACGCCGGCCGTCACCTTGCCCAGGCGCCGCGCGCGCCGCTGGCGGCCAGCGCGGTCGAGGACGATCCGGGCCAGGTCGGGCCGGGCCCGCACCGCCGGCGCGGCGGCCGCCGCCAGTCTGCGCAGTTCCTCGGCCGGCCCTTGCGGCGAGGGCAGAGTCGTATTCATTTCGCTGTCTCCTCAACGCCGGGCAAGGGAGGATTCCAGGGCAGTGCGGACCTTCAGGAGGCCGCGGGCGAGGTTGCTCTTGACCGTTCCTGGCGAGCACCCCATCAGGGCCGCGGTCTCGGCCTCACTGAGTCCGTCGATGACGCGGAGCACGACCGTCACCCGCTGTTTCGGAGGAAGGCCGGCGAGGATCTGGTCGAGATGCGCCCGGGCCACGATCGCCTCGGCGTGATCCGGCCCGGCGTTCGGCAGGTCGGGGTCGGCCTCCACGGGGACGGGAACGAGATAGCTGCGCCGGCCGCGGTCCTTGGCGAGGTTCACCAGCGTGGCCCGGACGTATGCCTCCGGGGACGCCAGATGCCTCGACCAGTGCCTGGTCAACCGCAGCAGGGCGATCTGCAGGACATCCTCGGCCTCGGCGGCGTCCGGCACGAGCAACCGCGCGAACCGCAGCAACCGGTCCCCGTGGGCCTGCACGAACTCCGCGAAGTCCCGCTCCTCTGACGGTGTCACACCTACCAGAACGAGATCCGCTCCGCAGGCGTTGCATGGGGGATCAGGTGAGTTGCTGGCCGGCCGGCGACGGAAGGCCCCGCTTGCCGCGGGGCCTTCCGGAGGAACTCAGCGGGTGAGTGCGCGGCGGGCGCGGACGGCGGCGGCGAGGTCGTCGAGCAGTGTCTCCGTGGTGTCCCACGACATGCAGGCGTCGGTGACGCTCTGGCCGTAGGTCAGCTCACCCCCGAGGTCCTGGCGCCCGGCCACCAGGAAGCTCTCCAGCATTACCCCGGCGATGCCGTCCTGGCCGGCGGCCAGTTGCTCGGCCACCTCGCGGGCGACGGTGGCCTGGCGGACGTGGTCCTTGCCGCTGTTGCCGTGGCTCGCGTCGATGATGAGGCGCTGCGGCATCTGGGCCTTCTCCAGGCGGGCGAGGGCGTCGGCGACGTCGCCGGGGCCGTAGTTCGGGCCCGAACGGGCGCCGCGCAGGATGATGTGGCAGTCGGGGTTGCCGGCGGTGGAGACGACCGCGGCGCGGCCGTCCTCGTCGACGCCGAAGAAGACGTGGCGGCTCGCGGCGGTGCGGCAGCCGTCGATGGCCACCTGGACGTCGCCGTCGGTGCCGTTCTTGAAGCCGACCGGCATGGACAGGCCCGACGCGAGCTGGCGGTGCACCTGGCTCTCCGGCGTCCGGGCGCCGATCGCGCCCCAGGAGACGGCGTCGGCGATGTACTGCGGGCTCGTCGGCTCGAGGAACTCGCACCCCACCGGCAGCCCGAGGCCGAGCACGTCGAGCAGCAGGCGGCGGGCCAGGCGCAGGCCGCGGGGCACGTCGAACGTCTCGTCCAGCCCCGGGTCGTTGATCAGGCCCTTCCAGCCGACGGTGGTGCGGGGCTTCTCGAAGTACACCCGCATGACGATGGAAAGGTCGGCGGACAGTCGCTGGGCGGTCACCGCGAGGCGCCGCGCGTAGTCGACCGCCGCCACGGGATCGTGGACCGAACAGGCGCCGACGACCACGAGGAGCCGGTCGTCGGCGCCGGTGACGATGCCATGGACCTCGTCGCGGCCGCGCTCGACGACGGCGGCGCGCTCGTCGTCCATGGGTAGCTCGGCGGTGAGCTCCCGCGGCGTGACCAGTGGCGCGTAGCCGGTGACCCGAAGATTGCTGGTGCTGTGCATGACCCGTCTCCTTGGGCTCCCAGGGGGAGGCGGGCCCGGTCTTCACCAGCCCCGCCGTATGACACGACGAAGGGCAGAGACCGAGGTCTCTGCCCTTGCTGGCTCCGGGTGAACTAGGTCAGCGCAACGTGCCGCCGGCTCCACCCGGAGCCACGGTAAACGCCCGATAACCGAAATTCACGCCGCCACTGTACCGCATGAGCCCACCCGCCCGGACGTGACGCACACAACGCCGTGGGCGTGAGAGGTTCACGTGGCTGCCGGGGACCACTTCGGGCCGAGGTTGTCGATCTCCAGCACCGACAGCAGCACCGCCCACTCCTCGAAGCCGGTCCGCAGCTCGCACGCCGCCGCCGCGCCCGGCCACAGCACGTCGGCCTCGCCCAGCACCACCTGTGGCAGCGCCACCACGCTCGGCTGCGGCAGCAGGCTCTTCACGTTGCCGGCCACGATGTTGAGCAGCTCACCGGCGGCGTCCACGATGTCCTCGAGGCGCACGCCGGCGGTCGGCAGCTCCAGCATCGCCGCCGCCATGGCCGCCATCCCGTCGAGGCGGCAGCGCAGGACGACGTGCCCGTGCCACTCCCCGGCGATCGCCACCGCGCCGGTGACGTCGAACGGCTCGGCGTACGCGGCGGCGGGCAGCTCGGCCGGCGTGGTGCCGCCGAGGTACGCGGTCCACACCTGCCACACGATGCCCTGCAGCTGCTCGCCGGTGACGGCCCCGCCCTCGAGGTCAGCCCGCATCGTGCTCCCTTCGCCCGCCCGCCGACAGGCCAGATCGGCCGCGCCCGCGCCGCCTTGAGCATTTGCCCGCGCGAACTCGACCAAGCGCTCCCGCGCCCCGCGCTCCCGCGCCCCGCGCTCCCGCGCCCCGCGCTCCCGCGCCCCGCGCTCCCGCGCCCCGGCGCCCCGCGCCCCCGCG
>NZ_BAAARV010000094.1:0-72640 GCF_039532525.1 Dactylosporangium salmoneum
GTCCTCGCGCCGGGCGCCGGCCCGGGCGGCGGGGGCGCGGACAGTGCGGCCGTCATCGCGGCCTCCACCGCGAGGGTCGCGGCCGCGGCGCCGGCGCCGGCCACTCGCCGCATCAGGACCCGGCGGCGGTACCGCACGATCAGCTCCTCGACGGAGTGCCGCGGCGCCGGGTCGTGCCCGATGGTCTCGTCGAACAGGCTGCGGTACGTCATGACTCCCTCACCGGTACGAGGGCGCGCAGGGTCTCCAGCCCGCGCGCCGTCTGGCTCTTCGCGGTCCCGACCGAGATGCCCAGCGCCTCGGCGGTCTCCTCCACGGACAGGTCGCAGTAGAAGCGCAGCACCAGCACGGCCCGGCGGCGGGCGCCGAGCTGCCCGAGGTACGCGTCCAGGGTCAGCCGGTCGACCGTGCCCTCCTCGGGCGTCGCCGGGCGGTCCGGGCCGGCCCGCTCGGCGTCGAGGTCTGCCGGGTGCTCGCGCCGCCACGGCCGCCGCCGCTCGTCCAGCAGGGCCCGGACGAGCATCGTGTTGACGTACGCGTCCAGGCTGGCGATCCCCGCCCGGCGTGACCACTGGCGGTACAGCTTGCCCAGCACGGTGGCGACGAGGTCCTCGGCCAGGTCCCAGTCGCGGCCCAGCAGGTAGGCGGTGCGCCGCCAGCCCGCCATGCGCGCGGTTGCGAAGTCGCGGAACTCGGCCTCGTCCGATGTCCTCATGCCGTAGAAGACGGAACCACCCGCGTGCCCGGTTGCCGGTACCGTGAGGCGAGCCACTTTGCACCCGGAACGTTCTGCGTGACATATTATCTGCATGACCGACTATGGCCACGACCTGAGCTTCGGGACCTTCCTGCCGCCCGATGCCGCCGGCGCCGCGGAGACGCTGCGGCTCGCCGCGCGCACCGAGGAGCTCGGGCTGGACATGACCAGCGTGCAGGACCACCCGTACCAGGCGCGCTTCCTCGACGCTTGGACCCTGCTGACCGCGATCGCGGCGCAGACCGAGCGCATCTCCGTCTTCCCCAACGTGGCCAACCTGCCGCTGCGCCCGCCGGCCGTGCTCGCGCGGGCCGCGGCCAGCCTCGACCTGCTCAGCGACGGCCGGGTGGAGCTGGGCCTGGGCGCGGGCGCGTTCTGGGACGCGGTGGCCGGCATGGGCGGCCCCCGGCGCAGCCCGGCCGAGTCGCTCAAGGCCCTGGAGGAGGCGATCGCCGTCATCCGCGCGCTGTGGAGCGACGAGCGCTCGGCCCGGGTCGGCGGGGAGTTCTACGCCCTCGACGGCGCCCACCCCGGGCCCGGCGCCGCCCACGACATCGGCATCTGGGTCGGCGGCTACAAGCCGCGGATGCTCGCGCTGGTCGGGCGGGCGGCCGACGGGTGGCTGCCCAGCGCGCCGTACCTGCCGCCGGAGCAGCTCGGCGAGGCCAACCGGCGCATCGACGAGGCCGCGGTGGCGGCGGGGCGGCGGCCGGAGGACGTGCGGCGGCTGTACAACATCGCCGGGGCGTTCCGCGGCGACGGACGGGAGTTCCTGCAGGGGCCGCCGAAGGTGTGGGTCGAGCAGCTGGCCGAGCTGGCGGTGACCGAGGGGATGAGCGCCTTCATCCTGATGGTCTCCGCGGGCGGCGACGCCGACCTGGAGCGCTTCGCCCTGGAGGTCGCCCCCGCGGTCCGCGAGCTGGTGGCCGCCGAGCGATCGCATGACGACAAATCCGATACATCGGTCATGTCGCTCATATCGGAAGAGTCGGCGCCCGTCGTTGTCCAGGCGCGCAACGACACGCTCGCGACGCCCACGCCCGACGACGGGGTCCGGCTGTCGGGCGAGCGGCTGTGGGACGAGGCCGAGCGCCCGGCCGGCCCGGCCAGCGACCTGAGCGTCACGTACAACGCCCGCCAGCGCGCCTCCGGCCAGCACCTCGTCGACGTGCACAACCACCTCCGCCAGGAGCTGGCGCAGGTGCGCGACCTCGTCGACCAGGTCGCGGCCGGCGCGCTCGACCTCGGCCGGGCCCGCTCGATGATCAACACGATGGCGATGCGGCAGAACAACTGGACGCTCGGCACGTACTGCGAGAGCTACTGCCGGGTCGTCACCACGCACCACACCATCGAGGACGTCAGCCTGTTCCCGCGCCTGCGGGCGGCCGACCCCCGGCTCGTGCCGGTGGTCGACCGCCTCGAGGCGGAGCACCACGTCATCGCCGAGGTCCTCGAGCGCGTCGACGCGGCGCTGGTGGCGATGGTCGCCGACCCGGAGGCCATCGCCAAGGTGCGGGAGGCGGTCGACCTGCTCACCGACACGCTCCTGTCGCACCTGGCGTACGAGGAGCGCGAGCTGATCGAGCCGCTGAGCCGCTACAACGTGCTCTGAATCGTCTCCGCGGACACGGCCCACAGCCGGGCGGCCGCCTCCGGGTCCAGCGCGTAGGGCGCGACCCCGGTGCGCTCGCCCGGCACGTTGGGCCTGGCCTCCTGGCAGTCCTCGAAGTACTTCCCGCCGACGCCAGCCACAGCCGGGGAGGCGGCCAGCAGCACCGACGTCGCCGCGCCCTGCTCCGTGCTCTTCCAGCGGACCTCCTGCCCGCTGCTGGCCCTGATGCTGCGGGCCAGTTCGTCGACGTCGATGTACCGCTGCAGGTTCGTCCGGATCCCGCCGGGGTGCAGCGCGTTGACCCGGATACCGTCGCCGGACCAGCGCCGGTCGGCCTCCACGGCGAAGAGGATGTTCGCCGTCTTCGACTGCCCGTAGGCCAGCCACGGCTCGTACTCGCGCCGCTCGAAGTGGATGTCCTCGAACACCACGCCCGAGCGCAGGTGCGCGCTGGAGGCGACGGCCACGACCCGGGCGCCGTCCGCCGCCCGCAGGGCCGGCAGCAGGCCGGTGGCGAGGGCGAAGTGGCCGAGGTGGTTGGTGGCGAACTGCATCTCCCAGCCCTGCGGCGTGCGGCTCAGCGGCGAGGCCATGACGCCCGCGTTGTTGACGAGGATGTGCAGCGGCCCCTCCCAGCCGGCCGCGAACGCCCGCACGGAGGCCTGGTCGGCCAGGTCGAGCGGGGCGACGTGGATCTGCTTGTTGCCGGTGGCGGCCACGAGGTCGGCCGCGGTGCGCTCGCCGGCCTCGGCGTTGCGCACGGCGATGGTCACCTCGGCGCCCGCGGCGGCCAGGGCCCGCGCGGTCTCCACGCCGATGCCGGAGGCGCCGCCGGTGACGACGGCCCGGCGCCCGGTGAGGTCGACGCCGTCGAGCACCTCGGCGGCGGTGGTCTGTGCTCCGAAGTTCACGATTACTCCTTGACCAGAGACGTGGTGACATCCCAGAGGCGCTCGGCGGCCTCGGGGTCGAGTGCGTAGGGGGCGACGCCGCTGAAGGCGCCGGGTTCGGTGACGGGCGCCTCGGCGCAGTCCTCGAAGTAGCGGCCGCCGCCGCCGTCCACGGTGGCCAGCAGGACCGAGGTGGCCGCGCCCTGCTCGGTGGTCTTGAACCGGCGCGGCCGGCCGCCGAGGGCCGCCTTGGCCATCCGGTCCAGTTCCTCCCGTGGCACGTGCCGCTGCAGGTTGGTCCGGATCGAGCCGGGGTGCAGCGCGTTGACCCGGATGCCGTCGCCGGACCAGCGCCGGTCGGCCTCCACGGCGAAGAGGATGTTCGCCGTCTTCGACTGGCCGTAGGCCGGCCACGGGGCGTACTCGCGCCGCTCGTACTGGATGTCGTCGAAGACGACGGGGGAGTAGTGGTGGGCGCTGGAGCTGACCGCGACCACCCGTGCGCCGTTCGCGGCCCGCAGCGCCGGCAGCAGCCCGGTGGCGAGTGTGAAGTGGCCGACGTGGTTGGTGGCGAACTGCAGCTCCCAGCCCTCCGGCGTGCGCCCGAGCGGGCAGGCCATGACGCCCGCGTTGCCGACGAGGATGTGCAGCGGGCCGTCCCAGCCGCTGACGAACGCGCGCACGGATGCGCGGTCGGCGAGGTCGAGCGGGGCGACCCGCACCCCCTTGTTGGCGGTGGTGCCGACGATGTCCGCGGCGGTGCGCTCACCCGCGGTGAGGTCACGCACGGCCAGGGTCACCTCGGCGCCCGCCCCGGCGAGGGCCCGCGCGGTCTCGACGCCGATTCCCGAGGCGCCGCCGGTGACGACGGCCCGCCGGCCGGTGAGGTCGACCCCGTCGAGCACCTCGGCGGCGGTCGTGTCGAATCCGAAGGTCATGATCTTTCCCCTTGAGGCATCAGCGGTACGATATGAAGCGGAGGATCCTCCAGATGCCTCAACAGTAACCGGAGGACCCTCCGATTGATTCCCCCTGGAGTGTGACGTGACCCACCCCGAGACCGGCCGTCCCCTGCGCGCGGACGCCCGGCGCAACCGTGAGCGCCTGCTGGAGGCCGCGCTGAAGGCGTTCTCCGGCGCGGAGTCGGCGGCGGATGTGAGCCTGGAGCGGGTGGCCCGCGACGCCGGGGTCGGCATCGGCACGCTCTACCGGCACTTTCCGACCCGGGAGGCGCTGATCGAGGAGGTGTACCGCACGGAGCTGGCCCGACTGTGCGACGCCGCCCCGCGCCTGCGCGCGCAGCTGCCGCCCGTGGAGGCCCTGCGCGCCTGGATGGACGGCTACATCGACTACATGACGGCCAAGCAGGGCCTCGCCGAGGCGCTGCGCGCGGTCATCGCGGCCGGCGGCCAGCCCTTCGCGCACAGCCGGGACCTGCTCGTCGGCGCGGTCTCGGGCCTGATGGGAGACGGTCTTCGCACCGACGTGGACCCGCTGGACGTGCTCACGGCGCTCAGCGGCGTCACCCTCGCGGCCGGCGGGCCGGAGCGGCGCGAGCAGGCCGGCCGCCTCCTGGACCTGCTGGTCGACGGCCTGCGCGCGCGCTGAACGTCAGCCGTTCTCGCCCTTCTCCCGCTGCAGCGCCAGCTCCAGCGCCAGCACCGCGCACAGGATGATCAGGTGGTTCTCGCCCTCGGCGATGTTCACCGCGTAGCTGTCGCGGATGCTCAGCCAGCGCCTGGAGACCGTGGCCACCTCGCGCCCGCCCCGCTCGACGGTGAACTCCCGGTCGAAGAGGTTCCCGGACATCTCCAGGTCGTCCGGGCCCGGCACGTCGATGGTGAACTTGTCGCGGAACGGCGTGAACAGCTTCTTGCGCACCTCGGCTGCCTCTTCGCCGTCGATCTCGATGGTGTACGTCGGGCGGAGCGAGATCAGCTTGCGGTGCACGGTCGCCACCTCGTGCCCGGCCGGGTCCTCCACGACGAGCCGGTCGCGCAGGCTCAGCACCTTCCCGTCCACGTGCAGCACCTTGCGCCCGTGGCCGTCGGTCACATCGAAGTCGTCCCCGATGTCGAAGAAGCGCTCCTGGATGACATACATGCCTCCGATTGTCGGCCCACCGGTCCAGTCACGCCTTCCGAGCCAGCGTCAGGGTGCCCCGCAGGTCCAGCACGATCTCCCCGCCGATCCGGTCGAGGGCCGCCGCCAGGGCCTCGACGGTCTGTTCCTGGTCGGCCGGGCTCTTGGCGCGGAACGGCCCGAAGGTCCGCAGCAGGCGGAGGTACTGCCCGGGCTCCATCGGCAGGTGCCGGCTGGACCGCTCGAGCCGCACGTCGGCGAAGCACCCCGACGCGCGAATGTCGTCGAAGGCCTCGGTTTCCGGCCGTACCGCGGAAGCCCGCCCCTCCACCGCGAGGAACGCGGCGTCGATGGCCGCGGCGTGCGCCGGGTCGGCATAGGCGTACCGGTGCCCGAAGACCGCGAGGGTGCCGCCCGGCCGCAGGGCCTCGGCCGCCAGCCGGCACCGCCGCCGCGGATCTAGCCAGTGCCACGCCAGCGCGCAGCCGAGCACGTCGGCCGGCTCGACCCGGGCCTCCTCGAACGGCGCGACCACCACCTCCACGGCCGGGAACCGCGAGCGCAGCACCGACGCCATCCGCTCGTCCGGCTCGACGCAGGTCAGCTCCCCGCCGAGGCGGGCCAGCACCTCGGTGCCCTTGCCGGTCCCGGCCCCGACCTCCAGCACCCGCCCGGGCGGGGCGCCGTGGTAGCCGGCGATCGCGCGGGCCAGCGCCGGCGCGTCGTACCCGGGCCGGGCGTCCTCGTAGATGTCCGCCACCTCGCCGAACCGCATCGCCATGCCCGCCACCCTCTCACGCTGCCCGATGCCGCCGGGCGCGATCTCGCGTTGCCCTCTGCTGCCGGGCGCGGTCTCGCGTTGCCAGCCGCCGGCCGCGACCTCCTCCAGGCGCCGGGCGCGGTCTCGCGTTGCCAGCCGCCGGCCGCGACCTCCTCCAGGCGCCGGGCGCGGTCTCGCGCTGCCCTCGCTGCCGGGCGCGGTCTCGCGTTGCCCTCGGCTGCCGGGGGCGATAGGAATGCGCGGGTGCAGATCGCTCGCCCGGCGGCCCCGGCGTTGCGCGGCGCCGTCCTCGGCTACCGCGGCTTCCGGCTGCCCGAGCAGCCCACCCGCCGCCGCCTGCTGCTGCCCGACGGCACCGCCAAGCTGATGATCGGCCTCGCCGAGCCGGTGAAGGTGCTCCCGGCCGTGGGCGGCGCGCCGGCGTTCGCCGCGGCGTCGCTGCTCAACCCGCTGCGCGCCACCGCCACCGTCGGGGAGCACACCGGCCGCGTCGAGGGCCTCACGGTGCTGCTGGACCCGCTCGCCGCCTACCGGGTCTTCGGCCCGGTCCTGGCCGACCTGGCCCAGTCCCCGGCCGCCCTGCCCGATCTGCTGCCCGGCGTCGGCCAACTCGTCGACCGTCTGGCCGGGGCCGGCTGGGAGGCCCGCTTCGCCCTGCTCGACGAGGCCTTCGCCGCCCGCCTCGACCGCTTCGAGGTCGCCCCGGAGGTGGCCGCCGCCTGGTCGCTGCTGCGCGCCCGGGCCGGGCGGATCGCCACCCGCGACCTCGCCGCCGCCACCGGCTGGAGCGTGCGCCGCCTGCAGCGCCGCTTCGCCGCACACACCGGCCTGCCCCCGCGCGCGGCCGCCGCCGTCTTCCGCCTGCAGCGGACCCTGCGCCTGCAGGCCGACGGCGCATCCTGGACCCGCGCCGCAGCCGACGCCGGCTTCTACGACCAGCCCCAGTTCAACCGCGTCTTCCGGGCGATGGTCGGCCGCTCCCCGCGCGAGTTCCACTCCGCGCGCCGCCGCAGCGACCCGCGCGACGCCGCCGACTTCGTGCCCGGCCAGATCACCAGCACCCTGCTGACGCATTCGTACAAGTCCTGACCCGTCCCCGCCGCGGAGACTGTCCCTTTGCGAGACCGCGACGCCGGGGGAGCGGGGGTGCACGGGCGGGGCGGCGAACCGCGCCCCGCCCGTGGTATCAACTGCCCTGTGCGAGGAGCGCGGCGTCCCGGGTCCGCTCCGATCCCGACCCGGACGACGTGGGCTGGTTCCGCCTGAAGCCCACCGACCTGCCCCGCTACACCCCGCCTGTGGGCCCTCTTCGGCAGCCGGTGGCGCGACCGGGGCGCGTCTCCTCGCCCCGGGCTCGTTTGGATCAGCCCTGGGCTCGTTTGGATCAGCCCTGGGCTCGTTTGCATCAGCCCCGGGCTCGTTTGCATCAGCCCGGGGCGAGGAGGCAGAACTCGTTGCCTTCCGGGTCGGCGAGGACCGTCCACGGGACGTCCAGGTCGATCGCGGTGGCGCCGAGTGTCCGCAGCCTGGCCGCCTCGGCCTCCTGATCGTCACCCGGGTACGGGCGCACGTCGAGATGGACGCGGTTCCACCCGGTCTTCACGTCGGGCACGCGGACGAACCGCAGATATGGGCCGACGCCCTTGGCGGAGCGCAGCATCGCGTCGTGGTCGGTCACCTCGTGCACGGTCCAGTCGGTGGCGCTGCCCCAGAAGCGGGCCATGGCTCGCGGATCCGCGCAGTCGACCACCACCACGGCGATCGGTCCGGTGTCCCGGAAGAGCGGCCGCGGGTCCAGCACGCAGAACTCGTTGCCCTCCGGGTCGGCCATGACCGTCCACGGGACGTCGCCCTGGCCTACGTCGGCGAGTGTCGCGCCGAGATCCCGCAGGCGCGTGACCACCGCCGCCTGATGGGCCGCCGAGGTGGTGGCGAGGTCGACGTGCACGCGGTTCTTCACCGTCTTGGGTTCCGCGGATGCGGTGAGGTCGATGCAGACGGCGACGGGGTCGGGGTAGACGAAGCCCTCGGGTTCGAGGTTGGTCACGCCGGGTCCCTCACTGGAGACTCCCCAGCCGAGCGCCTCCGCCCAGAAGCCGCCCAGCGCCGAGTCGTCCTGAGCCTTCACGTTGATCTGCACGAGCCGCGTCGCCATGCCGACGCATGCTAGCGCGTTCTCCGTCGTCCCGATCGCCTTCGCGGCACGCCTCACAGGCGGCGGGCGGCGGCCAGGGCCAGGTGCAGCAGGTCGGTGCGGACGCTCGAGGTGGTCCAGCGGCGGTGGTCCCAGGCTTCGCCACCGACGTCGTCGCCCGCGTAGAGCAGCTGGCCCAGGCGCACGCCGCGGAAGGCCGCCACGGCCAGGAAGGCGGCGGCCTCCATCTCGACGGTCACGCAGCCCTCGTCGCGCCGGGCCCGGATCCGGGCCGGGGTCTCGCGGAAAGGGGCGTCCGTCGTCCACGTCGTGCCCACGGTGTACGGCACCCCGCGCTCCCGCAGCACCCCCACGCACGCCGCCACGGCCTCGGCGCCGGCGCGGATCGTGCGGGCCGGGGGCGCGTAGTGGTACGACGTGCCCTCGTCCCGCACCGCCGCCTCGACCACGACGACGTGCCCGAGGGCCAGGCCGGGCCGCACGGCGCCCGCGCCGCCGCAGGCGACGAACGAGCGGCCGCCGGCCGCGATCGCCTGCTCCAGGTGGTGCGCGGCCAGCGGGGCACCAACGCCCGGGTGGAAGGCGGCGACGGGCGGGCCGTCGCCGTCCTCCACGACGTAGATCTCGTGCGCGCCCAGCTCGGCGGAGAACGCGCCGATGCGGCGGGCCCCCAGCGTGGCCAGGACCTCGGCGAAGTAGCAGAGCACGACGCGCTCGGGCAGCGGCTCGGCCAGAGCGGGCGGGCGTGGCGCGATCAGGGCGGCGCGGTCCGGGTCGAACTCGGTCAGCGGCAGACCGGTCGGCATGGCCTCACCGTAGCGGCAACGGCAGGACCTCGGCCCCCACCGGGCGGTAGCCGGCGGCCTGGAAGGCGCGGACGCTGTGCCAGGCCAACCACGTTGTGCTAAAACCGTTCGTGGCCCAGCCTGCCGTTCCCGCGAGCGTTCGCTCCTGGCTCACGTCTGACGTGGCGCGGGCGATAGCCGTGCCGTACACGGACCGGGTGATCTACCCCGATAGGGTCGTGGTGGACTGGTCAGCGAGCGGTGATCGGGAATTTCCGGACTGGCCATCGCCCGTCTTGCTGATATCCGTAGAGAACCAGGGCGTCTGTGCCTGGGGTGTCCCACTAGCCGGCCAAAACCCACCGGTTCTGGTCGGCGGTCAGATCGTCAGCCGCACGGGGTGGTCGCACGGGACGACCCAGTACTGCCCCGATGTAGCGGCGTTCGTGGCGTCCCGTCGGTGGGACGCGGCGTGTCTGTCGCAGGAACCGTTGATCCAGGCACAGGCGGCGGAACTCGACGCCGGATCGCTGGAGTATCTGCGTGAGCGGTACGAGCAGGGTCCGGTGACGGTGGGGTGGCCGGGTCACACGGTCCACCGCTTCCAATGCCGCGATGCGAAGATCATGCTCTGGGACAGCCCCGGGCAGTGTGACTGGTGGATATCCGCCGTCGGTGCCAGCGCGCTGGACGAGACCATCGCAGCCGTATGGCATCTATCTGACCTGCGAACCTCGCTGTGGTCATCCGATTCCCAAGGGGCGGCACTACTACGCCGTCTACGCGGGCACTGACGTGAGCACGACCCACGCTCCGCCAAGTCGCGCAATGTCACGGTGATTGTGACGAAGGACGGCGCCGGGAGATCGGCGCCGTCCTTCGGTTCCGGGAGCTAGTTGCGGTACCGGAAGAGGATCCGGCCTCTCGTCAGGTCGTACTGGCTGAGCTCGACCAGCACGCGGTCGAACGGCAGGATCTTGATGTAGTTCTTGCGGATCTTGCCGCTGATGTGGGCCAGGACGATGTGGCCGTTGGCGAGCTCGACGCGGAACTTGGCATCGCGCAGGCACTCCAGCACGGTGCCCTCGAGCTGGATGCCGTCAGTTGCCCTGGGCATCAGTGGATCACCAGCTCGAGGTTGCTGCCGGTGCGGCGCGCGCCGGCGGCCTCGAAGAGCGCGACAGCCGCGGTGTTGGCCTCGTGCACGTCCGCGGAGACCGTCTCGACGCCGCGGGCGTGGGTGGCCGCCAGGATCTCCGCGAGCAGGGCGCGGGCGATGCCGCGGCGGCGGTGGCCGGACCGGACCGCGATGAGGCCGATCCTCGTGTGCCTCGGCAGCAGCGCCACTCGCGCCAGGCCCACGTAGGCGCCGGACTCGGCGGCGACCGCGTAGTGCGTGGGGTCGAGCGGCCGGGACAGTACCGCCGCCGGCATCTGATCCCAGCCGATCGTGGCCTCGATCTCGGCGCGGATCGTGCGATCCAGGTGGCGCAGCGGGTCCAGCTCGGCGGTGCCGATGGGCAAGAGCGTCAAACCCGGCCGCGGTACCGCACCATCGCCGCCACTCGGCATGACGTACTCCCACTCGCGGCGGCGGGTGGTCAGGCCGGCCTGCACCCACCGGGTTCGCAGGTCGAGGTCGGATTCGTCCACGACGGTGTACAGCGGCCGCGGCAGGGCGGCCAGCATCGCCTCGGCGAGGCGGGCGAAGACGTCGTCGTTCCAGGCGTCGATGCTCAGGAAGAGGCGGCCGTCCGGGCGGGGCGAGGCGTCGCCGCGGCCGACCACGAGGTCGTCGTCGAGGGCATGCCACTGCCGCTCGGCGACGCGCGTGATGACGAGTGTGTTCATCGGTGTCACCTTTCGGGAGATCCCAAAGGGACGCTCCCGGGCGGCACCTACCGCAGTCGCCCGACCGTGACGGGAATGGGGAGCACCCACATCGCTACAACGTTCACGGTGCTCACCCCCTCAGGCCGGACCACGGTCGCCGGAACGCTACCGCCGCCGCCCGCCGCCCGTCCAGCGATTAAGCGATCTCAGCCTCCCGGCGTTCGGTGCGTTGCCGGGCCGGCTCCTCGGCCGCGCTCGGTGAACGCCGCCGACTGCACTGTGGCCCCGGACAGCCGAAGGATCCGGTTGAATGCTGTGGTGAGTCGCACGAGTTGATCAACGAACGACGGTAACGTGATCATCGTTGGGCCCTCGGCGGGCGTCGGGGCAGGTCAGTGTCCGAACGCCCACGCCACCATCAGCGGAAACTCTTGTTCCCAGAATGCGTCGCCGTGCGAGCCGGCCCGTTCGGTCAGGACAACGTCGCCACCCGCATCGCGCAGCGCGTTCGCCCACCGGGTCGCGTTGTCGCGGAAGAACGGTTCTTCGGTGCCGGCGACGAGATAGGTGCGTGGGAACCTGCCGGACAGCACGGCGGGTGGCCGGTACCCCGCACCGGGCGAGGCGCAGAAGACCGCGCCGTAGATGTCGGGATGCCCAAGCCCCATGGCCAGTGCGAGTTCTGCACTGGCGGAGACACCGAACGCCGCCGTTCGGTCGGCCGGCAGCTTGGCGCCCAGGCGGGTCGCCGCCCATCGGCGTACGTCCTCGACGAAGAATTTCTCGTGTGCCGCGAACCGTTGCGGGTCGAAGGTGAACGCGTCCGTGCTGCGGCCCGGTGAGTACTCGTGCAGCCGCAGCGTCTCGTCCTCCAGCCGGTGCGCGCCGATGATCATCGTGGGCGGTAGATCGGCGGTCTCAAGAGTTGCTCCCCACGACGTGATCAACTGGCCGTCTCCGGCAAAGACGATTGCCTCGGGCGCGGCCGCCGGGACGTAGGCGGTGACCTGACGTCCACCGTCGTACTCCAACACCTCGGTAACGAGCTCGCCTGCTGTGGACGACATCGGCGTGGGCTCCTTGCTGATGAGGTAGCTGCCGACATGTGCTAGCAACAGTGCCAACTATCGCCGAACAGCGCCAGACATGACCGAACGTCACAGGAACCTCTGAGGGCGTCCAGCGCCCACACAAACCCGAGTAGTCGCCTTCTCGCCTGACTGGCAGCGCGGATGTCACTCACCGGATGTCAGTTACGCGCCGAGGTGGCTGGCCCGGCAAGATGACCTCCGAGAAGATCGCGGTAGCCCGCAGGTGTACACCTCCGAGAAGTGCACCGTCGACGTGGGGCACTCGTCGTCCTCTCGAAGGCGGACAACGGCAGGCGCGACACCTGACGTGCGCGCCTGCCGCATTGTGGCCTTTCAGTCCTTCGGTGCGACCCGGATACGGTTCCCGTCAGGATCGGCTGCGAGGAAGGTCAGCCCGAACCCCGCATCGTGCGGCTCCTGCAGGATCGTGACGCCCTTGGACTGCCACTGCTTGAAGATCGCGTTGATCTCGTCGGGTCGTCCACCTTCGATGGCCAGGCAAACCTCACTGGTACGCGGGACGTCGGGCGACAGATCCTCGAACTGGCCGGACCACAGAGCGAGGTCAGCGCCTGGCCCGAGGTCGAAGGTGATGTATCCCGAAGTCTCGAACGAGGGGCTGATGCCGAGGAGGTCGCCGTAGAAACGAGCTGCGGCGGGAGCGTCGTTCACGTAGACGATGGACACGACGGATGTGGTCATGGTTGTTCCTTCTCACAGGTCGTAGGTACGCATCCACCAGCCTGGCCGGAATATACGCCGCATCATGTCGCAATTCCTTGAGAAACTTGGTGGGTGACCCCGGACCGTTTCTTCGCCCTGATGCTGCTCCTCGAATCGAGGGATGGCGCGACCACACAGGAACTTGCCTCGGCGCTCGGGGTTTCCCTCCGAACCATCACCCGGGACCTGAACTGGCTCCGTGACGCCGGTCTGCCGGTGACCGCGCACCGGGGCCGACTCGGTGGCGTGGCCATGCTGCCCGGGTCCGGGCTCGACCTCGCGCGTCTCACGCCTGGCGAGCGTGATCATCTCTCGCTCATCGGGCTGGATGAGAAGCAGCGCACGGAGCTCAACGCATCGGTCGAGAGCCGGCGCGCGCTCGCCAAGATCGCTGCTACACAGTCACGTCGAGTTCATGAGCTCCTGCCGCTCACCGATGTCGTGCACGTGGACAGCCGTCCCTGGCTCCAGTCGCGAGCTTCCGGTACGACTCCGGCTTCGCTGATCGGATCGGTGCGACGAGGTCGCCGGCTACGGATCGTGTACGACAGTCCACGCGAGCCATGCCCACGTGACGTGGTCGTGGATCCCTACGGGCTGCTCGCCAAGGCCGGCATCTGGTATCTCGTCGCCGACTGTGCCCGAGTGCCACGGATGTACCGACTCGAACGGATCACGACGTGGAAAGAAGTCGACCAGCCACGACGGATCCGCGAGAACCAGACCCTGGCCACCGTCGCTGCTGCGCTCATTGATCAGTGGGAACACAACCACGCGATAGAGGTCAGCGCCACCATCGACCAGACCCAGATCGAGCGAGCGCAACGGATTTTCGGCCTACGACTCGTCCGGGACAACCATGAAGAATCCGCCACCGGCCACAAGGTGACGATTCGCTTCATGCATCTTGAGGACGTACGAGCATTGCTGCCGTTCGGGAGCGCCATCACGGTGCACGGCCCCACCGAAGCCAGGGCTCACCTCCGCGCCCTCGCCACCGACCTTGCCCGCCACTATGCGCCGTCAGAAACGTCCTGACCAGCAATACCTGGTTGCCCGCGAGGAAGCGCCGGCTCCGCCGGCCCGTCCTGCCAGCCCCCGAACCTTGCGCGGAACAGCGTGCGGTGACCACCGACCGCGACAGGCAAGTCGCGATGAGGGCGCGGCCCGTCGGGCGTGGCGGCGATGCGAAGGTCGTGCCGGTGGTGAACCCGTAGGCGGCGAGCACGGAGCCGCTGGGGGTATCGACCGCCCGGGCGTCGCCGGAGGCGAAGAGCCGGCCCCGGTTGCGGCGACGGTTCAGCTGGTGGCGTTGACGAACCGCCGGATCCGGTCCACGGTGGTGGCCTCCGGGGCCAGGAACTGCAGGCCGAGCTCGGTCTGCGCGCCCTGCCTGACGCAGTGCACGACCTGGGCGTGCAGCCGCACCGGGTTGCCCTCCAGGGCCAGCTCGACCGAGACCGCGTCACCGGTGCGCACCGGCACGTCGGCGTCGGCCTGGCAGCGCAGGCCGCCGGTGCTCAGGTCCATCAGCCGGGCCGCGACGAACTCGGCGCCGCCGTCGACGCCGAAGCGGACCGGGCCGGAGGCGGCGATCCGCTCGGCGTGGCGCCGCTCCAGCCGTTCGGCCAGCGCCGACATGCCGTTGATGCGCTCCATCGTCTGGCCGACCCGGCCGGTGAGCCGCTCCACGGTGGCGTACTGGTCCTGGGCCACGCTGTGCAGCACCCCGGTCGCCTCGCCGATGCCGGCGACCCCGGCGACCATGTCCCGGATCGTGCCGGCCATCTGGGCCGCGGTGCGCTCCAGTTCGGCGATGGTGGCCGCGATCCGCTCGGTCGACTCGGCGGTGGTGCCGGCCAGGTCCTTGACCTCGTTGGCCACGACGGTGAAGCCGCGCCCGGCCTCGCCGGCCCGGGCCGCCTCGATGGTGGCGTTGAGGGCCAGCAGCCGGGTCTGCGCGGCGATGCCGGCGATGAGCTGCGTGGTCCCGTCGACCTGGCGCAGGCTGTCGCCCAGCGCCGTGACGACCCGCTCAGCCTCCGAGGCCCGCTCGACGACCGAGACGGTGGCCCGGTCGGCCTCGGTGACCCGCTCCTCGATCGTGCGGGCGGCCGTGCGCACCTCGCCGACCTGGCCCACGACGTCCTGCAGCTCGCCCGAGATGGCGCCGACGGACTCGTCGACCACGCTCTGGGCCCGCTCGCGCAGCTGCCGCTGGCTCTCCCGCTGCTGTTCGAAGCTCGCGTGCAGCTGCTCCTCGCGCACCCGCTGGGCGCCGCGCAGCTGCTCGTCCTGGTCGACCAGGCGCAGCCGGGAGCGCTCCAGGGCGCGGCCGATGTCGCCGAGCTCGTCGCGGCCGGACGGCACCTCACGGGGGGCGAGGTCGCCCTCGGCGGTCGCGGTCACGGCGGAGACGGCGAGGTGGACGTCGTGCCGGGTGCGCCACCAGACCGAGGCGGCGAACCAGATCGCCATGACGGCGGTGACCGCGGTGACGGTGAGGTTGACCTTGCGGTCCCGGGAGAGGTGGGCGACGCGCGTGTCGAGCAGCCGCTGCAGCGCCCCTGTGGCCGGCTCCAGCGCCTGGCGCACCTTGGTCGCGGCGGCGCTCGCGTCGGCCGGGCCGGGCGTGGCGAGGCCGTCGGTGAGCGTGCCCGACAGGGTGGACAGCGCGTCGGCGGCCGCGCTCAGCGGGGCCAGGTCGCCGCCGAGGCCCGAGTCGGAGGTGTGGCCGGTCGCGGTCTTCACCCCGGTGCGGATCGCCGTGGCCGCCGAGTCCAGCACGCCGGCGTGCACGGCCTGGGCGGCCATCCGGTCGTCCAGCGCGGCCGTGGTGTCCGCGGAGGCGGCCGCCGTGGCGGCGGTGAGGGCCTTGGGCAGCTCGACGACGAGCGCGTCCATCACGTAGAAGGAGTCGAGGTCGGGGTCGAGGATCAGGTTGGAGTTGTCGCCGGCCGCGGTGATGAGCGCCCCGAGAGCCACGGCGGCGGCCGGCCCGCCCGACGTCGGCACCGCGGCCATCCGCTCGCCCAGCCCCAGCGACGAGTGCTCGGCGACGAGGCTGCGCAGCGTGGCCAGGTCGGGGGTGCGGCCGGCCGCGAGGTCGGTCATCGCCGACAGCGCGGGCAGCACCACCTCGCTGCCGTCGTGCTCGGCGACGGCGAGGCCGATCCGGCCGCCGACGGAGCCGGTGTACGCCCACGTCGTGCCCAGACCGGGCACCAGCAGTACCACCACCAGCACCGCCAACCGCGTGCTCGTGCGCACCCGGTCGGACAACCACAGGACCGGCACGAGCAGCGCGGGCCGGCGAGATCCACTCATATCGGGCTGATCGGTCCGGGCGGGCACAAGGTGAGAAAAAGGGTGCCCGCCCGAAGACCGGTCAGGGAATGGGTTTACAGGAAGCGGTACGCCGTGCCGCCGCGCACCGGGGCGACCCGGACACCGGCGGACGGGTTGGCCGCCTCGACCATCTTGCCGTTGCCGATGTAGATGGCCACGTGCCCCGGCATGTGGATCACGTCGCCGGGCATCCACTGCCCGGACGGCACCTGCCGCCCGCGGGCCGCGATCTGCTCGCTCTGGTGCGGCAGCTTGATGCCGACCTTGGCGTAGGCGGCCATCACGAGGCCGCTGCAGTCGTACGTGTTCGGCCCCGCGGTGGCGTACACGTACCGCTTGCCGACCTGCGCCAGTGCGAACGACACGACGGTTCCGGCTGCCCCGGACGGGGGAGTGATGCCCGCGGTCGACGACGACTTGCTCGCGGTCGTCGACCTCCCGGACCTGGTGGGCGACGTCGACTTGCTCGTCGAGGTCGTCGTCTTCTTCGTCGCCGTCGCGGTGGGCGGCTTCGGCGGGGCGGGCGCCGGGGGAGGGACCGGCGCATCGGGCCGGACGGGTGCGACGGGCTCGAGGCGCAGACGGTGGGCTCGGTCGGCCTTCTCGTAGGCCGTGAGCACGATCTCCTGCTCGGCGATCGTCAGTGCGGGTGAACCGCTGTCGGCGTTTACCGCGGCCGGCGCGGGTTTCGGGTTGGCGGCGGCCGCGGAGGGGCCGAGCCAGACGGTGTACAGGGCAAGGGCTGCGGTGCCTGCTGCGATGCGGTGCAGCGGCTGGCGAGCGTTCAGTTCGACTCCCGGATCGGCCCAGTGCACTCGCGCGTGTCTCGGGTGGAGCGCCACGGTGGTGTCGGCGCTGACCCGAAGTACCGGGCTAAACGGACATTCCCTCGGTTCGACCCCAGGGGGCCGTCGGCGACGCTACGAGCTACTCGTGGCCTGTGTGGAGAGTCGTGACATTCCTCACCACCTATCTCACCCACACCTGTGCGGGTATCGACCGAAATGTCCGACCGTTCTGGACAACCTTTTCCGGCCGTTAAGACGTCTTGGTTGCGCCTTTTTCGGTGGTCCGTTTCGCGCAATTTTCTGTGCTTATGCTGCTTTCATGGTTTTTGCAGCGGTACCGCGGATCGCGACGCTCGCCGCGACCGTCGCGTTGCTGGGGGCGTGCGCTGGCTCCAACGCCGACGGGCCGGCCGCCGATGCGGGGTGTGCGGGGTTCGCGGCGTACCAGGGCCACCGCGGCACCACGGTCACCGTCCGGTCGTCGATCCGCGACGTGGAGGCGGACAAGCTCGTCAAGGCCTGGGAGACGTTCCAGACCTGCACCGGCATCACGATCGACTACTCCGGCAGCGCCGACTTCGAGGCCCAGCTGCCCAAGGACGTGGCCGCCGGGAAGCAGCCGGACCTGGCGTTCTTCCCGCAGCCGGGGCTGCTCGCCGCGATGGCCCGCACCGGCAAGCTCAAGCCGGCCGGCAAGGGGACCGCCGAGAACGTCGACAAGTACTACTCCGCCGACTGGAAGCGCTACGGGACCGTGGACGGGGTGCTGTACGGCGCGCCGATCGACGCCAACGTGAAGTCCTTCGTGTGGTACTCCCCGAAGTTCTTCGCCGCGCACGGGTACGCCGTCCCGCAGACCTGGGACGAACTGCTCGCGCTGAGCGACCGCATCGCCGCCACCGGGACCAAGCCCTGGTGCGCCGGCATCGAGTCGGGCGGCTCGACGGGCTGGCCGGTCACCGACTGGCTGGAGGACACGCTGCTGCGCACCGCCGGGCCCTCCGTCTACGACGACTGGGTCGGGCACCGCATCGCCTTCGACGACCCGCGGGTGGTGGCCGCGCTCGACCGGGTCGGCGGGGTCCTGCGCAACCCGAAGTACGTCAACGGCGGCTACGGCGGCGTCGAGAGCATCGCCACGACGGCGTTCCAGGAGGGCGGCCTGCCGATCCTGCAGAACACCTGCGCCATGCATCGGCAGGCATCGTTCTACGCCAACTGGTGGCCGGCCAACGCCACCGTGGCCGAGGACGGCGACATCTACGCGTTCTACCTGCCGCCGGTCGACCCGGCCGCCGGCCGCCCGGTGCTGGGCGCCGGGGTGTTCGCCGGCGCGTTCGCCGGCCGCCCCGAGGTGCAGGCGGTCTCCGCATACCTGTCCACCCCCGACTTCGCCGACAACCGGGCCCGCACCGGCGGCGTGGTGAGCGCCAACAAGGAGCTGGACAAGTCCGTGCTGAGCAGCCCGATCGAGAAGCTGTCGGCGACGCTGCTCACCGACCCCGGCGTCACCTTCCGCTTCGACGGCTCCGACCAGATGCCCGCCGCCGTCGGCGCCGGCACGTTCTGGACCGGCATGACCGACTGGATCAAGGGCGCCGACACCACTACCGTGCTGCACCGCATCGAAACCGGCTGGCCGGCTTGATCCGGCGTGCCGCGTGCCGATGATCGACCCGTGAGAGGGTTGCGACGACGACTGGCCGATCTGCGGATCGCCACGAAGATCGTCAGCGTGTCCCTCGTCGTGACGGTCATCTTCACCGCCTCCGGCATCTTCGGCCTGGTCAACCTCAACCGGCTGATCCACGAGCAGGACCGCGAGTACAACGTCAACGTCCGCGCCCTGGACGAGATGACCCACGTGCGCTCCAGCGTCGGCTCCCAGCTGGAGGCCGTCCTGGCGTACATCCTCTCGGACCCGGGCTTCTACCGGGACACCTACGCCGACGCCATCACCCAGTCCGACCGCGACATCGACGCCCGCATCGCCACCCTGCGCGCCATCGACCTGCCGCAGAACGAGCGCACCGGCCTTCGCGGCTTCACCGCCACCGTCGACATGTGGCGCACCGCCCGCGACGCCGCGCTCGAGGCGGCCCGGGCCGGGGACCAGAAGAAGGCCGCCGCCGTCGTGCTGGTCCGCTCGGAGTCCATCGCCCGGGCCGTGAAGGACCGCGCCAGCTCCTTCCTGGCCCAGCTGGTCGACGCCGTGGCCGAGGGCGCCAAGCGGGCCAAGGCCAACGCCAAGCGCAACGCCCAGCTCACCACCGGGCTGCTGGTCGCCGGCACCCTGACCGCGCTGCTGCTGTCCGCGGTCACCGCGCGGGCCATCTCCCGCCCGCTGCGCCAGGTCGTCGACGTGCTGGCCCGCGTGGCCCGCGGCGACCTGAGCCGCCGCGTCGAGCTGGACCGCGGCGACGAGGTCGGCCAGATGGGACGGTCCCTGAACGAGACCCTGGGCGTGCTTCGCCAGGCCTTCGAGGAGGTGCACCACCGGGCCTCCCACGACGGCCTGACCGGCCTGGCCAACCGCGCCCTGCTGCGCGAGCGCATCGGCGCCGCCCGGCCCAACGCGGCCTGTGGCCGTCCGGTCGCCATGCTGCTCATCGACCTGGACGGCTTCAAGCAGGTCAACGACGTCCACGGCCACGCCGCCGGCGACCACCTCCTGACCGTGGTCGCCGCCCGCCTCCAGGCCGGTGTCCGCGGCGGCGACACGGTCGCCCGGCTGGGCGGCGACGAGTTCGCCGTCCTGCTCGACGACGTCGACACGGCCGAGGACGTCCACGCCGTGGCCGAGCGGCTCCTCGCCGATCTGCAGCAGCCGACGGAGTTCCGCGGCAACCTGCTGACCCCGCGGGCGAGCATCGGCGTTTCGCTGTGGGACGGCGAGATCCCCATAGACGCCCTGATGCACGACGCGGACCAGGCCATGTACGCCGCCAAGACCGGCGGCAAGGGCCGCGTCGCCCACGCGTAGCTCAGCTCTCGAGCGCGTGGAGCTCGACCAGCAACTCCGACAGGGCGGCCGCGTCGCAGCGCCCCATGAGGGTGCGCCGCGCGACCTGCCAGTGATCCGACCACGCGTCGTCGGCCCAGATCTCGGTGATCCGCTGCTCGTCGACCGTGTTGTACGTCGACGTCGACACGCCCGGGTCCAGCTCGACCAGCAACGTCAGCCCGCCGGGCAGCCTGCGCGCCAACTGGGTGTGCAGGCCTCTCGACGCGTGGAACGCGTTGCCCTGCCACCGTCCGCTCAGCAGCCCCAGGACCCGGTCCGTCGGCACCGGTCCGAATCCCGCCAGGCTCGTCGCCGCGCGCTGCGCCTCGGTGAGCGCCACCGCCGGCCGGTGCACCTGCGGGAACGGCTGCAGGATCTCGTAGTCGACGAAGAGCTGCGCCCAGCCGGCGAGGTCCCCGCCGAGCTCCGCCGGGTGCACGATGCCCAGCGGCACGTCCCCGCCGACGGTCGCGGTCGCGTCGTGGATGTCCGCGAAGCTGCCGTCCTCCGCGATCCGCAGCGCCCGGACCAGGCGGTTGTCCGGGGCGTGCTGGCCGGGTTGGTACTCGCCCCACAGCAGCCGCCGCGCGACCGGGCCCAGGATCGGGTGCGGCAGCAGGACCTCCCGCAGGTCGCGCGCCGGGCGGAGCCGGTGCGCGAGCATGTCGCGCTCCAGGCGGGCGATGTGCGCCGCCGCGGTCGCCCGCAGGTCCTTCTTGAACCGCTGGAACTGCTGGTATGCCTCGGGATTGGTGTCCTTGACGCCCGGCTTGGGCGGCCTCGCCAGGCGACGGCCGTCCGCGCCCACGGCGTACGCGGTGAGGTGCTCGTCCGTGACCACCACGAACGCGCGCGGCCCGTAGTCCACGGTGACGCCGGCGTCCAGCCCGTGCGTGATCGCCAGGCGGTCCGCCAGCTGCGGCACGGACAGCCCGCGCCGGGTGGCGGCCTGCGTGAGGTAGACCAGGACCCGATCGTTCGTCGAGCCGCCCGACATGCCCTCCTCGATGGCCAGCAGGTGCCGCAGCGACACGTCCGTGCCCACCGTGGCGAGCACCGCGTGCCCGTCGATCGCCCGGGCGTACCGGCTCTTCGCCGGCCACGACCGCACCAGCGGCGCGAGCTTGTCCATCGTGGCGTCGTTGCCGACGTGCGCCTGCGCCAGCAGCGCCCACGCCTCCGACGCCGGCATGTCGGCCGCCAGCCACCCGTCCAGCAGCGCCCGCCCGAACTCCGCCAGGCTCTGGCCGTCGCAGGCCGCGACCAGCCCCGCCAGCTCCGGATCGGCTGCGGCCACCAGGGGCTGCGCGGCCGCCGACGACTCGACGACCAGCGGCATGCCGCCGCCGGGCGGCGCGGGGTCCCCGGGCGCCGGTTCCGGCGCCTCCGCCAGGCGTGCGCGGGTCAGCGCGCCGAGCAGCCGGGCGACCTCGTCCTCCGGCATCGTCCCGCCCCCGGCCAGCCGGATCGCGGGCAGCGCCTCGGGTCGCGTCCACGCCGGTGCCTTGCCTTTCCGCGCTTCCTGCACCGCGTCGCCGGGGGCCGGCTCGATCAGGGCGGTGATCGCGGCGAGGGCGGCCGGCCCGTACTCGTCGGCGGTCTTGACGACGATCTGGCCGTGGTCGATCGAGGCCAGGTAGCGCAGCGCGTCCTCGGCGTTCTGTCGCGCCTTGCCCGGGCGCCCCACCGCGGCCGGGATCAATGCCCGCGCCGCGGTCTCGGCGTGCCGGCGCAGCCACAGCCGCGCCCAGAGCCGCCCGGACCCGAGGCGGCGCAGCCAGCCCGCGACGAGTGCGGCCGCCTCCGGTCCCTGGAAGGGCAGCATCAGCAGCCCCAACTGGTCGGCGTCCACGCCCGCCTCGCCGAGCGCGAGCGCCAGCGCGTCCAGCTCGAACCGCGCGACCGCGACCCGGCCCACATCGACGCGCTGCCGGTGCCGCAGCGTCGTCGGCTCCGCGAGCAGCGCCCGCGCCGACGCCTCCGGCCCCTTCGCGACCAGCCAGGAGACCTGCGGCAGGGTCAGGTTGGACAGCCGGTCCGCGCCGGTCGCCGCCTTCACCCAGTCGGGCTGTTCCAGCCCGTGGTCGAGCGCCGCGGCCCGCGACCACCACAGGTCCCGCTCCCCGTCCTGCCACGCCATGACGGTCGGCTCCTCGCAGGCCAGCCCTTCGACCACGACCGGCTTGCGCCCTTTACCCGCCGCCATCGGCTCCGCCTCCAGGTTCGTTCGCCTTTGTCCGGTGAGCTTGACATTGTCACTGTGACAAGGCTTTGACTGGGTGCCGGAGGTGGTCCCCATGAACTCGGCACTCCTTGGCGCACTGGCCGCCGAGAGCGCTTCGACCCGGCTGAAGGCGGCCCTGGCGGCCGGCACGCATCCCGAGCCCGGCTTCGTCGACGCGCTCGTGGCACGGTGCGCGGTCGAGCCGGACTTCTTCGTGCGCGACATGCTCACGTGGGCACTGACCCGTCTCCCGTCGCAGGTCACGGTGCCGAAGCTCCTCGTAGAGCTGCGCTGCGAACGCGCACAGGCCCGCAGCCAGGCGCTGCACTCCCTGTCCAAGATCGGGGACCGCAGCGCGTGGCCGGCGATCACGCGGTCGCTGCTGCGCGACGCCGACGACGAGGTCGCGCGGGCCGCGTGGCGCGCCGCCGTCGTGCTCGTGCCCGAGGGGGAGCGGGAGGCGCTGGCCGCGGAGCTGGGCGCGCAGCTGGGGCGTGGTGACCGGGAGGTACGCCTGAGCCTGTGCCGGGCCCTCGCCGCGCTCGGCGACGTGGTGGAGCCGGTCCTGCGAGCGGCGCTGACCCATCACGACCCGGAGGTGCGTGCGCATGCGAGCGCCACCGAGCGGCTCCTGCGCGATCCGGACGCCGGGATCGACCTTCCCGTCTTCGCGGCCGACCAGGACCGGCAGGATGGATCGCGTGCTGATCGGTGAGGTGGCGCGGCGCTCGGGGGTGAGCGCCCGGATGCTCAGGCACTACGACTCGCTCGGGCTGGTACGGCCGACGGGCCGCACCGTGGGCGGTTACCGGGAGTACACCCCCGACGACGTCCGGCGGATCTTCTACGTGGAGGGGCTGCGGTCCCTGGGGCTGTCGCTGCGCCAGATCGCCCGCACGCTCGACGATCCGGGGTTCACCCCGTCCGCGCTGGTCGGCGACCTCATCCGCAAGACCGAAGAGCGACTGAACCGGGAGCGCGAGCTCCTGGAGCGGCTCCGCACGGTCGAGGCGGCCGAGGTCGTCGGCTGGCAGGACGTCGCGCGCACCGTCGAGCTCCTGCACGGCCTCGGTTCGCCGAGCGCCGCGCGCCGGCAGCAGGCCGTCCTGGCCCCGGCCGAGCCCGCGTCGGTCCCCGCAGAGCTGCTGGCCAGGGCCATCCTCACCGAGGCCGATCCGAACGTTGCCGGGGCCCTGCGGTGGGCCCTCGCGCGGTCCGGCGGTGACGCCGTGGCGGGCCTGGCATCCGGGCTCACTTCCGGCGACGCCGACGTCCGGCGGCGCGCGGTCCTGGCGCTCGCCGAGCTGCCCTCCTCCGAGGCGACCGCACTACTCACCGACGCGCTCGACGACACGGACCCGACGATCCGCCGGCACGCCGCGCTCGCGCTGGGCGCGCGCGGCGTGACCCGGGCCGTGCCGACGCTGCTCGGCATGGTGGTCGAGGGCTCGAACGACGTCGAGGCCGCCGAGCTCCTGGGCACGCTGGCGCGGGACCCGGAATGGGCCGACCGGATCATGGGCGCGCTGGTCGACGCGCTCGCCGCGCACGCCGCGGACTCGGCAGTGCGGATGCGACTGGCCCAGGCGCTCGCGGAGATGCCGGGAACCCTTGCGCTGCCGGTACTGCGGCAGCTCGCCCACGACGATGACCGGCCCGTGGCCCTCGTCGCCTCGGCGCTCGTGCACGTGTTCGAGACGTAGCGATCGGCGGTGGCGTGGCAGAGTGATCCCGTGCGTGCCGTCGACGTCGCGGTGGTGAGCGCGGCGCCCGCCCTCCTGGCAGTGCTGCCGGCCGAGCGCGAGACAGTCCATCACCCGGGCGGCACCGCCGTCGTCGTGCGCATCGGCCCGCTGCTCGTCGCGATCGAGCCGCCGGCCCCGCCCGGCGGCGTCCTGCACGCGCGCCACCGGCTGTTCGCCGGCGTGGCCCGCGGCTTCCCACCGGTGCGCCCCGGCGACGTCCTGGTCCCCTCCGGCGTCATCGGGCGGCCGGCGTACCGGCCCGACGCCCGGCTGTTCGCCCTGGCCCGGGGGACGCAGCCCGACGACTGGATTCCGGACCACTTCGCCCACAGCCCGGCCGTGCACCTCGGGCCCATGCTGGACCGGATCGAGGGACGGACGACGTCATCGAAGGCGATCGGGGCCACGGACGAACCGGCCGACGGCTACTCGCTCGTCGTGCTCGGCGCGCTCGATGCCGGCGCCGACCCGGTGCTGCGGGCGGACGCCGCCGGCGCGGCAGCGGCGTTCACCCTCGCCCTGCTCAGCCGCCTGGCCGCGGAGCAACCGCTGAACTGATTGACTCGGTGTGCGCGGCGTCCGCGCCGGCTTCCCGGGTGGTGCCAGGACCCGCTCCTCGCAGGGCGGCGAGCGCGCCGAAGGCGACGCCCCACGCCATGCTCAGCGCCGACCAGACCGGCCCGAACCCGCCGGGCGTGCCGGGCCAGGCGAGGCTGACGAGACCGAGATAGGCGGCCACCAGCCCGACCCCGATCCCGACGAACCGCCGGCCCCGCACCCAGCAGGCCGCCATGGCGCTCAGCGCCACGAGGGCGAGGCCCACCGCGCCCTGCACGGCGTAGTGGTCGATCCCGATGCTGATGTCCGAGGGCTGCAGGGTCACCCGGTTCGCCGCGTACATCGCATTGGCGTACGCCAGCCAGGGCAGGGCCCCGAGCCCGGCCAGCACCGCCAGCGGCCGGTCCACCCGGAAGCCGCCCGCCCTGAGCGGCTCCCGCCCGGGCGCGAACGCGACGGCGAGCGCCTCCGCGGCCACGGCCAGCGCGACGAGCACCAGAGGCCATTCCAGCGAGGCGGCGGCGGAGACCGCGAGGGTCACCGCGACGCACAACAGCTGCGCGACGGCGGGCGCCGACCGCCGGGGCCGCACGGCGACCCGGACGAAGGCCGCCGCGACGAACACGGTGAACATCAGCCCCCAGCCGGCCTCCAGCGCCACCAGCCACTCGGGGTCCCACGTCACCGACAGGTCGATCAGGCCGAAGCCGGGAAAGACCAGCCACGACACCGCGAAGACGACCGCCGCGACCCGGACCCCAGCCGTCAGGACCGCCGCACCGGACACGCGACCCACGCCCACCCCTCTCTCGGATACTCGTGACAGGTTGGCGGAAAAGTGGGGACACAGGCTGAGTTTGCCGACAACCCGACACGGGCGGGCGGCCGTTGACACGGCACTTAGGGAGTTGGCAAACTCCCTAAGTGCTTGATGTCGAGGTCCTCAAGGCCCTGAGCAACGACAAGCGGGTCGCCATTCTCACCTGGCTGGCCGACCCGGTCCGCCACTTCCCGCCGCAGCGCGACGGCGACCTGGTGACCGACGGCGTCTGCTCGGTCTTCATCGCCGACAAGCTCGGCGTCAGCCAGCCCACGGCCAGCGACCACCTCAAAATCCTCACCGCGACCGGGTTGCTCAGCGCCAGGCGCATCAAGCAGTGGACCTTCTACCGCCGCGACGAACAGCGCATCGCCGAGGTCAAACAGATGCTCTCGGAAGATTGGTGAGCCAGATGGAACAGCAGGACGCCTATGCGCGGCTGGTGTCGATGCTCGACACCGCGGGCGCGCAGTATCGGATGATCGACCACGCCCCCGAGGGACGCACCGAGATCGTCAGCGGCTACCGCGGGCACCCGGTCGCGTCCGCCGCCAAGTGCATGGTGGTCATGGTCAAGATCGGCAAGCGCACGAGCAGATACTTCCTGGCCGTGGTCCCCGGCGACGCCCGGATCGACCTCGAGGCATTGAAGAGCGCGGTCCAGGGCACGTACGTGTCGTTCGCCTCCACACCGAAGGCCGAAGCCCTGGCCGGCAGCGTCAGCGGCACGATCCTGCCGTTCAGCTTCCATCCCGACCTCGAACTCGTGGTCGACCCGGGACTGCTGCGCAACGCCGAGATCTTCTTCAACGCGGCCCGGCTGGACCGTTCGATGGCCCTGCGGACCGAGGACTACCTCCGCATCACCGACCCGCAGATCCGGCCCATCACCATCGCGGTCGCAACGCCGGACACGTGAACCGGCCCAAGCCAAGCTCCTGCACCTGGTCATCGGCGGGTGCGGACGTTGGAGCGCTCGGCGTCAGCGGTAGCCGTAGGGCGCGCGGGGGCGGTACGGGGCTTCCAGCTTGGCCACGTCCCCGTCGCCGAGGGCCAGATCCACGGCGGCGAGGGCGTCGTCGAGCTGCTGGGGCTTGGTCACGCCGACGATGGGCGCGCTCACCGGTGCCTTGCCCAGCAGCCAGGCCAGTGCGATCTGGGCGGGTGGCCGGTTGTGCTCGGCGGCGACCACGCGCAGCGCGTCGACGACGTCGGCGTCGTTGTCGTCGGTGCGCTGCGACCCGTCGGCCCGCTCGGCGATCGCGCGAGGTGAGTCGCGTCGGCCGCCGGCGAGCAGCCCCCGGGCCAGCGGACTGTACGGCAGGACGCCGACGCCCTGATCCGTGTAGCACGGGAGCATCTCCCGCTCCTCCTCGCGGTAGGCGAGGTTGTAGCGGGTCTGCATCGACACGAACCGGGTCCATCGGCCCGCCTCTGCGGTGTACTGGGCCTTCGCGAACTGCCACGCGTGCATCAGCGATGCGCCGAGGTAGCGCACCTTGCCGGCCCGGACGACGTCGTGCAGCGCCGCCATGGTCTCCTCGATCGGTGTCTCGGGGTCCCACCGGTGGATCTGGTACAGGTCGATGTAGTCGGTGCCCAGCCGCCGCAGCGAGGCGTCGACGGAGTCCATGATGTGCTTGCGGGACAGGCCGCGGTCGTTCGGGCCCGGCCCCATCGGGTAGAAGAGCTTGGTCGCGAGCACGTAGTCACCGCGCCGGGCGAAGAGCTTGCCGAGCAACCGCCCGGTGACCTCCTCGCTCACGCCGCCGGAGTACATGTCGGCGGTGTCGAAGAAGGTCACACCACCGTCCACGGCCTGCCGGACGATCGGCTCGGCCTCGTCCTCGGACAGAAACCAGGCCTCCGCGGCGGGATCGCCGTAGCTCATCATGCCCAGGCCGATCCGGGACACCTTCAGACCGGACGAGCCGAGCCGGACGTACTGCATTTTGGTTCCTCTCGATCGGTGTGCAACGACGGCTGCTGGTGGATCGCGACCGCGACGGCCACGAGCGCCACGCCGAACAGGTCGTGGACCGTCGGCAGCTGGGCGAGGACGACCAGGCCGATGACGGTGGCGGAGGCCGGCAGGATGCTCAGCATCCGCGCGAACAGCAGCACGGCGAACGCCGGGCCGAGGTAATGGAAGAGGGCGCCCACCGCGATGCATGCCGGAGCCGCCAGCCGGGCCACCGAGCCGGACGGACCTGCCGATTCCTTCACCCGAGTATGTTCCAAAGTGCAGCGCGGACCGTGAATGGCAAGCCGTCCTCGACCAGTTCCTACTCTTTGGGCAGACCACGACCTCCATCGTGGTCTCCGCACCCGTACCCGTCCGGCCACTGCCGCTGCCCGCCGCGGCGCCCGAATGACACCTGCCTTCGACGAACCCCGGTTGCACGGGCTTGGTCACACGTCGAGTAACCCGTCGTCCGGCCACACATCCGCATAGCCGGGAGCAAGCAGGAAACGCCATCCGGCGGGCAGCGCGAGGTAGGCCATGATCTCCGGGCGCTGCCGCGTGAGATGCCAGACGTGGTGGACCTCGAACGCGTCATCGGCCTCCGGGAACGTCTCCGACGACCACACATACCAGCCCGACAGCGCCGCCGTGCGCGGATGCCGCAGCCCGTTGACCGGCAGATCCGTCCAGGAGAACCCCTTCGCCACCGCGACCATGTCGGTGGAGTCGACCGGATCGACCACGCAGGTGAACCGCTGCTGCGGATCCGGTTCGCCGAGCGGTTCCGTCGTCAACACGCACCCCTTAGCCGCGAAACGTCCCCCATAGTCTGCCGGGACGCCCGCGCGGGCACTCGGCCGCATCCCGGATCAGCAACCTTTCGACCGGACGGTGACCATGGCCATGCCGCCCTCGGGTCAATGACTACCGCAAGATCGCGTGCTGGCGGCGGCGCCGGGGCCGCCGGACGAGTACGCATCACCGACCCGCAGATCCGGCCCATCACCGTCGGAGTCGCAACCTCGGACACGTGAACCGAGCCGTACCACCGAAATGCACAGCGTCCGCACCGTGCCCGCTCCCGGTTCGAGTGGATCATCATCGCCACACGCACGTTGAAGGGAGACGCATGAACAAGCTAGGACGAGTCGTTCTCGGCGGGATCGTGGCCGTCGCTTGTATGGCGGCAGCAACGGCCACCCCCGCCGCGGCCAGCGCCGCCGAGCCGGCGGTCGCACTGCGGGCCGCGCCGGGTAAGGCACCCGGACCCTGGTCCGGCAACGCCTGCCGGTGGCGGACCCCCGGCTGCCGTTGGGCGTGACAGCACGGGAGGCACGGCCGCGGACAAGGGCGCACGCCAAGCTCGCAGCCGATCCGCGGCCCTGCCGGCTGCCCTGGCCTTGTGATCCCGAGTGGCCCGCATGACATCGGCCGCGAGCGTCGGCGCGGGAAGGGGTCAGACCTTGACCCAGCCGTCGAAGCCGCTCGGGGACATGCAGTGCACCCGGCCGTCCAGCTGCAGGTTGGGGTCGGTGCGGTAGCGCTCGGTCAGGGCGCGCTCGGCGCCGGCGTCGCCGCGGTCGGCGGACAAGAGGAGTTCGGCCAGGCTGTCGGCGGTGCGGTCGGTGATGGCGCCCCACTGGTCCCACAGCAGGACCTCGTCGCCGTTGCGGTGGGCGACCTCCAGGAGTACGGCGTCCAGGAGGTACTGGTGCCCCCGGAACGGCAGGTGCGGGTCCACGCCGTAGCGGTCGGCGTCGATGAGGCCGCGGCGGTGGGCGGTCCAGGCCTGGGCGGCGGTGATGAACTGGGGGACGTCGGCCGGGTCAAAGGGGACGTCGGCGGGGTCCAGTTCGGCGTCGGCCATCACCCAGCGGGTGCCGTTCCAGTACTCGGCCACGACGTGGTCGTAGTTCCAGTCCTCGGCGAAGTAGGGGGCGAAGCCGACCCTCGTGCGGGCCGGCACCCCGCGGCGGCGCAGGGTCGACACGGTCAGGATGGCGTAGTCGCGGCAGCAGCCGACCACGCGCTCGGCCTGGGGGCGGGGGGCCGTCAGCGGGCCGGGGAAGCGGGACTGGTCGAGCTGCAGGATGCGGGTCACCCAGCGGGAGTCGATCTCGGCCAGGCGGTCCCCGGTGAAGGTGAGGCCGGCGCAGCGGTAGTGCACGACGAGGTTGCGCACGGCCGCCATCAGGGCCGGCAGGTCCTCGGGCAGGTCGTCCAGGAGATCACCGAACTCGCCGGGGTCGCTGAAGCGCGTCTGCTCGCGGTACCGCTGCATCATGCATCGAACCTAACAACATTCCAGCATGATCTGCCCAAGCCTGGCATGGGCGGCCGCGGCGGGGTGAGTGGGGCCGTAGTCGTCCTCGTCGCTCAGACCGTCGGCGAAGAGGGCATAGACGGCGCCGGGGTGGCCGCCGGGAGTGAACACGATGCCGGCCTCGTGGCGGGCCGCGCCGCGGTCGTCCCGGTCGGCGCCGTGCTTGGTGGCCACGCGGGCGCGTTCGGCCGAGGACATGTTATGGCGCACGCCGTCGTGGTAGCCGGCGGCGCCGCGCAGCACGCCCAGGAGGAAGGAGGTGCTGGCCGGGGCGAGCAGGGCGCCGGTGACCAGGCGGGCGAGGAGGTCGTGGGTCTCGCGGGCGGTCGTGTCGCCGAGGAAGAACCGCGAGGGGCCGACCGGCTCGACCCGGGTGTGGACGAAGCCCTTGGCGGCCAGGATCTCGTTGATCTCGGCCGGCGGGACCAGGCGGCCGCACAGGCGTACCGCGGTGTTGTCCGAGACGAGCAGCAGGGCGGTGAGGACGCCGGCCACGGTGAGCTCGTCGCCCCAGACGGGCTGGAGGTGGTACAGGCCGCTGCCGCCCAGCACGTCGCCCGGGCCGAGGCGGACCCGGTCGGCCAGGTCGAGCCCGCCGCGGTCGGACTTGTCGAGCAGGGCCACCGCGACGGCGAGCTTCTGGACGCTGTACCCCTTGATGACCCGCTCGTCGTCGTCCTCGACCACGACGCTGCCCCCGACCGACACCCGGGCGTGCCAGTCCCCGCCGGCCAGGGCGCGCTGCCGCTCGTAGGCCCGGCGCAGGCGCATGACGCTCATTTCGCGCAGTCTAGGGTCTTCGCATGGACCTCGCGGCGGCGTTGGGCGCGCACCTCGACCGGCTGTCGTTCGCCGACCGGGGCACGGACGAGGTCACCGAGCTGCTGATCGAGGCGGTCGCCGGGTGGGCGCGGGAGCAGGGGTGGCGGGCCTATCGACGGGCGGCCAGTGTCGTGCCGCTGCCGCCGCCGTACGACCGGCAGTTCTCGGTCGTCGACGTCGGCATCGCCCGGCCCGGCGCCGCCCCGGTGGTGGTCGAGGTGGACCACGCCGACCGGCGGCGGACGCTGGACAAGCTCGTCGCGGAGGCGGCGGCCGGGCGGGTGGCGCTGTGGGTGCGCTGGGGCGCGGGCCGGATGAGCCCGCCGCCGGAACCGGTGCGGCTGGTCGCGTTCCCGGTCATCTCGCGCCGCGGGCCGTCGGGCGGCCGCGTGCACTCGCACGCCCCCGGGGCGGACCGGCCGGCGCCGGAGCACAGCGAGGCGGCGGGGGAGTACATCCCGGAGGCGATGAACCTCGAGGACGGTCAGGGCGGGGGCTGAGCCGCCCAGAGCTTGTCGAAGATCGGCATGGGGTCCAGCTGGGCGTAGGAGCGGGCCCGGGTGGTGATGCCGTCCGCGGTCGTGGTGACCAGGGCGGCGCATCCGCGGTCGACGACCAGCACCTGGGGCGGGCGCCGCAGCGACGGGTCGAAGGAGAACACGAAGCTCAGCTGGGTCGGGAAGGCGATGTGGAAGCACGCCTGGCCGGCGGGGACGGCCGGCAAGGTGTTGAGCAGCCGCACGAAGCTGTCCACGTGCTCCGTGAGCACCTCCGGCGGGGCCACGGTCGGCGGGGGCGTGGTGAGCGGGGTGTCGCAGCGCGTGACGGCGACCACGCCGGCCGGGACCAGGTCGCCGGGGGAGTCGCTGAGCGGCTGGCCGGTGGTGGCGTTGGGGATGGCGGCGCAGTTGACTGCCTGCGAGCCCGGGCCGGTGACCACCGGGGACGGATAGGCGGGCGGCGGCGCCATCGAGGGCGACGGGGCGGCCGCGGGCAGCACCCGGGCCCCCGAAGACATCAGCAGCGCCGAGACGCCGACCGCTCCGGCGGCGACCACCCCGGCAAGACGCAAGGCAATCATGTCACTACGGAGTGTAATGCCTCGGCAAGGTTGTCGGGCCGGGTCGAGTGTCAGTGATCAGACCTGACTGATGGCCGACAGCCTTCGTGCCCCAGAATGGCGCGGGTGAGTCCCACGCCCACGACGACGAGCGCCGGGCCCACCGTCGCCCCGGTCATACCCAGGCAGCGGGCCGCCGGCGAGCGGCTGCCCGCCCGCCGCCGGTTCGCGGCCGCCGGCCTGCTGATCTGCGGCATCGCGGTACTGCTGGTGGGGTACCTGCGCATGGCCCGCACCAACGGCACCAACGCCGACGGGGCGGCCAACGCGCTGCAGGCCTGGGACCTGCTGCACGGCAACCTCGGGCTGGCCGGCTGGACGCTCAGCGACGTCTCGTTCTACCCGACGGAGCTGGTGCAGTACGCGCTGATCGAGCTGGTCTACGGGCTCGACCAGAACGTGGTCCACGTGGCCGCGGCCATCACCTACGTGCTGCTCATCGTCTTCGCCGCGCTGGTCGCCCGCGAAGGGGCCACCGGCCGCGCGGCGTGGGCCCGGGTCGGGGTGGTGGTGGCGGTACTGCTCGTGCCCTCGCCCGGGTCGGGCTTCGCGACCGTGCTCAACGTGCCCGACCACACCGGCACTGCGGTGCCCCTGCTGCTCGCGGCCCTGCTGTTCGGGCACCGGGTGCGGCTGGGGCGCTGGTGGCCGGTGGCGGTCACCGTCGTGCTGACGCTGGCCCAGGTCGGCGACCCCCTGGCCATGTACATCGGGGCCCTCCCGCTGGCCACCGTGAGCGCCCTGCGGCTGCTGCGGGCCATCTGGACCCGCGCGGAGAAGGGCCCCGACGCCCGTCTCCTCGTCGCCGCGGCCGCCTCGGTGGCCCTGTCCCACGCCGCCGTGCGCCTCATCGGCCTGGCCGGCGGCTACCGCGTGCACACGCCGATCGCCGAGTTCACCACCTGGGACGCGGTGCCGGACCACGTCATGCTGATGGTCCGCACGACGGCCCTGGACTACGGGGCGTACTTCCCGCACCTGACCGGCCACCATCCGGCGCTGACCCTGCTGTACCAGACCGCCGGCGTCGTGAAGCTGCTGCTCATGGCGGCCGCGCTGCTCGCCACGGTGGTGTCGGTCGCGCGGCTGCTGAGCCGGCGCGGGCACGGCGACCGGGTCGCCCAGTGGCTGGCCGTGGCCATCGCGGTGAACCTGGCCGCGTACGTCGCCTCGACCCAGGCCGGGGACATGGCCAGCGCCCGCCAGGTGGTCGCGGTGCTGCCCTTCGGCGCGGTACTGGCGGCCCGGGTCTTCGGCGACCGGCTGGCCAGGATCCGGGTGCGCGGCCGGATCGCCGCGGGCGCGCTGGCCGCGGTGCTGGTGGCCGCGTTCGGGGCGCAGGCGGCGGTGGCCAGGCCGGCCCCGATCGAGGCGGCCGAGGCGGCGGCCTGGCTGGAGGCGCACGACCTGCGCTACGGCGTGGGCGCCTACTGGGCCTCGAACACGGTCACCTTGGCCACCCACGGCAGGGTGCGGGTGGCGCCGGTGACCGACCCGGTCCCGCGGGCCTTCCACTGGGAGTCGCGGGCGGAGTGGTTCGACGCGGCCCGCCATGACGCCAGGTTCGTCATCATCGACACGTCGCTGGAGCACTACGGCACGGTCAGCGGTGCGGTGATCCGGTTCGGCCCGCCGAAGGAGCGGGTGGACCTGGGCCGCTGGACGATCCTGGTCTACGACCACAACCTTCTGCGCGACCTGCCCGTGCCGCACCGCCCGGCGCCGTGACGGCTACTGCCTGCCGGCGCGCTCCTCGGCGGCCTTGCGCAGACCCTCGGCCTCCATCCTGATGTACCGCCGGATCAGCCCGGAATAGAGCAGCGTCACGACCCGGGCGAGGGGCCCGGCGAACGACAGGGTCAGCTCGGCCGTGCAGGTGCCGTCGCCGTTGTCGATGGCCCAGTGGCCGCCGACGTTGCGGATGCCGGGGCTCGACGCCGAGGCCCACTCGAAGCCGTGCGCGTCGACGCGGGTGACGGTCCAGGTCGACGGGCGCAGCTTGGGCTGGGTCACGACGACGGTCTCGCCGGCGGCCAGGGGGCCGGTGGCCGGGCGGTCCACCTTGGACACGGAAGCGGTCCAGGACGGCCAGTCCTGGACCGCTTTCATGACGTCCCCGGCCACCGCGGCCGGAGCGGCGATGTTGATGGTGTCGCGGAAGTCCACGCTCATAAGGGGAGCGTACGACCGGCTACCCCAGCTTCAGCCAGAGGGCACCCAGCGGTGGGATGCGGATGACGGCCGATGCGGGCAGCCCGTTGTGCGGGTCGCCGGTCGCCTCGACGGAGCCCATGTTGCCGACGCCGGAGCCGCCGTAGACCTCGGCGTCGGTGTTGAGGATCTCCGACCAGCGGCCGGTGAACGGCAGGCCGATCCGGTAGCCCTCGTGCGGGTGCGCGGCGAAGTTCACCACGACCGCGATCACCGAGCCGTCGGCGCCCCAGCGCAGGTAGGAGAAGGCGTTGCCGCCGGAGTCCTCGTTGTTGATCCAGCGGAAGCCGTCCGGGGTGATGTCCTGGCTCCACAGCGCCGGGTGGGCCCGGTAGGTGGCGTTGAGGTCGCGGACGAGCTGCTGCAGGCCGGCCCGCATCGGGTCCTGCAGCAGGCCCCAGTCCAGGCCGCGCTCCTCGCTCCACTCCTGCTCGTCGCCGAGCTCGCAGCCCATGAACAGCAGCTGCTTGCCGGGGAACGACCACATGTAGGCCAGCAGCGCCCGGGCGTTGGCCACCTTCTTCCACAGGTCGCCGGGCATCTTGCCGACCAGGGAGCCCTTGCCGTGCACGACCTCGTCGTGGCTGATCGGCAGCACGTAGTTCTCGCTCCAGGCGTACACCGTGGCGAACGTCATCTGGTTGTGGTGGTACTGCCGGTAGATGGGGTCCTTGCCCACGTAGGTGAGCGTGTCGTGCATCCAGCCCATGTTCCACTTGAAGCCGAAGCCCAGGCCGCCGGAGTCCGTCGGGCGGGTCACGCCCAGCCACGCCGTCGACTCCTCGGCGATCATCATGATGCCGGGGTGGTGCTTGTAGACGGTGGCGTTGGCCTCCTGCAGGAAGGAGATCGCGTCGAGGTTCTCCCGGCCGCCGTACTGGTTCGGCGCCCACTGCCCGTGCTCGCGGGAGTAGTCGAGGTACAGCATCGAGGCGACCGCGTCGACCCGCAGCGCGTCGGCGTGGAACTCGTCGCACCAGTACAGGGCGTTGGCCACCAGGAAGTTGCGCACCTCCTTGCGGCCGAAGTCGAAGATGAGGGTGCCCCAGTCGGGGTGCTCGCCGCGGCGCCAGTCGCCGTGCTCGTAGAGCGGGGTGCCGTCGAAGCGGGCCAGGGCCCAGGCGTCCTTCGGGAAGTGGGCCGGCACCCAGTCCAGGATCACGCCGATGTCGGCCTGGTGCAGCCGGTCGACGAGGTAGCGGAACTCGTCGGGGGAGCCGAAGCGGGCCGTCGGCGCGTAGTAGCCGGTGACCTGGTACCCCCACGACCCGCCGAACGGGTGCTCCATCACCGGCAGGAACTCGACGTGCGTGAACCCGAGCTCGGTGACGTACTCGGTGAGCTGGTCGGCCAGCTCCACGTAGGACAGTCCGGGCCGCCACGAGCCGAGGTGGACCTCGTAGATGCTGACCGGGTTCTGGTGCAGGTGGCGCTCGGCCCGGGCGGCCAGCCAGTCGGCGTCCTTCCAGTCGTAGCCGGACTCGTAGACGACGCTGGCCGTGGCCGGGGGCTGCTCGGTGTGCCGGGCCAGCGGGTCGGCCTTCTCCACCCAGTCGTTGTCCGGGGTGAGCAGCCGGAACTTGTACTTGTCCCCGGCCTTGGCCCCGGGCACGTAGAGCTCCCACACGCCGCTGCCGCCCAGCGAGCGCATCGGCCAGCCGTCGTGCGGGCCCCAGCCGGTGAAGTCGCCGACGACCCGCACCCCGCGGGCGCTGGGCGCCCACACGGCGAAGGCGACGCCGCCCTCGCGGACCTGGGCGCCGAGGACGTTCCACAGCCGCTCGTGCCGGCCCTCCTGGATGAGGTGCAGGTCGAGCTCGCCGAGGGTGGGCAGGTGCCGGTACGGGTCGTCGGTCAGCCGGCCGTCGGCGTCGATACGGTAGTCGCTCACGACGCCGGGGATCTCGGCCTGGAAGACGCCCTCGCCGTGGATCTGGGTCATCGGGTGCCGTTCGCCGTCGACGACCACGGCCACGTCGGAGGCGCCGCGGCGCAGGGCACGCACGGTGGTCGTGTCGGTGCCGGCGTGGGCGCCGAGGATGCCGTGCGGATCGTGGGCGCGCCCGGCGATGAGGTCGTCGAGATTCATAGGGGTGATCACCTTGTCGTGAGGTCGGAGCCGTTCACCATGCGCTCGATCGACTGCAGGGGGATCCGCAGCCAGCCCGGCCGGTAACGGGCCTCGTAGGCGGCCTCGTAGACCGCCTTGTCCAGCTCGTACGCCCGCAGCAGCGCCCGGTCGTCGCGCGGGTCGTAACCGGCGGCGGCAGCATAGCCGTCGCAGAAGGCGTCCCGGTTACGGTCCACCCATTGCCGCGCCCGCCGGGCGAGCTCCTCGTCGTCCTCCGCGCCGAGCAGCAGCTGGTGGGCGGCGTACTCGTACGAGCGCAGCATGGCGGCGACGTCCCGCAGTACCGAATCCGGCCTGCGGCGCTCCTCGACCGGCATCCCGGGCTCGCCCTCGAAGTCGATGAGCAGCCACGACTCCGGGGTGCGCAGCACCTGGCCGAGGTGGAGGTCGCCGTGGATGCGCTGGGTGGTGACCGACTCCTCGCCGACGGCGCGGAACATGGCCGCGATGTCGTCGGCCATGTCGGCCAGCTCGGGCACGATCCGCACGTTGGCCTCGAGGCGCTGCAGCATCGCCGGCGCGGGCGCCGGCGCGGCCTGCGTGCCGAGGTGCTCGGCCAGGGTACGGTGCACGTGCGCCACCGCCTCGCCCAGCCGGGCCGACTCGCTGGCGAAGTCGCCGCCCACCTCGTCGGGGTTGAGGTCGTGCTCGGCGAACAGGTCGCGCGCGCTGGTGGTGGCCATCGCCCAGCCCTCGGCGGAGTTCTGGGCGTACTCGGTCACCATGGCCAGCGCCAGGTGCTCGCCGTCCGGCGTGTCGCTCTCGATCGCGCCGAGCAGCCGGGCGACGTTGGGGCAGCCGGCCCGGGCGAGGACCCGGTTGAGCTCGAGGTCGGGGTTGATCCCGGCGCTGATCCGGCGGAAGACCTTGAGGATGGCGGCGCTGTCGAAGACCACACTGGTGTTGCTCTGCTCGGCCCCGCCGATGCGGGCCGGTGCGTCGACCGGCAGCGCCACCCCGGGCTCGGGGACGAAGCGCACGCCGTCGACGACCGCGCCGGTGTCGATGAGGGCGAGCAGCCGCTGGGACGAGTGCTCGTCGTAGAGGGCATCCGAGGCGGTCCGTTCACCGTCGGCACCGATCAGCGCGGCCGCGGACAGCTCGGCGGCGACGTCGAGGTCCCAGCCGACGACGAGCTGGTAGCGCTCCGATCCGCCGTCGGCGTAGTGGGCGTCGAGCAGCACGTGGTCGAGGTTGTCGGGCAAATGGGTGACGACGGCGGGCTCGACCCCGGTCAGCTCGCGGGTCCGGCCCGCGTACCACCGCTGGTGCGGCAGCCACTCGGTGTACGGCAACGACGTCATGGCACTCCTCTAGCTCTGCTCGGCCGGCGCGCTCAGCTGGAACCAGTAGAAGCCGTGCCCGGGCAGGGTGAGCAGGTATGGCAGCTGGCCGATGTTGGGGAACTGCACGTGCCCGGTGAGCTCGATCGGCGTGTAGCCGGCCCACGGCTGCAGGTTGAGCTCGATCGGCTGGGGGAAGCGGGACAGGTTGTTCACGCACAGCACGACGTCGTCGCCGTGCATCCGCACGAACGCCAGGATCGACGGGTTGGAGCCGCCCAGCTCGCGGAACTCGCCGGCGGCGAACGCCTCGTGGCGGCGGCGGACCGCCAGCATCGTGCGCGTCCAGTTGAGCACCGAGGTGGAGCTCTCCTTCTGCGCCTCCACGTTGACGGACTGGTAGCCGTAAACGTGGTCCTGGATCGCCGGCAGGTAGAGCCGGCCCGGGTTGGCCTGGGAGAAGCCGGCGTTGCGGTCCGGCGTCCACTGCATCGGGGTGCGCACGCCGTCGCGGTCGCCGAGCCAGATGTTGTCGCCCATGCCGATCTCGTCGCCGTAGTACAGCACCGGCGAACCCGGCAGCGACAGCAGCAGCGCGGTGAACAGCTCGATCTGGTTGCGGTCGTTCTCCAGCAGCGGGGCGAGCCGCCGGCGGATGCCCACGTTCGCGCGCATCCGCGGGTCCTTGGCGTACTCCGCGTACATGTAGTCGCGCTCCTCGTCGGTGACCATCTCCAGGGTCAGCTCGTCGTGGTTGCGCAGGAAGATGCCCCACTGGCAGTTGGACGGGATCTGCGGGGTGTGGGCCAGGATCTCCGAGATCGGGAAGCGCGACTCCCGGCGCACGGCCATGAAGATGCGCGGCATCAGCGGGAAGTGGAAGGCCATGTGGCACTCGTCGCCCTCGCCGAAGTACTCCACCACGTCGGCCGGCCACTGGTTGGCCTCGGCGAGCAGGACCCGGCCCGGGAACTCGTCGTCGATGACCTTGCGGCAGCGGCGCAGGAACTCGTGGGTCTCCGGCAGGTTCTCGCAGTTGGTGCCCTCGGACTCGAAGAGGTACGGCACCGCGTCGAGCCGGAAGCCGTCGATGCCCAGGTCGAGCCAGAACCGCAGCACGTCGATCATCTCGCGCTGGACCTCGGGGTTGGCGTAGTTGAGGTCCGGCTGGTGGGAGAAGAACCGGTGCCAGTAGAACTGCCGCCGCACCGGGTCGAACGTCCAGTTGGACTCCTCGGTGTCGACGAAGATGACCCGGGCGTCGGAGTAGGCCTTGTCTGTGTCGGACCAGACGTAGAAGTCGCCGTACGGCCCGTGGGGGTCGCGCCGGGACTCCTGGAACCACTGGTGGGAGTCCGACGTGTGGTTCATGACCAGGTCCGTGATCACCCGGATGCCCCGCTTGTGGGCCGCGTCGAGCAGCTCGACGAAGTCCTCGACGGTGCCGAAGTCCGGCAGGACCTTGTAGAAGTCCCGGATGTCGTACCCCCCGTCGCGCAACGGGGAGTCGTAGAAGGGCGGCAGCCATAGGCAGTCGACGCCGAGCCACTGCAGATAGTCGAGCTGGCCGATGAGCCCCTTGAGGTCCCCCGACCCGTCCGCGTTGGAGTCCGCGAAGGCCCGCACCAGGACCTCGTAGAACACGGCCCGCTGGAACCACGACTCGTCGGCCGGGAGCACCCGCGCCTGGTTGAAGTCGCTGGACGACGGGTGCTCGACGGCGGCGTGCTCGGCTGCGTCGGTCATGTCGTATCCACCTGCCTTGCTCTTTTCTAGCGGTGGCGATGCACCGTGAACACGTGGGCCGGCTCGTAGTAGGGGTCGAGCCGAACCGCGTTGTGCTGTCCCCAGTCGAACGTCGCGCCGGTCACTTCGTCGCGCACCGTGAAGCGCTCATGCCAGTCGAAGCCCAGCGCGGGCATGTCCAGGGTCGTGTTACCCCACTGCACGTTGTGCGAATCAAGCGATACCACGACCAGGACGGTGTCGTCTGTCTCCGGGTCGCGCTTGGAGAAGCAGAGCACCTGCTGGTTGTCGATGCCGTGGAACACGACGTTGCGCAGCCGCTGCAGCGCCTTGTGCTCGCGCCGCACGGCGTTGAGCCTGCGCAGGTACGGCGCCAGGGACTCGCCGTTGCGCTCGGCGATCTCCCAGTCGCGCGGGCGCAGCTGGAACTTCTCGTTGTCCAGGTACTCCTCGGCGCCCGGCCGGGGCAGGTGCTCGAAGAGCTCGAAGCCCGCGTACATGCCCCAGGACGGGCTGAGCAGCGAGGCCAGCACCGCGCGGATCTTGAACATCGGCGGGCCGCCGTGCTGCAGGTGCTCCGGCAGGATGTCGGGCGTGTTGGGCCAGAAGTTCGGGCGCATGTAGTCCGCGGCGGCGATCAGCTGCTCGACGTACTCCCGAAGCTCCCAGCCCTCGACGCGCCAGGTGAAGTAGGTGTACGACTGCGAGAACCCGATCTTGCCCAGCCCGTGCATCATGGCCGGCCTGGTGAACGCCTCGGCCAGGAACAGCACGTCCGGGTCGACCGCCTTCACCTCGCCGATCAGCCAGTGCCAGAACCCGACCGGCTTGGTGTGCGGGTTGTCCACCCGGAAGATCTTGACGTCCTGCGCCACCCAGTGCAGGACCACGCGCAGGACCTCGGCGCGGATGCCCTCGGGGTCGTTGTCGAAGTTCAGGGGATAGATGTCCTGGTACTTCTTCGGCGGATTCTCGGCGTAGGCGATGCTGCCGTCGGCGCGGGTGGTGAACCACTCCGGGTGCGTGGTGACCCACGGGTGGTCCGGCGCGCACTGCAGGGCCAGGTCCATCGCGATCTCCACGCCGACCCGGCGGGCCTCGGCGACGAACGCGCGGAAGTCCTCGGCGGTGCCCAGGTCCGGGTGGACGGCGTCGTGCCCGCCCTCCGCGGCGCCGATCGCCCACGGCGAGCCGACGTCGTCCGGCCCGGCGACGAGCGTGTTGTTCGGCCCCTTGCGGTTGACCCGGCCGATCGGGTGGATCGGCGGCAGGTACACCACGTCGAAGCCCATGTCCGCCACCTGGGCCAGGCGTGGCGTGGCCGAGGCGAAGGTGCCGTGCTTGACCGGCTTGCCGCGCTCGTCGACGACCGCGCCCTCGGAGCGCGGGAAGAACTCGTACCAGGCCGAGAACAGCGCCCGCTCCCGGTCGCACCACAGCGGCAGTGCCGGCCCGCGGGTGACCTGCTGGCGCACCGGGTGCCGCCAGAGAATGTCGCCGAGGCCCAGCGCCGGCGAGACCCTGGCGAACAGCGGGATGCCGGCGTCGTCGAGCGCGCCGGCGGCACCCTCGACCCGGCCGCGCTCGTCCGCGGGCACGCCCGGGGCCGCCTCGCGCAGCAGCGCCGCGCCCTCGGCCAGGTCGTTGGCAAGATCCTCGAGGCCCTGCCCGGCGGCGATCTTCTTGGAGACGGCGCTGTGCCAGGTGAGGTACGGATCGCTGAACGCCTCGACGGCGAAGGTCCACGCGCCGACCGCGTCGGGTCGCATCTCGCCAAGCCACGAGTCGGAGCCGGGCGGGCCGGGGCGCAGCCGGTTGAACGGCCGCTCGGTGCCGTCCGGCGCGATGAGCACCACGTTGGTGCCCATCATCGCGTGACCCTCGCGGTAGGAGACGGCCGAGACCGGCACCAGCTCGCCGACGACGGCCTTGGCGGCGAAGCGGCCGCCCTCGATCTGCGGGGTGACCTTCTCGATCGGGAAGCGCTGCCCGACGCCGACCGGTGGCGCGTGGAAGGCCGCCGCAGGTGACTCGGCGGTCTCCTGCGGCTGCACCGGTTCCGCGGACAACGCGATCTCCGTCTCGGTCGCTTCCGTGGTCGCGATCTCGGTCTTCAGGGCCTCGGGGGTCTCACCCATGATCCTCACCGTATCGAATCTTCCCAGGGGCCGCAGCGGAAGCCGTCGGGCACGATGACGCCGTCTCAGGGCTCCACCTTTTGCCCCTTGCCGATGACCACGATGCCGCCCTCCGACACCGTGTAGCGCCTGCGGTCGCGCTCGAGGTCCACGCCGATCTCGGCGCCCTCGGGCACGACCACGTTCTTGTCCAGGATGGCGTTGCGCACCACGGCGTGCCGCCCGATGTCGACGCCCTCCATGAGCACCGATCCCTCGACGTGGGCCCAGGAGTGCACCTTCACGTTCGGCGACACCACCGAGTTCTCGACCAGGGAGCCGGAGATGACGGCGCCGGGAGAGATCATCGAGCCGACCGCCCGGCCGACCCGCTCGCCCCAGCCGTGCACGAACTTCGCCGGCGGCCACGGGCTGTTGCCGGTGTAGATGGGCCAGTCGAAGTTGTACAGGTTGAAGACCGGCTGGACCGAGATGAGGTCCATGTTGGCCTCGTAGTACGAGTCCAGGGTCCCTACGTCGCGCCAGTAGCCGCGGTCGCGGTCCGAGCTGCCCGGCACGATGTTCTGGCTGAAGTCGTAGACCGCGGCCTCGTTCCTGTCGACGAAGAACGGGATGATGTTGCCGCCCATGTCGTGCTTGCTGGACGGGTCCTTCGCGTCGCGGGTGACGGCGTCGATGAGCGCGTCGGTGGTGAACACGTAGTTGCCCATCGACGCGTAGATCTCGTCGGGGGAGTCCGGCAGGCCCCTGGCGTCCTTGGGCTTCTCGCGGAAGGCGCTGATCTGACCCCCGCTCTCGCCCACCTCGATCACCCCGAACTGGTCGGCGGTCGACAGTGGCTGGCGGATGCCGGCCACGGTCGCGGCGGCCCCGGACTCGATGTGCTGGCGCACCATCTGCTCCGGGTCCATCCGGTAGATGTGGTCGGCGCCGAAGACGATGACGTAGTCCGGCCGCTCGTCGTTGATCAGGTTCAGGCTCTGGTAGATGGCGTCGGCGGAGCCGGCGAACCAGCGCGGGCCGAGGCGCTGCTGGGCGGGCACCGGCGTGACGTAGTTGCCCAGGAGCGTGGACATCCGCCAGGTCTTCGTCACGTGCCGGTCCAGCGAGTGCGACTTGTACTGCGTCAGCACGACCATCTTGAGGTAGCCGCCGTTGGCGAGGTTGGACAGCACGAAGTCGATCAGGCGGTAGATGCCGCCGAACGGCACCGCGGGCTTGGCCCGGTCGGTGGTCAAGGGCATGAGCCGCTTGCCCTCGCCTCCGGCGAGGACGATCGCGAGGACGTTCTTGGCAGCCATGGCGCAGACGCTAAACGTGTCCGGCGTGTTGCGCCAGACGAACAGCAATTAGTGTTTGGGGCGTGCGAGTAGACCTGCTCACTCGAGAGTACCCGCCGGACGTTTACGGCGGCGCCGGCGTCCATCTGGAGTATCTTGCCCGCGAGCTGCGCAACCTGCGATCCGCAGCTCTCGACGTGCGCGTGCACTGTTTCGGGGCGCCGCGCAGCGAGGCGGGGGTGACCGGCTACCCCGACCCGGCCGGCCTGTCCGGGGCCAACCCGGCGCTGCGCACGATGGGCGTCGACCTCGAGATGGCCGCGGGCTGTGCGGGCACCGACGTGGTGCACAGCCACACGTGGTACGCCAACCTCGCCGGCCACGTCGCCAAGCTGCTGCACGGGGTGCCGCACGTGGTGACCACGCACAGCCTGGAGCCGCTGCGGCCGTGGAAGGCCGAGCAGCTCGGCGGCGGCTACGCGCTCTCCTCGTGGTGCGAGCGGACCGCCATCGAGGCCGCCGACGCGGTCATCGCCGTGTCGGCCGGGATGAAGGCCGACGTGCTGCGCGCGTACCCGGCGGTCGACCCCGACAAGGTGCACGTCGTCTACAATGGCATCGACACCGAGCAGTACGCGCCGGACCAGGGCACCGACGTGCTGGAGCGGCTCGGCATCGACGCGGACCGGCCCAGCGTGGTCTACGTCGGGCGGATCACGCGGCAGAAGGGGTTGCCGTACCTGCTGCGGGCGGCCCGCCGCCTGCCCCCCGACACGCAGCTCGTCCTGCTGGCCGGCGCCCCCGACACGCCGGAGATCGCGGCCGAGGTGACCGCGCTGGCCGACGAGCTCAAGGCGACCCGATCCGGGGTCGTGTGGGTCCAGGAGATGCTGCCCAAGCGCGAGGTCATCCAGGTCCTCACCCACGCCACGCTCTTCGTCTGCCCGTCGATCTACGAGCCGATGGGCATCGTCAACCTCGAGGCGATGGCCTGCCAGACCGCGGTGGTGGCCACCGCGACCGGCGGCATCCCCGAGGTGGTCGCCGACCGGGAGACCGGGCTGCTGGTGCCGATCGAGCAGGTGTCCGACGGTTCCGGCACGCCGCTGGACGAGTCGCGGTTCGTGGCCGACCTCGCCGACGCCATGATCGCCGTGCTGGAGGATCCCGCCCGGGCGGCGGCCTTCGGGCGGGCCGGGCGGCAGCGGGCGGTGGACCACTTCTCGTGGGCGGCGATCGCCGACCGGACCCTGGCGGTCTATCAGTCGGTGACGTGATCGCTGATCAGCTGGGCGATCGTGTCCGGCTGCTCGACGTTGGCAAGATGAGCCGCATTCGGTACCACCACCAGACGGCTGTCGCGAATGCCCTCGTGGATGCGTTCGCCGTGCTCCGGCGGGCTGGCGGGGTCGTCCGCCCCGGCGATGACGAGCGTCGGGGCGCCGATGCGGTGCAGGTCCTCGCGCAGGTCCATGGCGGCGATCGCCTCGCACCCGCCCGCGTACCCCTCGGCCGGGCAGGCGGCGATCATCGCCCGGTAGGGGGCCACCCGGGCCGGTAGCGCGGCCCGGAAGCGCGGCGTGAACCAGCGCCCGAGCACCGCGTCGGCCACCGGCGCCATGCCGACGGCCCGCACCTGCTCGGCCCGGGCCAGCCACCCGTCGGCCGGCGGCAGGTGGGCCGCGGTGCAGATGAGCACCAGCCGGTCGATGCGCTCGGGGGCGTGGGCGGCCAGCCACATGCCGACCATGCCGCCGAGGGAGAGGCCGCAGTACGACGTCCGCTCGATGCCCAGGCGGTCGAGCAGGGCAATCACGTCGCGGCCGAGGTCCTCGATGCGGTACGGCCCGGCCGGCACCGGCGACCCGCCGTGCCCGCGGTGGTCGAAACGCACCACCCGGAGGCGGTCGCCGAAGCGCGGCAGCTGGGGCCGCCACATGTCCAGGTTGCTGCCCAGCGACCCGCCGAGCAGCAGGAAGGGCGCGCCGAGCGGGCCCGTGGTGCGTTGGAACAGCGTCGTTGCCGTCACGAAACCCTTGTACCACCTCACTTCGCCCCGGTCGCACTTCGCTCTCGGCGGAATGGCATTCTCCTCATCGCGCGTTATCTTCAACCTCGTGGCGGCCGCGCCCGCCCGAGCCGCTCCTGCCGGCCAAGAGGCTTCGACTCAGCGCCTTCTCCGTTCCGCGTATGAGAAGGGCGTTGATGGCGATGTTCGAGCGTTTCACCGACCGCTCCCGCAGGGTTGTCGTGCTGGCCCAGGAGGCCGCCCGCACCCTCAACCACCACTACATCGGCACCGAGCACCTGCTGCTCGGCCTGCTGCACGAGGGCGAGGGCCTGGCGGCCAGCGTCCTGCGCGCCCTGGGCGTCACGCTCGAGGCGGTCCAGCGCCAGGTCGAGGAGATCGTCGGCCTCGGGGCCCAGGCCGCCACCGGCCACGTCCCCTTCACCCCGCGGGCCAAGAAGGTCCTGGAGCTGTCCCTGCGCGAGTCGCTGCGCCTGGGCGACTCGTGCATCGGCACCGAGCACATCCTGCTGGCCCTGCTCCGCGAGGGCGAGGGCGTCGCCGTGCAGATCCTGACCCGCCTGGGCGTCAGCCCGACGGCCGTGCGCGCCCAGCTCGCCGACGTCCCCCTCGTCGACCCGCCACCCGCGTCCCCGACCCTTGACCAGTTCGCCCACAACCTGACGGCCGCGGCCCGCGAGGGCGCCCTGGACCCCGTCATCGGCCGCGACCGGGAGCTGGAGCGGGTCGTGCAGATCCTCACCTGCCGCCGCAAGAACAACCCGATCCTGACCGGCGACCCGGGCGTCGGCAAGACCGCCGTGGTGGAGGCCCTGGCCCAGCGCATCGCCGCCGGTGAGGTGCCCCGGTCCCTGCTCGGCCGGCAGCTGTACGCCCTGGACCTGGGCGCCCTCGTCGCCGGCTCCCGCTACCGCGGCGACTTCGAGGAGCGCCTGCGCAAGGTCATCAAGGAGATCCGCACCCGCGGCGACGTCATCCTCTTCATCGACGAGATGCACACCCTGGTCGGCGCCGGCGCCGCCGAGGGCGCCATCGACGCCGCGTCCCTCCTGAAGCCCCTGCTGGCCCGCGGCGAGCTGCGGACCATCGGCGCCACGACCACGGACGAGTACCGCCGCTACATCAGCCGCGACGGCGCCCTCGACCGCCGCTTCCAGCCCGTCCCGGTGGCGGCCCCCACCCCCGACGAGTCGCTCGCGATCCTGCGAGGCCTGCGCGCCGGCTACGAGTCCCACCACGGCGTGACCTACACGGACGAGGCCCTGACCGCCGCCGTCACCCTGGCCGACCGCTACATCCCCGACCGCCACCTTCCGGACAAGGCCATCGACCTGCTGGACGAGTCCGGCGCCCGCACGAGCATCCTGGGCCCGCCGGTGGTGGTCGACGCCGCGCGGATCGCGGAGGTGCTGGCCGCCTGGACGGGCATCCCGGTGGGCGCCGTGTCCACATCGGAGACCACCCGCCTGCTCACGATGGAGCAGGCCCTGCACCGCCGGGTCGTCGCCCAGCACCACGCGGTCGCCGCCGTCGCCCAGTCCATCCGCAGGGCCCGCGCCGGCCTGTCCGACCCGAGGCGCCCCACCGCCTCGTTCATCTTCGCCGGCCCGTCCGGCGTCGGAAAGTCCTCCCTGGCCAAGGCCCTGGCCGAGCACCTCTTCGGCACGGAGGAGGCCCTGATCCAGCTCGACATGTCCGAGTACCACGACCACCACACGGTCGCCCGCCTGGTCGGCGCCCCGCCCGGCTACGTGGGCCACGACGACGGCGGCCAGCTGACCGAGCAGGTCCGCCGCCGCCCCTTCTCGGTCATCCTCTTCGACGAGATCGAGAAGGCCCACCCGGACGTCTTCAACGCGTTGCTGCAGGTCATGGAGGACGGCCACCTGACCGACGCCCAGGGCCGCCGCACCGACTTCCGCCACACCATCCTGATCCTGACCACCAACCTGGGCACCGCCACCACGGCGGCCGGCTTCACCCTGCCCTCGTCCCCTCCACCCACCCCGCGCCCGCCGGCAGCCCTCGATCCGGCCACCCCCGCTCCGGGCGTGCCGCCTGTCCCCGCCCCGGGCGTGCCTGCTGTTCCCGGTCGGGGCGCGCCTGCTGTCCCCGGCCCCGGCGTGCCGGGTGTTCCTGGTCCGGGCGTGCCTGCTGTTCCCGGCCCCGGCGTGCCGGGTGTTCCTGGTCCGGGCGTGCCTGCTGTTCCCATGCCGGGTGTGCCTGGCTCGGACGTGCCGGGCGGGCCCGGAACCTCGGCGTCACCGATGTCCGCGCCCACCTATCGGCCCGACGGAGCGGCAGCAGCCGCGTACACAAGGGACCTGTCCCGCCACTTCCGCCCCGAGTTCCTCAACCGCATCGACGAGATCGTGGTCTTCCACCCGCTGACCGAGCCGGACCTGCTGATCATCGTCGACCACCACCTGCAACGCCTGACCACCACCCTCGCGGCCCGCGGCATCACCCTGACCCTGACCGCGGCCGCCCGCCACCACTTGGCCACGACCGGCACCGACCCGAAGCTGGGCGCCCGGCCCCTGCGCCGAGCCATCCAACGCGAGCTGGAGACCGAACTCTCCACCCGCCTCCTGACCGACTCCCTCCCCGTGGGCACCACCCTGACGGTCGATGCGGAGGACGACCGGCTGACCTTCGCCCAAACCAGCACCACACCGACCCCGCCTCCGCAGCTCCCCAGCCCGGTACCCGCCTAACAGCCGCACCTCCGCCGCCGCGGCCCCGCCCTCGCTACTGTCGCGGTGGCCGCGGCGCCGACCCAGCCCTGCGCCGTCGCCTTCACCCTCCCCCCGGCCGCCCACCCCAGGCGGCCGGGCCACCCGCGCGGCTTCGCTACGCCTGGCCTGTTCCCGCGCCGGCTGGCCTGTTCCCGCGCCGGCTGGTCTGCTTCTCGGGTGGGTGGCTGGTTGGGTCAGTAGGTCAGGACGGGGGCGTCGGACTCCTGGGCTGGGAGGACTACCAGCTCGGGCGGGAGGACGGTGCGGGGTGACGGGTCGTCGTCGAGGGTGATGTCGTACGCGGTGGGGGAGCCCGACGCGGTCCAACGGGCGCCCTGGATGGTGCCCTCGCGGCGGGCGCCCTTGCCGGGCAGGCGGATTCGGGTGCCCGGGGCGTGGCCGTCGTCGGCCACGACGAGGAGGGCGTCCAGGGTCTGGCGTACGCCCTGCCAGGGGGCCGGCGGCGGGACCTGGGGCTCGCCCGCGGCGTCCTCGGTCGGGGTACAGAGGCGGCGGTGGGCGAGGGTCAGGAGGTCGGCGGCGTAGCGGGTGGCCGGCTCCGGGTGGTGCTGGGCGGCGGCCAGAGCGGCGTCGATGCGGTGCCAGCGCTCGGCGGGGCGGTCGTTCAGGAAGAGCCGGGCGGCTCGGTCCAGGTCGGCGCAGGCGGTGTCGAGGGCGGTTTCCTCGCCCAGTTCGGCGGTCCAGGCCAGGTCCAGCGGGGGCGGGACCAGGCCGGGGGCCTCGTGGGCCGCGACCAGGTACACCATGGCCAGGAGTTCGGCGCGAAGCGAGCCGGCGTAGAAGGGGACGCCGTTGGCGTCGGCGGGTGGGAAGCGGTCGGCCAGGTGACGGGCCCGGCCGGCTGGGAGGCGGGCGGCCGTGCGGGTGGTGGTCAGCTTCTCCTCGGCGGGACGCTCCTCGCGGGCGACGATGGTCCAGCGGCCGCGGGCCAACGCGACCGGGTACACCGTGCGGCCCGCGTTGGCCAGCGACTCGCCCGGGGCAAGGCCCGCGGCGGCCAGTTGGCGGGCGGCGACCGAGTAGGCGACGCCGGTTTCGGCGGCGTGGGCCCGTACGGCTCGCCGGCGGGCGCGGTCGCGGGTGGATCGGGAGCGCGCCCGCGGGCCGGGCGTGGCCGTGGGGGAGCCTGGGGCAGTTGGGGGCGCCGAGGCCGGGCCCGCGTGCATTGAGTCCGTCGGCTGGGGTGGCGATGCCGTGGGTGGTGTCCCAGCCGCTCGGGTCGGGGTCGAGCCGGTGGCGTCGCCCATCGATGAACCCGCCGCATCCCTGTGGGCGCGGTCGGTCGGACGGTCGCGGAGGCGCTCCGGCGAGCTGTGCTCGTCCCCGGGATCGTGGAGGCGCGGGGGGTCGCGGTCCTCCGGTGAGCTGTGCTCGTCCCCGGGATCGTGGAGGCGCGGGGAGTCGCGGTCCTCCGGTGAGCTGTGGGTGTCCCCGGGATCGCGGTGGGGCGGGGCGTCACCCTCGTCCGCAGTGCCGCGGTGGCAGGGCGCGTCGTGGTCTTCCCCAGGGCAGCCGTGGGGCTGGGAGTCGCGATCATCCGGTACGGCACCGTCGCGCTCGGGCGGCAACGGGCGATCGGATGGGGTTGCGGGGTGCTGCGGTACCTCGGCCATAAGAGTCCTCCGGCGTCGACCCACGCTCGCACCGATCGGACAAGACCTACCTCCGCCGGGCGTGGCTGGGCAGCCCGGATCGGTGCGCTGAGTCGGAGCCTCTTGGCCTCGGTCCCGGTCGGCGTGGGCGGCCGGGTCAGGCTCGGGCAGGCGCGCTGCCCGAGGACAGAGTACCGCCCCATCCCCGTCCGCCGCTTGCCCCAAACCGTGCGGTCAGCGGCGCACGGCCACGCCGCCGTAGCCGTGCGACACCTGGTCCTCGCCGGGCTCCGGGCGCCACTTGCCGATCCAGCTCAGGCCGGGGTCGAGCAGTTCGTAGCCGTCGAAGAAGCGCAGCACGTCGGCGCGGGTGCGCGGGACGATGGGGGCGTTCGAGGTGCGGTACACCTGCTGGCCCTGGTGTGCGGGTGCTTGCTCGACGCCGTCGAGGGTCAGGTGTGAGACGACCAGGCAGCTGCCGGGAGCGGTGGCGTCGCGCAGGCGGGCGACCAGGGCCCACGGGTCGGCGTCGTCGGGCAGGAAGTGCAGCATCGACACCAGCAGGATCGCGATCGGCTCGGTCAGGTCGAGGTGGCCGCCCACGTGCGGGTCGGCCAGCAGGGCCTCCGGGTCGCGCAGGTCGGCCAGGGCCACCGCGACCCGCTCGTCGCCGTCGACCAGCGTGCGGGCCTGGGCCACGGCGACGGGGTCGTTGTCGACGTACGCCACCCGGCCCCGGGTGTGCTCGTGCACGTTGCCCTGCGTCGGCAGGCCGGCGCCGATGTCCAGGAACTGCCGGATGCCCGCCTCCCGGCCCAGGTGGCGCACCGCCCGCTGCATGAACCGCCGGTTGGTGCGGGCCGCGGCCGGCGTGTCGGGGAAGATGGCCAGGATCTTCTCCGCGGCCTCCCGGTCGGCGGCGAAGTTGTGGTAGCCGCCGAGGTAGTAGTCGTACATCCTTGCGACGTTCGGGACCGAGGCATCGATCGTCATGGTGGTCACCCTACGGCTCGCCGAGGTGCGAACGCGGCCCCTGACTGTTGCCCTGCGGCAAGTTCTTGTAAGGTGAAGGCGTCCCACCCCGCACGGGTGACGTGTATCCCTGTGCGGCCGGGCCTGTCCAGACAGTGGCGGCTCACCCGGAGCGTGGCGACACCGGAGGTCTGCGCCGGCGCTCAAGACACGGGCGTCGCGGCGTCATTCGACCGGACCGCGAGCACTGCTACGACCCTGCCCAACTGCAGGGTTTCCCGCTCGCCAACCACCGAAACCCCGCGCCCCAATCGGGCCGGGACACGTTGTGGCGCCGGTCACGCGGTACCAAATGGAAAGGCTGAACCCTGCCATGAGCATCGACGTGCAGAACACCCAGACGCACCAGCAGAGCACCCAGGCCCCGCACGGGCGCGGCACCCGCGAGACCGACGCGCAGGCTAAGGCGCTGCTGTCGCTGCTGGCCGACCTCCCCACCGGCACCGACCGGGAGCGGGTCCGGGCCCGGCTGATCGAGCTGTACATCCCGCTCGCCGAGTACCTCGCCCGCCGCTTCCGCAACCGCGGCGAGCAGTTCGAGGACCTCGTCCAGGTGGCCAACCTCGGCCTGATCAAGTCCGTCGACGGCTTCGACCCGTCGCGCGGCGCCGCGTTCACCAGCTACGCGATCCCGATGATCGTCGGCGAGCTCAAGCGCCACTTCCGGGACAAGGGCTGGGACGTGCGGGTGCCCCGCCGCCTGCAGGAGCTGCGGCTGGAGATCAGCAAGGTCTCCGGCGACCTCGCCCAGGACCTTGGCCGCTCGCCGACCGTGGCGGACCTCGCCACCCGTCTCGCGGTGAGCGAGGAGGAGGTCATCGAGGGCCTGGACTGCGGGCAGGCGTACCGGGCGCTGTCGCTGGACGCCCCCGTCGGCGACGGCGGCGACGGCACGGCCAACGGCCTCGGCGACCTGCTGGGCGGCGACGACCCGGACATGTGCAACGTCGAGAACCGCGAGGCGCTGCGGCCGCTGCTGGCCAAGCTGCCGGAGCGGGAGCAGAAGATCATCGCGATGCGCTTCCACGGCAACCTGACCCAGTCGCAGATCGCCGCTGAGCTGGGCATCTCCCAGATGCACGTGTCCCGGCTGCTGGCCGGCGCCCTGCGCGCCCTGCGCGAGCAGCTGACCCGCGAGGACTGACCGTCCGAGGGCCCCGCAGCACCACGAAAGGGCCCGCGCGAGCAGCTGACCCGCGAGGACTGACCGTCCGAGGGCCCCGCAGCACCACGAAAGGGCCCGCGCGAGCAGCTGACCCGCGAGGACTGACCGTCCGAGGGCCCCGCGGCACCACGAAAGGGCCCGCGCGAGCCCGCGAGGAGTGACCTTCCGCGCGCCTTCCCCGCGAACCGGGGTGCATTCCGTACCTTGGTTCGCGGGGGTGGGCAAATTGGGCAAATCACGCGAATTGAAGTGGGTTCTGCGTACCGGCCGCGACGAGCTGGCCGAGCACGACGGCAAGGAGATCTACGCCTTCGGCGACACCGACTCGGTGGGCCGGGTCGAGGTGACGCTCACCGACGGGACCCGCGTGCGGGTGCGCCGGTCGCAACTCATACCGTCCTAGGGTGGCTGGGATGGGGAGCGCCTTCGAAATCGTCTGTGAGATCGAGCCGCCGACGCGGCCCGACATCCGTCACGTGCGGCACCAGATCGGGGTCCTGGCCCCGGTCGCGCACGCGTTCCTCATCCCGGACAACCACATCGGCCGGGCCACGGTGTCCAGCATCGCCGTGGCGCACGAGGTGGCGGCCATGGGCGGGCGCAGCATCGCCTGCCTGAACTCTCGCGACCGCAACCTGCTGGGCTTCCAGCGTGACATGCTGACCGCCGCCGCCTACGGCGTGAGCGAGTTTCTCTTCGTCCACGGCGACAAGCCGACCGTCGGCGACCGCACCGGCGAGCTGACCGTCCGCACGATGATCGCCGAGGCGCACGCGATGGCCGAGCGCCCCGGCTTCACCCGCCCGCGCATCGGCGTGGCCGCCGCCCTGCGCCGCGTGCCGGCCTGGAAGCGCGAGGCGGACTTCGTGTTCGCCCAGATGAGCTTCGACGTGGACGCCCTGCTGCGCTGGCGCGACGAGACAGCGCTGGAGCAGCCGGTGTACGCCGGGGTGCTCGTCCTGGCCAGCGCCGGCATGGCCCGCCGTCTCTCGGCCACCATCCCGGACATCGACATCCCGGCCGACCTGATCGACCGGGTCGCCGCCGACCCGCGCGCGGGAGTGGCCGCCGCCTGCGCCCAGGTCGACGCCCTCCGCGAGAGCGGCGCCTTCACCGGCGTGCACCTGGTGCCCGTGTCCCGGTACCGCGAGGTCGCCCTCGCCCTGGAGCACTGAGCCCGGCCGGCGCCGGGCTACTTCTGATAGCCGAAGTCGTCGCAGGTGCGCCGCTGGGCGATGCAGTTCCTGGTGCGCTGGTTCATGGTCGGCTGGTCCCACATGACGAAGGCGTCGCCGTGCATCGAGGAGGCGCTCTTGCCCTCCTTGTCCGACGAGAGGTAGTAGCCCTCCGGGGTGCCCTTCACGCCGTACTGGATGTCGAAGGTGATGGCCGGGATCTTCACCGGATGGCTCGCGGGGCAGGCGTTGCCGGAGCCGAAGGCCACGTGGTCCTTGTGGTTGGGGCTGTCCAGGTGCTCGCCGTCCCAGCAGTCCGGGAACTGCAGGATGAAGTGCAGCGTGGCGGTGCCGCCGCAGATGGGCCAGTTGCCGTTGGTGCTGCGGGCGACGCCGTCGAGGTCGCCGGGGCCGTAGAAGGCGCAGTAGAACTGGCCCTGGGCGCCGCGCGGGGTCGGCTGCTGCTTCTTGGCGTCGCCGGCGATCATGCGCAGGCCGTTGGGCATCGGCATCTGGCCGGTCGAGGAGTTCATGAGCGAGCGGTAGTACACCCGGAAGCCCGTCGTCTCCACCGGCTTGCCGGTCGCGTTGTCGTACAGCGTCGGCACCCAGTAGGCGGAGTGGTCCTGGGTGGGCTTGCAGGTGGTCGCGGTGTACTTCGTGAGGTCCGCGGCCGTCGTATCCGCCTTGGTGGCGTTGTTGCCGATGAACGAGTGCATGTGCGAGGCGCCCGGGAGGCCGGGGAAGACGATCGGGTCGTCGGCGGCGGAGTGGCTGTACTGGCAGTCGGCCCGGAACTCGGCCAGGTTCCCGACGCCGGCCGGCACCGGGTCGGCGGCCAGCGCCTTGTACGCGTCGGCCTGCGCCTTCCACGCCGCCTTGTCCACCGGCACCCACCCGCCCGCGGCGGCGACCGCCTTCGGCGAGGAGGCGGCGGAAGGTGAGGCCGCGACGCCGGCCAGTCCCGCCGAGGTCGAAGGGTCAGTTTTATCAGATTTGTCCGAAATGTCCGGGCTGGCGGCAACGCGCGAGATGTCCCCACCACCACCGCACCCGGCCAGGACCACGAGCGCGGAACACAACAGAAGCCCAAGTCGACGCACGATTACGGAATCGTAGGGGCGAGCAATGCAAAGAGACAGGCCTCTAAGCAGTACTTAATTCGGATCTCAAAAAATCAACGATGGAAGACCTGGCGGTACGTCGTCGGGGTCACGCTGGTCTGCCGGGCGAAGTGCACGCGCAGGTTGGCCGGAGTGCCGAAGCCCGTGCGGTGCGCGATCCGCTCGATCGAGTCGTCGGTCGTCTCCAGCAGCTCCTGGGCCAGCCGCACCCGCTGCCCGACCAGCCACTGCAGGGGGCTGGTGCCGACGTGCTCGCGGAAGCGCCGGGCGAACGTGCGCTGGCTCAGGCGGGCCTCCCGGGCCAGGTCGGCGACGGTGAGCGGCTGGTCGAGGCGCTGCCGGGCCCAGTCCAGCGCGCCGCCGAAGGTGTCCGCCGGGCGCGGCCGGGGCGGCGGCGTGGCGAACTGGGACTGGCCGCCGTCGCGGTGGGGTGGCACGACCATCCGGCGGGCCACCTCGTTGGCGACCGCGGCGCCGTGGTCGAGGCGGACCAGGTGCAGGCACAGGTCGATGGCGGCCCCGGTGCCGGCCGAGGTGAACAGGTTGCCGTCCTCGGTGTAGAGCACGTCGGGGTCGAAGGTGACGCGGGGGTACCGCTGCGCGAAGTCGAAGGCGTTCATCCAGTGCGTGGTCGCCCGGCGCCCGTCGAGCAGGCCGGCCGCGGCGAGCACGTACGCGCCCGTGCAGATGGCCACGATCCGCTTGCCCCGCGCGTGCGCCTCCCGCACCACGGCGACGAGCTCGTCCGGCGGCTCGACCTGCTTGGCCCGCGGGAACGCCGGCAGCAGCACCGTGTCGGCCTCGACGAGGGACTCGAGCGGGTGCGGCGCCTCGACGCTCAGCCCCGAGCGGGCCGGGTGCCGGCCGGGCTCGGCCGCCGCGAAGCGCAGCTCGTACCAGGGGTCGGCCAGGTCGGGCCGGTCGATGCCGAAGACCTCGCACGGCACGGCCAGCTCGAACACGGGCAGGTGCCCGGTGACCGCGATGCCGACGACGTGTGGGCTGCCCATGGCAGAAATCTATCGCAGAACGGCATTCCTGCCACTCGCGAGCTCATGCCGTACCGCTGCAGGATCTTGTTCGTGATAACTGTTCCGCAGGGCGCCGCCCTGTCCATCGGCGCCGTGCTGGGCACCGGCGTGATCGCGCTGCCGGCGCTGGCCGCGCAGACCGCCGGGCCCGCCTCGCTGATCGCCTGGGCCGCGCTGGTCGCCCTGTCCGTGCCCCTGGCCGCGACCTTCGCCGCGCTCGGCGCCCGCTACCCGGACGCGGGCGGGGTCGCCACCTACGCGCGCACCGCGTTCGGGCGGCGGGCCGCGGCCGTGGTCGGCTGGTCGTTCTACTTCGCGGTGCCGGTCGGGGCGCCGGCCGCCGCGCTCTTCGGCGGCGCGTACGTGGCCGCGGCCCTCGGTGGGGGCACCCGCACGGCGTTGCTCACCGCGGCCGGGCTGATGCTCGCCGTGACGGTGGGCAACCTCGGGGGCGTGCGGGTGTCGGGCCGGCTGCAGCTCGGGCTGGCCGCGCTGCTCATCGCGCTGCTGCTCACCGCGACGCTGACCGCGCTGCCGCACGCCCGGACGGCCAACCTGCACCCGTTCGCCCCGCACGGCTGGTGGGCGATCGGGCCGGCCGCGGCCGTGCTGGTCTGGGGCTTCGCCGGCTGGGAGGCCGTCACGTCGCTGGCCGCCGACTTCCGCCGCCCGCGGCGCGACCTGCCCCGGGCCACGGCGATCGCGCTGGTCGTGGTGGCGGTGCTGTACCTGGCCATCGCCGCCGCCAGCGTCCTCGTCCTCGGCCCGGCGATGTCCGACGCGCCGCTGGCCGAGCTGCTCGCCGTCGGCACCGGCGGCCGGGTGCGCCCGATCGCGGCCGGCGCCGCCCTGCTGCTCACCCTGGGCACCATGAACGCCTACTACGCGGGCGCGGCCAAGCTCGGCGCCGCGCTCGGCCGCGACGGCGCCCTGCCGGCCTGGTTCGCCCGCGGGTCCGCCCCCGGCGCGGTGCCCCGCCGCAGCCTCCTCGTCGTGGCCTGCCTCGGCGCCGCATCGCTCGTCGTGGTCGCCGCGACCGGGACCGGCACCCGCGCGCTCGTGCTGCTCACCAGCGGTTGCTTCGTCCTGGTGTACCTCGTGGGCTCCGCCGCCGCCGTCCGCCTGTTGCCCCGGGGCACCTGGGCCCGCCGCTGCGCCGTCGTGGCGTTCGCCTCCGCCGTGGCCCTGCTGGTCGTCACCGGCTGGTACGTGCTCGGCACCGTGGTCATCGCGGCCGGCGCGCTGCTTTCGGAGAAATTCTTCGGCCGGACTGTCGATCCGGTCCCGGCCCGATTGACGTAGGAGTGTCAGTTGACACCGACGCAGTCCTGAGGAGCCCACGATGGCCCAGTACCTGATCCTGATCTACGAGGACGAGACCTCCTACGAGAACGTCGACCCGACCGTGTCCCAGCAGGTGATGGAGGCGCACAACCGCTTCGCCCAGCAGGTCGGCGAGCTCGGCGGCACGCTCCTGGGCGGCAACGCCCTGCAGCCGACCCCGACCGCCACCTCGATCCGCGGCGACGTGGTCACCGACGGCCCGTTCGTGGAGACCAAGGAGGTGCTCGGCGGCTACTACCTGATCGAGGCCAAGGACCTGGACCACGCCCTGGAGATCGCCAAGCTGTGCCCGGCGATGTTCGGCGGCGTCGAGGTCCGCCCGATCTGGGCCTTCGAGTAGGTTGTCCGATCCCGTCCGCGCGGCGATCGCCGACGCGCACCGTCGCGAGTGGGCCCGGGTGCTCGCCGCGACGGTGCGCGTCGCGCGCGACCTCGACCTGGCCGAGGAGTGCGTGCAGGACGCGTACGTATCGGCGCTGGACGCGTGGCTGCGTCAGGGCGTGCCCGCCAATCCCGGCGCCTGGCTGACGACGGCGGCGCAGCGCCGCGCCCTGAACGCCCACCGCCGCGCGGCCATCCTGCGCTCCAAGCTGCCCATGCTGATCGTTCCCGACGCTCCGGAAACGCCCGATGGGTTCCCGGACGACCGCCTGCGGCTGGTCTTCACCTGCTGCCATCCGGCGCTGGCCCGGGAGGCCCAGCTCGCCCTCACCCTCCGCCTGGTCTGCGGCCTCACCACGGCCGAGATCGCCCACGCCTTCCTGGTCAGCGAGCCCACGATGGCCGCGAGGGTCACGAGGGCCAAGAAGAAGATCGCCGCGGCCCGCATTCCGTACCGCGTCCCGTCCCCCGAGGAACTGCCGGACCGCCTGGACGCGGTGCTGACCGTCGTCCACCTCGTCTTCACCGCCGGTCACGCCGGCTACTCCGGGGATGACCTGGTCCGGCCGGACCTCGTGGGGCGCGCCCTGGACCTGGCCCGCACCCTGTGCGCGCTGATGCCCGACGAGCGCGAGGCCCAGGGCCTGCTGGCCCAGCTGCTGCTGCACGACGCCCGCCGCGCCACCCGGCTCGACCCCGACGGGCGGCTGGTGCTGCTGGAGGAGCAGGACCGTACGAAATGGGATCGGGACCAGATCGCGGAGGGCCTGCGCCTGGTCCGCTCGTCCCTGCGGGGCGGCCGGCCGGGCCGCTTCGCGCTGCAGGCCACGATCGCCGCCCTGTACACGGAGGCCCCGACCTACGCCGACACGGACTGGTCCCAGCTGCGCGCGGTGTACGACCTGCTGCTGGCCGCCTGGCCCACCCCGGTCGTGGCCCTGAACCGCGCCGTGGTCGTCGCCATGGTGGACGGCCCCGCCGCCGGCCTGGCCCTGATCGACGCCCTGGCCCCGGATCCGCGCCTGGCCGGCTACCACTACCTGCCGGCCGCCCGCGCCGACCTGCTGCGCCGCCTGGGCCGCTTCGCGGAGTCGCGCCAGGCCTACGAGACCGCGATCGCCCTGTGCGACAACGCCGTCGAGCGCGCCTTCCTGACCGCCCGCCTCGCGGAGCTCACGCGGCCGCCGGACGGTACGCCGACGGGCCGGTCGCCCCACTCCCCGGGGTGACCGGCCCGCCTGCTGCGCCGCGCCCGGCCCGTGGCTAAAACCGGGGCCGCGCCTGTTACCGGATCAGGACTGGGAGGGTGCCGGGTCGATCTCGTGCTTGCCCGGCTTGATGAGCGACGCGAGGCCGCCGATGAGGGCCATGGCGATGGCCATCCAGAAGACGATCACCAGGCCGTCGTGGAAGGGGCCGGAGACCAGGTGCGGGAAGAACTCGCGGCCGGTCAGCGTGGCCGCGTTGGCCGGCGGGAGCTGGCCGAGCAACTGGGGGCCCAGGAGCGATTGGATCGGGTTGTACCCCAGGAAGGCCGCGAACAGCGTGCCGACCGGCGGCAGGCCGGCGATCTGGGACGCCGCCTGCGGGGGGACGCCCTGGCCGGTCAGGCCGGTGCTCAGCGAGCCCGGCAGCGAGCTGGACAGGCCCGCGATCATCAGCGAGAAGAAGATGCCGATCGACAGGACCATGCCCGCGTTCTGGAAGGTGGCCCGCATGCCCGACGCGGCGCCGCGCATGTGTGCCGGGACGCTCGACATGATGAGCGAGGTGTTCGGGGCCGCGAAGAGGCCGCCGCCGAGGCCGTTGAGGAAGACCAGCACGGCGAAGGCCCAGTAGGCGAAGTCGGTCGGCAGGATGAGCAGGCCGGCGAAGGAGACCGCCATGATGACCAGGCCGACGGCGGCGAAGAGGCGCGGGCCGTACTTGTCGGACAGGTGCCCGGCGACCGGGCCGGCGGCGAGGAAGCCCACGGTCAGCGGCAGCAGGTAGATGCCGGCCCACAGCGGGGTCGACTCGTAGCTGTAGCCATGCAGCGGCAGCCAGATGCCCTGCAGCCAGATGATGAGCATGAACTGCAGGCCGCCGCGGGCGATCGAGGCGAGCAGGCCGGCCACGTTGCCCGAGGCGAAGGCGCGGATCTTGAACATGGCGAGCGGGAACATCGGCTCGGAGACCCGGCGCTCGATCCAGACGAACAGGGCCAGGACGGCCACGCCGCCGATCAGGCCGGTGAGCACCCACGGGTTGGTCCAGCCCTGGCTGTGGCCGCCGTAGGGCTGGATGCCGTACGTGATGCCGGCCAGCAGCGCCGTGAGGCCCGCGGCGAAGGTCAGGTTGCCCCACCAGTCGATGCGGCCGGGGCGGCGCAGGCCGGTGTCGTGCAGGCTGCGGTACGCCCACAGGGTCCCCACGATGCCGATCGGCACGTTGACCCAGAAGATGGCCCGCCAGTTCCACTCGGCGAGCAGGCCGCCGAGCACCAGGCCGATGAAGGAGCCCGCGATGCCGGCCACGATGTTCACGCCCAGGGCCATGCCGCGCTGGGCGGCCGGGAAGGCGTCGGTGAGGATCGCGGCGGAGTTGGCCATGAGCATGGCGCCGCCGACGGCCTGCAGCACCCGCCAGCCGATGAGCCACAGCGCGCCGGAGCCGCCGTCGAAGGGGTCCAGCGACAGGGCGATCGAGGTGACGGTGAACAGCGCGAAGCCGAGGTTGTAGATGCGGACCCGGCCGTACATGTCGCCGAGGCGCCCCAGGGTCACCACCAGCACGGCGCTCACCAGCATGTACCCCATGAGCATCCACAGCAGGTAGGACACGTTGCCGGGGCTGAGCGGGTTGAGCTTGATGCCGTTGAAGATCGCCGGCAGCGAGATCAGCACGATCGAGGAGTTGATGGTGGCGATGAGCATGCCGAGGGTGGTGTTGGACAGCGCCACCCACTTGTAGTGCGGGTGGTCCTTGCCGCCCGACAGCGCCCCGCGAAAGCCGCCGGACTTGTTGGGAACTTCGAGGGTCTCGGTCACTTGGCGAGCCTCTCCAGCGCCGGTAGCGCAGCCGCGATCAGCGCCTCGTCTTCTCCGGTAACGTCTTCGAGCAGGGTGGCCATGTGCGCGGCCCGCACCGCGCGGCGCCGCTCGAGCAGCTCGATCCCGGCCTGCGTGATCTGCACCAGCACGACCCGGCCGTCGGCGGGGTCGGCGGCCCGGTCGGCCAGCCCCTCCCGCTCGAGGCGCTGGACCAGCTGGGTCATCGCGGGCTGGGTGACGCCCTCCGCGGTGGCGAGCTCCGTGAGCCGCCGTGGGCCTTCCCGCTCCAGTCGCCGCAGCGTCGAGGCGGCCGTGAGGCTGATGTCGTTCGGGGGGTTGCCCTGACGCAAAAGGCTGAAGAGCCGCTCGACGGCGACCGTCAGGCGCGCAGGGTCGAGTGCGGTTCGGGCAGCGGGCATACTTCATTCGTATCACGTGCTTATAGAAGTGACTTATACACTGCGACCTAGTTCACCCGGTCTTGACAAAGATCGACGCCGGTCGACACGCCGTATGGCGGATCGACCGGCGTCGCGGTTGTCGGCGGAGCCGGTGTCAGAAGGCGGGAGCCGGTGTCAGAAGCAGCCGGGCTGGTCGACGATGGTCAGGCCGTCGACGAGGTTGCCGTATCCGGGATCGGTCGACGCGCTGTCCACCGCGGTGAGCGTGACGCGGGTCGAGGTCTGGTCGGGGCCGGTCTTGTACCAGCCGTACAGCCGCTTCCAGCGCGCGTCGTCGGAGGAGTTGACGTACGAGAACGCCGACCCGATGCCGTTGACACTGCCGTCGTTCCTCGGGGTCTTGCCGAAGTGGATCTGGGTGGCGTCGACGTCCTTGCCGCCCGAGGTGTCCCGGGCTCGGATCCAGAAGGACCAGTAGATCTTCGTGTTGGGCTTGGTCTTGATGTCCTGGTAGATCGAGTTGCCCTGGCCGGTGGCGTTGAGCTCGGCGAACTGCTTGCCGAAGCGGGCCGGCACGCCCATGTTGCCGCCCCAGATCTCGATCTTGCCGTCCGGGTCGTCGGTGCGCCAGCCGGGCACGTCGGCCTGGTCGAACTGCATGTAGTCGTTCTTCCCGAGCTTCGGCGTCTCGAAGCCGCCGTTGACGGTCATCTCCCGGCACATCGCGGCGGGCGTGCCGGCGTGCTTGCCGTGCTTGGCCTTGATCGCGCCGAGCATGGCGTTGCCGGAGCCCGTGCCGCCCCCGCCGGGCCCGTGGCCCGTCCCTGCGGCGTTCGCGGGCGTGCCGAAGAGCGTGGCCAGCAGCGCCGCGGCGCCGATCGTGGCCAGCATCCGGTTGTGCTTGCGCATGGTGATCCCCCGTTGTCCGCCACGGCAGCGCTGCCGTGGCACCTCAGACAGGGAGCCAAGCATGCTGACCTGCCCAAATGCCGGTAGATGAGGGAAAATCCGTATTTCGGGCAAATTTCGCAAGCCATTCAGTGGGGGCCGCCTGACGGGCGAAATGTCCGGTCAGGCGGCGCCGGTCCGCGACCGGGTGCGGCGGCGGTGCGCCACGCGCGCAAGGGGCTCGGCGGCCCGCGCCGCGATCGGGCCGGCGATGGCGAGGATGAGCACGTACGCGGCGGCGAGCGGGCCGAGCTTCTCGTTGGTCCCGGCGGCCACCGCGAGCCCGGCGATGACGATGTTGAACTCGCCGCGGGGCAGCAGCGCGGCGCCCGCGCGGATGCGGCCGGTCAGGGCCACCCCGGCCCGGCGGGCGGCGATCCAGCCGGTCAGCAGCTTGGAGGCGATGCCGCACAGGGCCAGCAGGGCCGCGATGCCGAGCACCGGCGGCAGGGCGCGCGGGTCGGTCTGCAGGCCGAAGAAGACGAAGAACACCGCGGCGAAGAGGTCCCGCAGCGGTGTCAGCAGCTGGCGGGCGGTGTGTGCGAGAGGGCCGGACAGCGCGATGCCGACCAGGAACGCGCCGACCGCGGCCGAGACCTGCAGCAGCTCGGCGGCGCCGGCCACCAGCACGGTCAGGCCGAGGACCTTGAGCAGCAGCACCTCGTCGCTCTCGCTGGCCACGAACCGCTCGACGACCTTGCCGAAGCGCAGGGCGATCAGCAGGACGAAGCTGATCGTCGCGGCGGCCAGGGCCAGGGTCGCGCTGCCGCCGAGCCAGCCGACGCCGGCCAGCAGGGCCGTGAGGATGGGGAGGTACAGCGCCATCATGAGGTCCTCGAAGACCAGCAGCGACAGCACGACCGGGGTCTCGCGGTTGCCGAGCCAGCCGAGGTCGCCGAGCACCTTGGCGGTGATCCCGGAGGACGTCACGTAGGTGACGCCGCCGAGCGCGAACGCGGCGACGACGCCCCAGTCCAGGATCAGCGCGCAGGCGACCCCGGGCGCGGCGTTGAGCACCAGGTCGACGAGGCCCGCGGGGGCCGAGGAGCGCAGGGTGCCGACGAGCTCCGGCGCGGTGTACTCCAGCCCCAGCGTGAACAGCAGCAGGATCACGCCGATCTTGGCCCCGGCGGAGATGAACTCGCCGCTGGTGCTGAGCGGCAGGACGCCGCCCGCGCCGAAGGCCAGGCCGGCCACGAGGTACAGCGGGATCGGCGAGATCGAGAACCGCAGCGACACCGCGCCGAGCAGCCCGAGGGCCAGGATGACGGCACCGAGCTCGACGAGGATGGTGTCGTGGTGCACGGCCTACCCGTCCGTCAGCAGGGTCGCGACGCCCTCGACGCCGGCCGCGGTGCCGACCACCACGACGAGGTCCCGGGCCCGCAGCCCGAAGTCCGGCCGGGGGCTGGCGATCACGTCGTTGCCCCGGACCACGGCGACGACGGAGGCGCCGGTGCGGGTGCGGGCGCGCGTGTCGCCGAGGGTGCGGCCGTCGTACGGCGAGCCGGAGCCGATCACCAGCTGCTCCGTCACCAGACCGGCGACCTGCCGCTGCATCGCGGCGAGCTGCTCGACGATCCGGGCGGTGCCGAGGAGCTCGGCGATCGCGTCGGCCTCGTCGGCTACGAGCGCCACCGACACCACGCTGGTGTCGGGGTCCTCCTTGTCGTAGACGACGAGGTCCCGGCGCCCGCTGCGGTGCGACACGATCCCGATGCGGCGGCCCCGCGCCGTGGTGACCACGTGGCTGGTGCCGATCCCGGGCAGATCCATGCGCTCGACGTCCATGGCCCATGGTACCGAGTAAATGATCTAGAAAACTCGGCGATTCTCGGAAAAATCAGGCATCACGGCCAGGCGGGACGACGCACTACGACAGCAGCGCGGCGGCCACCTCCTGCACGGCCCGCAGCACGCAGGCGGCAACGTCCTCGGCGTGGTCGTCGGTGAGCCGGGGCAGCGGCACGCCGACGCTGATCGCGTCGGTCGGCGCCAGGCCGGCGGCCGGGACCGCGGCGGCCACGCAGCCGACCCCCGGGACGACCTCGCCCCGCTCGTAGGCCCAGCCGCGCGTGCGGGTCTCGGCGAGCGCGGTGGCGATGGCGGCCCGGTCGATGGCCGTTTCGATGGTGTGCGCCACGACGCCCTCGTCGATCAGCGCGTCGATCTCGGCCGGCGGGCGCCGGGAGAGGATGGCCCGTCCGCTGGCGCTGGTCAGCGCCAGCAGGCGCCGGCCAACAGCCGGGCCGCCCGGGTCGTGCGGGGACTCGCGGCTGGCCAGGCAGACGACGGAGGCGCGGTCGAGGCGCACGAGCCGGACCGACTCGTCGAGCTGGTCGCGCAGCCGGGACAGGATCGGGCCGGCCAGCCGCGCGGTGCGGTCGCCGGACAGGTAGGCGCTGCCGGGGCGCAGCGCGCCGACGCCGATCGCGTAGGAGGCGCCGTCGGCGTCCGCCTCGACCCAGCCGCGGTCCACGAGGCGCTTGAGCCGTCCGCGCAGCACGCCCTCCGGCAGCCCGATCTGGCGCACCAGCGCGTCGAAGGTCATCCGGTCGGGGGCGGCGGCGAGCCGCTCCAGCAGGTCGAGGGTCGGGCTCTCATCGGCCATTCGTGCGCCCTTTCCCACTTCCCGGGGATCGGAAACAACGTATGCACCAGATTACATCCGCCCGCGCTTCACCAGCGGGAACGGCAGCGTTTCGCGAATGGTCCGGCCGGTCAGCAGCATGACGAGCCGGTCGACGCCGAGGCCGAGGCCGCCGCTGGGCGGCATCGCGAACTCGAACGCGTCGAGGAAGTCCTCGTCGAGCTCCATCGCCTCCGGGTCGCCGGCCGCGGCCCGCAGCGACTGGGCGGTCAGCCGGGCCCGCAGCTCGACCGGGTCCACCAGCTCGGTGTACGCGGTGCCGAGCTCCATGCCGAAGGCGACGAGGTCCCAGCGCTCGGCCAGCCGCGGGTCGTCCCGGTGCTGCCGGGTCAGCGGCGAGACGTCGACCGGGAAGTCGGTGTAGAAGGTCGGGCGGATGGTCGCGCCCTCCACCAGGTGCTCGTAGAGCTCCAGCACCAGCTGGCCGTGGGTCCAGCCGTCCTGCCACGGCACGTGCAGCCGGTCGGACAGCTCGCGCAGCTCGGCCATGGTGGTGCCGGGCGTGACGTCGGCGCCGGCGGCCCGCGAGACGGCGGAGTAGACCGGCACCACCGGCCACTCGTCGCGCAGGTCGACGACCTCGCCGCCGCGGCGCAGCACCGGGTCGTCGCCGGCGGCGGCCAGGATCAGGTCGCGGACCAGGGCCCGCATGGTGGTGTAGTCGCCGTACGCCTCGTAGGCCTCGAGCATCGTGAACTCGGGGTTGTGGGTGGCGTCCACGCCCTCGTTGCGGAAGTTGCGCCCGATCTCGAAGACCCGCTCGACCCCGCCCACGGCCAGGCGCTTGAGGTACAGCTCGGGCGCGATGCGCAGGTAGAGCCGCATGTCGTAGGCGTTGCTGTGCGTGATGAACGGGCGGGCGTTGGCCCCGCCGTGCACCGGCTGCAGCACCGGGGTCTCGACCTCGACGTAGCCGCGGGAGTGCAGCGCCCCGCGCAGCGCGAACGTGACCGCCGAGCGGGTACGCACCATGTCCCGGGCCGGCGGGTTGACGATGAGGTCGACGTGCCGGCGGCGGACCAGGGCCTCCGGGTCGGCCAGCTTGTCGGGCAGCGGCTGCAGGCACTTCGCGGTGAGCCGCCACTGCTCGGCGAAGACCGACAGCTCGCCGCTGCGGGTGGTGCCGACCTCGCCGGTGACGCCGACGTGGTCGCCGAGGTCGACCGTGGCCGCGAACGCCGGGTCGGGCACCAGCACCTGCAGGTCCCCGGTCCAGTCGCGCAGCAGGGCGAAGCACAGCCCGCCGTGGTCGCGCAGCCGGATGACCCGGCCGGCCACGGCGGCCCGCTCGCCGGTGAGGGTGTCGGGGCCGAGGCCGCCGTGTTCGGCGCGGATCCGGCCGAAGGGGTGCGTGCGCTCGAAGCCGGGCGGGTACGGCTCCACCCCGGCGGCCCGCAGCGCGTCGAGCTTGGCCAGCCGCACCCGCACCTGCTCGGGCCGCCGCGCCTGCGGCAGCGCGGGCGGGGCGGCCGCGGCGGCCTCCTCCTCGGTGAAGACCGGCTCGCGGCGGTCCGCGGTGAACGGCCGCGCCGAGCCCCGTCGCAGCAGGGTGCGCAGCCGCGGTACCACCACGAACCCCTCGGCGGCGCCGGAGGCCAGCCCGACCTTGGGCAGGTCCCGCACGTCCTCGAAGCACAGGTACCGGGGCAGCCACTGCGGGTTGTACTTCACGTTGGAGCGGTACAGCGACTCGAGCTGGAACCAGCGCGAGGCGAACAGCAGCAGTGCCCGCCACAGCCGCAGCACCGGCCCGGCCCCGATCCGGGCGCCTTCCTCGAACACGGCCCGGAACACGGCGAAGTTCAGCGATACCCGGTTCACGCCGAGGCGCGGCGCCTCCCGCATGAGGGTGGCGACCATGTACTCGATGAGCCCGTTGTCCGACTGCCGGTCGCGGCGCATGAGGTCCAGCGACAGGCCGCCCAGGCCCCACGGGGCGAACGACAGCAGCGCCACCTCGCGCCCGTCGCGGTCGTGGGCCTCGACGAGCACGCACCGCCCGTCGTTGGGGTCGCCCAGGCGGCCCAGCGCCATCGAGAAGCCGCGCTCGGTCTCGGTGTCGCGCCAGCGGGCGGCCAGCTCGATGATCCGGGCCATCTCCTCGGCGCCGATCTCGTTGTGCCGGCGGATGCGCACCGTGTACCCGGCCCGCTCGACCCGGTGCACGGCCTGGCGGACCTGGCGCAGCCGGGGCGCCTCCAGGTCGAAGTCGCGCACGTGCAGGATCGCCTCGTCGCCGAGCTCGATGACCCGCAGGCCGGCCCGCGCGTAGGCGGTCGCGCCCTCCTCGCCGGCGCCCATCACGGCGGGCGTCCAGGCGTACTCCCGCGCCTCCCGCAGCCAGGCCTCGATCGCCGGCGGCCAGGCGTCCGGGTCGCCGAGGGGGTCGCCGCTGGCCAGCGAGACGCCGAAGACGACCCGGTAGGTGACCGCGGCCCGGCCCGACGGCGACTGGATGACCTCCTTGTCGCGGCGGGTGGCGAAGTAGCCCAGCGAGTCCCGCTCGCCGTGCTCGGCCAGCAGCCGGCGCACCGCCCGCTCCTCGTCCGGGGCGAGCGAGGCGATCACGCGCTGCGAGCGCAGCAGCGCGAAGAGGGCGGCGAACAGGGCGATGGCGCCGAACGTGCCGAGCACGAGGTTCACCCATCCCGGGGCTCGGCCGTGCCGGTCGAAGTCGAAGGCGAACGCGCCGCCGAGCACGACCCGGCCGCTGTACTCCAGCCGCTGTATCCCGTGTCCGATCGAGCCCGGGAACAGCTCGAGCAGGCCCCAGCCGGCCACGGTGAAGGCGAGCAGCAGCGTGCCCAGCGTGATCAGCGCCTTGGGCAGGCTGGCCCGTTGTACCCGGGCCCGGAACTCCGGGCGGGCCAGCCACAGCAGGCCCAGCAGACCGGCGGTCACCGCCAGGTTGGTCGCCGCCGCGATCGTGCCGTGCCAGGGCAGGCGCAGCTCGTGGGCCTCGCCGCCGCGCTCGCCGAGGTCGGAGAGCACGAAGATGTCGTAGAGGCCCTGCAGTACCAGGACGATGCCCAGCAGCCAGAAGGTGATCCGTTTGCGGTTGTGCACGCCGGCCGCGAGCGTGGCCATGAGCGCGGCGTAGCCGACGTTGGCCGGCGCCGGGAACAGCAGGGCGTCGACCGTGGCCCGGACCGGGTGCACCCGGGCGCCCAGCGCCGCGCTCACGGCGGCGAGCGCGCACAGAGCGCCCACCGCGAGCAGTCCGACGGCGAACCAGTCCGGGATACGTGCACGCTTCACCGGGACATCATGCCCTTGGGTACTCAGCTGTTCTCTTGGATGTACCGCTTCGGATCCTTGTCGGTGAACGTGAGACCCTTGCCGCTGGGGTGCTCGCCGTAGAAGGCCAGCCATCGCTCGCCGAGCTCGAGGCGCAGCTGCATCCCGGCGTGCTTGCGGAAGTCGGGCAGCACCTCGTCCTCTTCCTCGGTCAGGTGCTCGCTGTTCTCGCGCCGTGCGTCCCACACGGCCTTCCACCACTCGTCGGAACCGACCTCGTGGTGCTTGGCCGCGTCGATCGCGTCGCGGATCTTGTTGTGGTCCCGGATCGCGTCGTCGGTCTCCTCCTTGGCCTCGTCGGAGCGCTGGCGCAGCAGATGGGGGTAGAGGATGCGCTCCTCGGCCTCGGCGTGGATCTCCAGGTGCAGCGCGAGGGCGTCCCACACGGCGCCGAGCTGCTCGGCCCCCTCGGCGTCGTCGAGCCGCGCGAACCCGCGCCGGAACGCGGCGTGGTCATCCAGGATCAGGGCGGTGATGTCGTCCATCCGCTGAACATCACCCGTTTTCGGCCGGGCCAAACCCGAGCGCCTGCTCCACGGCCCGGCAGACCGTCTCCAGGACCGTCACGCGGGCGGTCGGCTTGTCGTCGGCGGCGATGACGTGCCAGGGCGCCGCCGGGTGGTCGGTGCGGGCCAGCATGTCCTCGATCGCCGCCTTGTACTCCGGCCGCTTCTTGCGGTTGCGCCAGTCCTCGTCGGTGAGTTTCCACGAGCGCAGCGGGTCCTGGGCCCGGCTGTTGAACCGGCGCAGCTGCTCCCTGGACGAGATGTGCAGCCAGAGCTTGACCAGGATCATGCCCTCGGCGGTGAGCGTGCGCTCGAACTGCACGATCTCGTCGTACGCGCGGGTCCACTGCTCCTCGGTGGCGAAGCCCTCGACCCGTTCGACCAGGACGCGGCCGTACCACGAACGGTCCAGGACCGTCATCCCGCCCCAGCCGGGCAGGACGGGCCAGAACCTCCAGAGGAAATGGTGGCGCTTCTCGTCGTACGTCGGGGCGGCGAACTGCGCCACCCGCACGTGGCGGGGATCGAGGTGGTCGACCAGCCGCTTGATCGAGCCGCCCTTGCCCGAGGCATCCCAGCCCTCGAACACCACGCACAACGGCGGGCCGACCTCGTGGTCGCCGATCTGCCCGCCCAGCGTCAGCCGCAGGCGCAGGAGCCGCTCCTGGGCCGCGACGAGCCGGCTCAGCGCCTCGTCGTCGGGCAACGTGGCGTGCTGATCCACCTTCGACAGCCGTTTCATGACCATCAGCCTGCCATGAGGCGTCGATCCGGGCTCGGCGTGATGAACGGAACTGAGAAGGTCCTGAGAGAACGGGCTGGTTTGCTCCTTGCGGATGGGACCCTGATTCCGTGAGCCCGCGACGCAAGACCGTGCTGCGCGTCGCCGGGCTGCTCGTGGTCCTGACCGTCGCCGCGCTCACGCTGCAGCGCAGCCTGCCCGACTTCGGGCAGACGCTCGACGCGTTGCGCGCCGCCCGCCCGTGGTGGCTGGTGCTCGCCGCCGCCGCCGAGATGACCTCCCTGCGGCACTTCGCACTGCAGCAGCGGCGCCTGCTGGCGGGCTTCGGGGTGCGCATGTCGGTGCCACGGGCCCTCGCGGTCACCTTCACCCGCTCGGCCATATCGTTCAGCCTGCCCGCCGGCTCGGCGGTGTCGGCCGGGTTCGCCTTCCGGCAGTTCCGCACGGCCGGGGCCAGCCGCCGCACCGCGGGCGCGGTCGCGGTGCTGGCCAGCGTCATCTCCGGGGTGGCGCTGCTGGTCATGTACGGCGCGGTGGTGCTCATCCCGCGCGGCGGCGCCAAGGGCAACGCCGACACGCTCGTCTTCGTCCTGTCGCTGCTGGTCATCGCCGGCACCGTGTTCGGCATCGACTACTTCGTGGCCCCGCGCCGGCCCGGGCGGCCGGTCATCGACGAGGCCGAGCCCGAGCCGCAGCTCACCGGCGGCTGGTGGGCCCGCGGCCTCGGCGCGGCCGGGCGGACCCTCGCCGACCTGCGGCGGCTGCCCCGGCGGGCGTGGGTGCTCTCGCTCGTGCACGCGACCGTGAACTGGGGCCTCGACCTCGCCTGCCTGGCCGCCACCGCCGCCGCGTTCGGCATCGACGTGAGCCTGGTGCGCCTGGCCACCGTGTACCTCACCGTGCAGCTCGTCCGGCAGATCCCGCTCAGCCCGGGCGGCATCGGCGTCGTGGAGGTCGCGCTGCTGGCCGGGCTGGTCTCGGCCGGGGCCGGGCACGCCCCGGCGGCGGCCGCGATGCTGGTGTACCGGCTGCTGTCCTGCTGGATGATCATTCCGCTCGGGCTGTTGACGTACGGCATCCTCCGCCGCGGCGAGTCCCCGGGCGGCTCGCCGTCGGTCGAGCCCCCGGTCCTGGCCGGTTCTCGCAAGCCTGGTTGAGCTTCTCACACGGCCGTGTGAGATTTGGTAGATCAGTGTTAGATTCAGGGCATGCCTGTCCCGGATCGGCTCGACCTCACCCTCCGGCTCGTGCGGGGCAGCGGCAAGCTGACCCTCGCCGAGCTCGCCGAGCGCCTCGGCGTGTCCGAGATGACCGTGCGCCGCGACCTCGACCAGCTGCAGGAGCAGGGCCTGGTGCGCCGGGTGCGCGGCGGCGCCGTGGCCCTGGACGTGCCGGCCGAGCGGGCCGGCTTCTCCGTGCGCGAGCAATGGCTGGCCGCCACCAAGGCCGGGCTGGCCCGGGCCGCGGCGGAGCTGATCGAGCCCGGGAGCACCGTGCTGCTGGACGCCGGCACCACCACCGCGGAGGTCGCCGCCCATCTGGCCCGGCGCGCCCCGCTGACCGTGGCCGTGCTGAGCCTGCAGGCCGCGGTGCGCCTGGCCGACCAGACCGGCATCCGGCTGCTGGTCATCGGCGGGGAGTCCCGGGCGGGGGAGAGGAGCCTGGTCGGGCCCCTGGCGCTCGCCGCGCTGGACCAGCTGCGGTTCGACACGTTCGTGATGTCGATCGGGGCGGTGCACCACGAGCTGGGCTGGTCCGAGTTCGACCTCGACGACGCCGCCGTGAAGCGGGCCGCGCTGCGCCGGGCCGGCCGCACGATCGTGGTCGCCGACGCCACCAAGCTCGGCGTGCAGGCCTTCGCCCGGGTCGGGCCGCTCGATGCCGCCGACGTGCTCGTCACGTCGGACATATCCGATATATCGCCCGAAACTGTCGACGCCCTGCGCGCCGCCGGCGTGCAGATCGTTACCCCTGCCATCGCCATCCCTGCAGAAGGAGCTCTCCCGTCATGATGATCCTTGTGGCCGGCCCCTACCGGTCCGGCACCGGCGACGACCCGGCCAAGCTGCGGGCCAACGTCGACGCCATGAACGACGCGGCCGTGCGGCTCTTCCGGGCCGGGCACCTGCCCGTCACCGGCGAGGCCCTGGCGCTGCCGCTGATCGAGCGGGCCGGCTCGGCCACCGTCGGCGACACCGTCTTCGACGAGATCTTCCACCCGATCTCGGAGCGGCTCCTGGAGCGCTGCGACGCGGTGCTGCGCATTGGCGGCCCGTCCGCGGGCGCCGACCAGATGGTGGCCCAGGCCCGCGCGGAGGGCAAGGCGATCTACGCGGCCCTGGACGAGATCCCGGCGGCGTGACCGACATCGGCCCGGCCTCGGCCGCGGACGCCGATGTGATCCGCGACCTGGTCCGCGCCGCGTACGCGCACTACGTCCCGCGCATCGGCCGCGAACCGGCACCGATGACGGCGGACTACCCGGCGCTCATCGCGGCCGGCCATGTCTGGGTCGCGCGGGGCACGGGCCTGCTCGGCGTGCTCGTGCTGATTCCGCAGCCGGACCACCTGCTGCTCGACAACGTGGCGGTGGCCCCGGCGGCCCGCGGCACCGGCGCCGGCTCGGCGCTGCTCGCCTTCGCGGAGGCGCACGGCCGTTCCCTCGGCCTGCCCGAGGTTCGCCTCTACACCAACGCGGCGATGCACGAGAACCTCGCCTACTATCCGCGCCACGGCTACACCGAGACGCACCGGTCCAGTTCCTCCGGTTTCCATCGGGTGTACTTCGTGAAGCGCCTCGAATAGCACGACGCCCCCGCGGCCGTGGGGCTGCGGGGGCGTCGGACTGCCTGGTTCAGTGCATGATGACCGGCGCCGGGGTCCCGGCGGCGTCCACGTCGTCGTTGAGGTGCGAGACCTCCCGCTTGCGCGGCAGGAACGCGATCGGGATGAAGGTCGCGAGCACCAGGATGAAGCCCACCCAGTACGTCGAGGCGAACGAGTCGGCCACGAACTTCAGGCCCTGAGCGATCACGTCGGGACCGAACGCCTGCTTGATCTGGGCGCCCTGGGCGCCCTTGTCGTGCGAGGCGATCGCGATGTCGGCGACCGTCAGCGGCTCCTTGGTCTGCGGGTTGACCGCCCCCGGGATCTTCGGCGCGTCGTTGAGGTTGCTGGTCAGGATGACCGACATGACCGCGCCGCCGACCGAACCGCCGATCTGCTGCAGGATGTTCACCAGCGTCGAGCCGCGGGCCACCTCGTGATGCGTGAGTGTCTTCAGCGCCGAGGTCATGATCGGCATCATCGTGCCGCCCATGCCCAGGCCCATCACGAACAGCGAGCCGCACAGCACCACGTAGGAGGTGTCCGGCCCGACCTGCGTGAAGGTGAAGAACCCGACCGCGATCAGGGCCATGGCGAACGGCACCGTCCGCCCGACCGGGATCTTGTCCGACAGCATGCCGGCGATCGGCATGGTCAGCATCGCGCCGATGCCCTGCGGGGCCATGAGCAGGCCGGCGTGCAGCGTCGACTCGCCGCGCACCTGCAGGAAGTAGCTCGGGAAGAGCAGGCCGGCGCCCATGAACGCGATGACGAACACGAAGAGCGAGACCGTCGCGATCGTCAGGTTGCGGTTGCGGAACAGCCGCAGGTCCAGCAGCGGGTGCTTCGGCTTGAACGAGTAGAAGACGAAGCCGATCACCAGCACGGCGCCGATGAGCATCGGCACCCAGACCTTCGGCTTGGAGATCGTGCCGGCCTCGGGGAGGGAGCTCACGCCGTACAGCAGCGTCGCCAGACCCGGCGAGAGCATCAGCATGCCGACGAAGTCGAACGTCTCCGACGGCTCGGTGTTGTCCTTGGGCAGCGCGAACCACGCGTAGATCAGCGCGATCGCGCCGATCGGCAGGTTGATCAGGAAGATCCAGTGCCAGTTCGCCGCGTCGATGAGCCAGCCGCCGAGGATCGGGCCACCGATCGGACCCAGCAGCATCGGAATGCCCAGCACCGCCATGAGCCGGCCGATCCGCTCCGGCCCGGCCGCGCGGGTCATGATCGTCATACCGAGCGGCATGAGCATGCCGCCGCCGAGGCCCTGCAGCACCCGGTACCCGATCAGCTGGTTGATCGAGTCGGCCGTGGCGCACAGGCCGGAGCCCGCGGTGAACAGGAACAGCGCCAGCATGTAGAGGCGCTTCGTGCCGAACCGGTCCGCCGCCCAGCCGGACAGCGGGATGACGGTGGCGAGGGCCAGGGTGTACCCGGTCATCGTCCAGGCGACCCGGGCGTAGGTCGCGTCGAACTCCCGCATGAAGGTCGGCAGCGCGACGCTCACGACGGTCACGTCGAGGATCGACATGATCGCGCCGAGGACGATCACGCCCGCGATTTTCAGAACTTGGGCGTCCAGCTTGGCAGGCGCCTTGCCGCCCCCGACGGCGGCTTCCTGTTGGACCACGTGTTCCCCCAAACGTGCAACTGTCACGTACAAGTGATCGGATTCAGCCACAGCCTACGCGGCGCTTGTTGCGGGCTGCGACGGACATTGCTGGTAGCCATGCCTGGATAAGGGCACGCTAAGCTTTTCCAATGAACGACCAGGCCCACGAGGTCGAATCCGGCGTCGAATCCGGCCCGGTGCGGCGCAACACGCGCCAGCGCGACGCCGTGATGACCCTGCTCGGCGAAGTCGACGGGTTCTACAGCGCGCAGGAGTTGCACGTGATGCTGCGCGAGCGGGGCGCCAACGTGGGCCTGACCACTGTGTACCGCACCCTGCAGCTGCTCGCCGAGACCAACGAGATCGATGTGATGCAGGTCCCGGGCAGTGATACTCGTTACCGTCGCTGCAGCGACAAGCACCATCATCACCTTGTGTGCCGTGGGTGTGGACGGACGGTTGAGGTGCTGGGGCCGGCGGTGGAGCGGTGGGCTGACCGGGTGGGGGAGGAGCACGGCTTCACCGACGTGAGCCACACGCTCGAGATCTTCGGCACCTGCGCCAATTGCTGCGGCAAGTCCTGATTGGTGGTTTCCCGACATGTCGGGCGCTCCGCGCCACGACATGTCGGATTTATACCCTGACGGGCGACAAGGCGGGCATTTAGGGAATTCGCACGTTGCCCGTGGTCGTGGATGGGGCATCGGGCTATTCGTCGGATATCGGACCTATGCCCTGGCGGGGTATAAATCCGATAAGTCGTGGCGCG
>NZ_BAAARV010000095.1:0-7644 GCF_039532525.1 Dactylosporangium salmoneum
GGGTTCGGCTGGACAGCGGGATCGTGGCGGGGTAAGACAGCACAGCGAGGCTCCCGGTCGGGGCATCAGATCTTGGTCGACTGCTGTCTTACCTGGAGCCTCGCCCTCATCGGTGCCCGGGTCCGCCACACCCGCCTTGAGCTGCAAGGTCAGCTTGAAAATGGCTCGATGTACACATACCCGACCGGGTGGTCACCCGCTCGGGTCAGTCGGCGTGCCCGCCGTCGTGTGTGCTGAGTTCTGATGTTGGTGAAAATCCACCAAGATCGGTGTCGAAGTGGGGATCGGGCCCAGAAATCCGCACACACAACGGAAATGTGTGTGCATGGCGATAGCGTAACCAGTCCGATGCAGCGCCTCAACTGGGTCGGCGCGGATGTCCGGTGGGTCGCGGAGCCCCGGTTCGGACACGGCTTCCGTCCATAGTCGCCTCACGGTGCGTGATGGCGGGGTATGCGGCTGGGCTCTCGGACGCGCACATCTGGCACCCCTCTATGTCAAGAAGCCGCCAGAAGTGGTGTTCTAGAGTGGGTTCTGGCGGGTCCGGGAAGTGGCTTGTCCGAAGTGCTGGCTGTCGGGATTGAGCCGGTCGGGCTGGATTGCAGAGTCGCTCCCGTTTGCTCTCCCGGGCCTGTCCTGATGCGTTGCGCGTCGGTGACCATTCGCTGGTAGACGACGTTGGACAGGCGGCGTTTGAGGGGGCGCATGGCTTCCATCGGGCTCTTGCCGGTCGCGAGTTTGCGGCGGTAGTAGGCGCGGCCTTCGGTGTCGTTGCGCAGCTGGACGATGGCCATGATGTGCAGGACCCGGTTGATGCGCCGGTTCCCGGCTCTGGACAGCCGGTGGCGGCGGTGGTCGCCTGACGACGCGTCGAGCGGCGCGGTGCCGTTCCAGGACGCGAAGTGATCCCGGCTGGCGAAGCGGCCGACGTCGCCGATGTCGCCGAGGAGCCGGGCAGCGCCGGACGGGCCGATCCCGTTGAGTTGCTGCAGCGTGCTGCCAGTGGAGGCGATCAGCTTGGTCAGCTGAGCGTTGGCGGTCTTGATCTTCTTGTCGATGACGGCGACCTCGGTGATGAGTTCCGAGGCCAGCTGCCGGCGGGTGCGGCCGACGATGTCACGGGGCCGCACGGTGTTGAGCAGGGCCCGGGCCTGCGGCGCGGACAGAAACTGCTTCGCCCCGCCGGGAACGAGCTCGAGCAGCAGCTGGTGCAGCCGGCTCAGCGCCTCGGTCCGGGCCCGGCCCAGCTCATCACGGCGGTCGACAAGCAGCTTCAGCGCGACGGTGACATCATCGACCACGACCTGGCGCAGGCCGTTGGCCCGCAACGCCGCGATAGCGATGCAGTGCGCGTCGGCCGGGTCCGTCTTACGGCCCTGCGCCGTGTCGAACAGCCGCGCGCGGGCGGACGGCTTCGCCGGCACGTCCAGGACGGTTTCGCCGTCAGCGACCAGGCGCTGGGCGATGTGCCGGCCGATGCCGTTGCAGCCTTCGACCGCCCAGACCCGGTCTTTGTGCTGCCGGCCGAGCTTGAGCATCGCCGTGTAGCCGTCACGGTCGGTGCCGAACCGGCCCTGCCCCAGCACCTTCTCCCGGCTGTCGATGATCTCGATCGTGGCGGACCGCTTGTGCGGATCCATACCGATGATGACGCGCCCCATACGCTGCTCCCTGCTCGACCCGACGAATGGACGTCGACGGGAGGGCAGCGCATCTTCGAGCTGGGCAGACCCCTCTGGAGCCACTCCACGCCGCGGTGACCGGCAGGACGCACGCCAAATGAGAGCCACACCCAACCACAGCGGGCAGCCGATGAGAGAGCGACCCTACCGATCACCTCGACCCAGCCTGGCCGGGCTACGGTCGTGCCGCCAGTCAACAAGATGCCGATGAGCGGGCGTGTGACCTTGGGATAATTGATCTTGTTTGCAGATTCCGAAACCCCGTCAGCTGGCTGCCGCAAACGGCCGTTCGGTCATTGTATCGATCTCGGCCATACTGCCAAGGTATCGACGTGGAGCAGGAATTTGGCGCGGGACTAACGCTGAGTGTCAACGGGCGGCCGACGGATCAAGACGAACTCCGAAATTGGCTGCGGCTGGAGGACGATCTTCGCGGCAGGACCCGCATCACGTCGAGCCCATCGAACCGGCCGGACACCATGGGGCCGGGTACGGACGTCGTCGTGCAGGTCGTCGCTTCGCTGGCTGGAGCGACCGCGCTTTGGGGAACTGTTGCGAGGTCGATCTCGACGTACCTGACCCAGCGCCACTCCGATATTACGATCGATGTGATCGCGCCTGACGGCCGCAGGTACTCGATCACGGCCAACCGCGCGCGTGATCCGCAGGCGCTGGCCGAGACCTTCCTGCAGCTCACCGCAGGGAACCCGCCGGTGGACGGCGAGTAGCGCATGCGGCTACCCGACCCGGCCCGCTCGACCGCAATCCTGGTCGGATCGTCGCGGTTCCATTCGGCGGATCTGAACGACCTTCCGGCCGTGCGTAACAACGTCGACACCCTGGCCGCCGTGCTCGCCTCTCCGACGCTGGGCGGCTTTAACCGGCGTCGATGCGTCGTCGTGCACGATCCCGTCGGGGTTTTCGATCTTTACCGGCAGATCCGAGGACCCGCCGTCGCGACCGAGGATACGCTGCTCATTTACTACGCGGGGCACGGCCTCACCGTTGGCCTCCGGCACGAGCTGCACTTGGCGCTGAGGGATACCGACCCGGAAGCGCCCGGCGTGAGCGCCTTCGCGTTCGACCACATTCGCGACATCATTCAGCACAGCCCGGCCAAGAATCGCATCCTCATTCTGGACTGCTGCTTCAGCGGGCTGGCGCTGACCGACGCTCAGGCCGGCGGCGCCGAGGCGATCGTCGGGCAGATCAGCATCGGCGGCACCTACACGCTGACCGCGACGCCGGCCACCGGGCTGGCCATCGCGCCGGTCGGCGCCCAGTACACCGCCTTCACCGAGCAGCTGCTTCGGTTGCTCTCTGACGGAATTCCGAACGGGCCCGCGTTTCTGGCCATGAGCGACGTGTACCGGCATCTGCACTACCGCACGACCGCACTCGGCCTGCCCATCCCTCGGCAGCAGGGCAGCGGCACCGTGGACGCACTCGCGCTGACCCACAACCCCGCGTACGGCACAGCCGCATCCCCGGCGCTGGCGCTGGCCCGTGACCCGGCCGACCTCCTGGAGCTTGCCCGAGGTGAGGCCCAACGGGAGTCCGAGAGCATCATCGCCGCCGCGCGGCTGGAAGCCCAGGAGATCACCGAAAAGGCGCGGATCGAGTCGGTCATCATCAAGGCGACCGCCGGGGACGCGGCCGGCAACCCGCTTACCGCCGCCGAGCGCGAGGCCGCCGAGGTCCGGGCGCAGGCCCGTCGCGATGCCGACACGCTGCGAGCCGACGCCGAGCGCGAAACCAAGCAGCTGCGCACGGCCACCGCGCACGAGGTCGTCGAGTTCAAGGCGACCGTCGATCGCGAGGTCGCGACGCTGCGGGCCACCACCGAGCGGGAGATCACGCAGCTGCGCGCCAAGGCCGCCCGCGAGGCGGAGGAGAAAATCGCCGAGGCGACCAAGCTGCTGACCGACGCCCGCGACAAGCGCGACAAGGACCTGCAGTCCCTTGCGCTGGAGATCGCCGAGCGGCAGGAGACGGCCGAGCACGACGAGTCCGCCCGCCACGCCTCCGCCGTCGCCGCCACCCGGAAGCTGGTCACCGAGGCCGAGGGGCGCGCCCGGGCGGCCGAGGACCGGGCCAAGGAGATCGAGCAGCGCGCCGAGACCCGCCGGGTCGAGTCGGAGCGGTCCGCCGCCGAGACCATCGACAAGGCCAAAGACCTCGCCGATAAGACCGTCAACGAGGCCCGCGCCGAGGCGCACCGCCTGCTCAGCGAGGCCCGGGCGGAGGCCGAGGAGACCACGCAGCGTGCCCGTCGTGAGGTCGAGGACCTCACGCGCCAGAAGGACGCGGTCACCTCGCAGCTCGGGCAGATGCTCTCCGGCCTCGCCGGCCTCGCGCCGTCGGTCCAGTCCCCTCAGCGGTGACGCAAGCACAGGATGTTCCGGGAGCTGCGCAGATTTCGGTCCCGGAAGCGAGAAGGTGCGCGACGCTGCCAGGTGCACTCTCATAGCCGCGATCCGGTCGCGAAGTCATGGCGGCCGCGGGGCGGTCAGTCCCCCAAACCCGACCATGGCCCCACCCGCTCTACGACGGGCCAGGCCGCGCCGCGAACATGTCGCGTCGACCTGCGGGACCACCAACAACGCGGACGGCAGGTCGGGGCGTTGGGTAATGGTGCGTGTCGGACCTGCGCCCAACACCCCTCCGCGAGGTTAGGGCGACCTAAGACTTCGAGTTCGGTGAATCCCCAACGACCTTGCTGTCGGCCAGGTTGAGAAGCACCGCGTCTTCGGCCCCTCGGGCGAGGGCCACATCCGCTGCAGCTACGCCACCGGATGCCCTGCTGGACGAGGCCCTGGAGCGCGTGGGCCGCTTCGTCCGCACCCTCACCTGACGCCAGTCCTCAGCGAAGTGGCCGACCCCGGCCTGCTGCTCAGCGGATCGCGATGGGCGGCTCGTCCCGGATCGACTCAGCCGACTTCCCGATACGACATCCGGCCGGTGTCGCGGACACTGGCGTCAATGTAATCCCGCGAGTGCGCCCGAGCTGAGGACCGCTTTTGACCGAGCAGATCGAGCTTGAAGTGTCGGACCCGGCCGTGCTGCGGTCGTTGCGTACCTGGCTCGAGGCCGAGGCGGGCGTGGCGGTCACGGCCCGGCCGCAGCCATCGAGGCCGGGCGAGCAGGGTGCCGTCGACATCCTCACCGCGGTCGCCAGCACCACGGCACTGGCAGCGGCCGTGCGAATGCTGCCGGAGTTCATCAGGTCGCGCCGCAGCAAGCTGTCGGTCCGCATCAAGACCAAGGGTCAAGACGTGACCATGACGCTGGAGAACTCCAAGGAGGTCGCCGAGATCCTGGATCGGATCCTAAACCGATGACCCGGCCAGACCTCGCCGGCTCCCGCGCGGTGCTCGTCGGCACCTGGACGTATCACGACGAGCTACTGCACGACATCCCGGCTGCGCAACACAGCCTGGCCCGGATGAGGGAGCTGCTCACCAGCGACCTCTGCGGCTGGTCACCGGACCAGGTGACGGTGTTCGCGAACGCCCGCAAGCCGAACGATCTGCCGGACCAGCTCGTCGAGCTCTTCGGCGCCACGACCGACGTCGCGCTCTTCTACTACGTCGGGCACGGGCAGGTCGACGACGAGGATCAGCTGTGCCTGGGGCTGGTCGAGTCCCTGTCTCGAGCGGAGCGCCGAGGCACCACCAGTCTGCCGTTCGCCGCCGTGCGCAGCGCGTTGCTGAAGTCGCGCGCCCGGACCAAGATCGTCCTGCTCGACTGCTGCTTCTCCGGCTTGGCCACCCGGCCCGACGGGAGCCTGGCCAACGACCAGGACGTCATCGCGTACGCCGGCGTCGCCGGCGCCTACACCATGGCGGCCAGCGGGGCGTACACGACGGCGTGGTACGAACTGGAAGGCGTCGGCCGCCGACCCCCGCAGACTTACTTCACGAAGTGTCTGGCGGATGTCATCGAACGCGGTATCCCGGGCGAGCCAGCCGTGCTGCGGCTCAACACGATCTTCATCCACGTCGCCGATAAGCTGGCTCGCCTCAAGAAGCCCCGGCCGACGCGCCGCAGCAGTGACTTCGCCGACCAGTTCGCCTTCGCCCGCAATGCCGCGCCGCTCGAGTCCCAGTACGACCCGGCAGAGGAGGTCAAGCAGCTCCGGCGGCGGCTGGCCGAGGCGGAGACTCAACTGCAGGCGAAGGACGTCGAGCACCGGCGGCTGGCCGAACGCCTGGCCAGCATGCACCAGGACGTCCGGGCGTTTGGCCCGGACAAAGCCGTGGCTGCCGACGCCGTCGACACCGAGCTGAATCAGCAGCTGAGGCTGGCGCGCGCTGACATCGATCGCATCGCCGACACCGCCGCGGACTCGAGCATCCGCCGCGCCCTCGAGCCGATCCGCCGCAGCCTGGCCGAACCGCACCGCGGACCGGCGGTCGACCCGGGGCCGACGACGCTCTACGTCATGCCGACGGCAGCGGTGGTCACGCCGCCGGTAGCGGTGGACCCGCCGCCGGCCGAGGCTCCGCGGCCGGGCCGGCACCGATCCGCCGGCCCGCTCGCCGTCTCGCTGATCGCCGCCCTGACCCTGACCTTCGGTGCGATGTGGTTCTTCTTATTCGCTGGCCTCTACCGTGTCGCCTCGAGTCAGCTACCGGAGGTGATCGGTTCAATCGGCGCGATCCTGTCGATCGCCTCGATGTGTGCCGCGCTGATGGGCGTCGAACCCCGAGCCAGAACCGTCAACTATGACCAGTTCGGAAGCCTGCTGCCGCTGGTCGCCGGCGGCGGGCCCGCCGCGGCGGTGGTCGCTTTGCTCTACACGCTCGCACTCTGGGGACTGTCGCCGTTGGCCTATCGCCTCGCCGCGACCCGTCCGCGGACGGCTCAGGCGGTGGTCGCCGCCACCGTCGTGCTGGTCGCGGCGGCGACGCTGTCGATCCGGACGTGGTGGGACGCTCCCTACGCGCCGGGCACCTGCGTTCACCTGGACGACCGGTTCGTCAGCTCGCAGCGCACCTCCTGCTCCGGCGGCGACACCACAACCGTCCTGGCGGTCCTCTACGACGACACGCCGGCGGCCTGTCCCACGACGGCGACCGGCTCCTTCTCCGACGACTTCTACCCGGTCGTCGTCTGCTTGGCGCGGAATCGTTGAGGCTCAGGCCGTCCGCAAGCATGTACGTTCCACGATTGGCTGGCCCCTCTGACCTGGGATTAACCGGCTAACCTCGGGTTGTCGAATCGCCGGTCGGCGGTTGGTTGCCCTGCGTCCGCAGGCAGAGAGCGCTCCCGCCGCTCTCACTGCAGGCGCAAGGCAAGGAGAAGACGCTGCACGCTGTCGCTGCGACCGGGCTGCTCACCGCGGCAGGCCTGGTGACGCTGGCGGTCGACACCGCGCCCGCCAGCGCCGACACGCAGATCTGCGACACCTTCGGACCGAGTAGCGCACTCCTTCCACCGAGATGGTGGCGTCCCAGCCGAAATTTTGGAGGCGTACGACCTCACGGGTAGTTAGACCACCTTGCGGAGATCTACGGCGCCGAGGTTTCACACGAGACGGTCGCCAACGTCACCATTCCGGGGCCCCTCGCCCCAGTCCCACTGCAACCGTCACGCAGCCCGCGCTGACGCAGGTCGGGCCGCCCGGAGGCGTGTGGCGGTCGAAGACATCCGCTGCCCCCAACCCCTTGACCTAGAGGGGAGCCATGAGTGCGCACCGGGTCATGGCCCGTCGGAAACGGACCCTAGTAGTGCTTTGTTAGGTTTGTCGATGTCTGTTGCGGTGTAGCGGTTTCACGGTTTGGTGGCAGGTGGGGCATGCGCCGGTCCAGGTTGCGAGCAGGAGTTGCAGCTCGTGGATGACCTTGTAGAGGGTCAGGCCGGCGCATCCGCTCAGACGTAACTGGTCCGTGCGTGGGCAGGCGGCAGCATCGGGGCGCAGCCCCGATGGGTTTTGCGGGTTGGTGTGGTTGGTCAGGCC
>NZ_BAAARV010000096.1:0-3587 GCF_039532525.1 Dactylosporangium salmoneum
GCACCGCAGCGGTATCCCAGGTCGAGGTCGTCACGAACTGCTGCAACCCCTGATGATCGACCCCGAGACGTTCCGCCATCGGCTGCATCGACTTGCGCCGCCCATCCAGCAACAACCCACGCAGATACGTCACGCCCTTCGCCCGCTGATCCGACCGGGCCAACGACACGAACACCTCCGCCGCGAACGCCTCCAAACGTTGCCGCACCACCGAAAGCTCGTCAGGGGTCACCGACACATGAAACTACCCGCACCCGCCCAGCGACCCCACGACACGCCGAACCTAACAAAGCACTACTAGGGTGCGTATCAAAGTCTGTGTCATCGACGCTTCTGTCCGCAGGATGTGTCGCGGTTCCGGCCGGTGGTGGCGTTGGGTAGTGTCGATGTGTGACGGGGGCAGGACCACGGCGGCGGGGGCCGAACCGGGCGGTGCCGTGGCAGTGTGAGGGTCCGGTGTCGGTGCTGCGCCTGCCGCTGGACGTCCACGAACCGCGGGTACGGCAGATGCTGGAGCGGGTGTTCGCGGCCGCGTTCACCATCCGGCGGGCGGTCCAGCGTGACGCCCGGGCCCGGGTCGACGCCTACTGGGCGGCGTGTCGTGAGCGGGCGGCGGCTGGGCCGGACGCGGTCCGGGGCCGGTTGGGGTTGTCGCGTAGCGGGCTGGAGCGCGCCGCCTACCGGCATGTGGATGGTGCGCCGCATGTGCGGCGGTATCTGACCAAGGCCCTGGCGATGCATCTGGCCGATGGGGTGTGGGAGGCGACTGAGCGGCATCTTTTCCCCGATGCCTCTGGCCGCCGGCACGGCCGTCCCCGCCCTGGGGGCTGGTGGGAGTTCGCCACGATCCCGGGCCGGGCCCGTTCGCATACCCGTGCCCGGAAGTGGGAGACGTTCCGGCTGGTGGGGAGCCTAGCGGGGCATCGTGCCGCGTTCGGGCACGCTGGCCGGCTGTGGCAGCCGCGGCGGATGCCGGCCGTGACCGCCACCGCCGCCAGTGGGAAGCCGGTGCGGTCGTGGTGGGAGCACGACGGCCCCCTCGCCATCGTGTGTACCGGCCTCGGCGGAGGTGACCTGGTCGTGCCGGTGCGGCTGCCGCAAGGCCCGGGCCGAAGGCCGGTCCTGGAGCACTACCTCGCCGACCCCGACCGCTGGCACAAGGTCGACCTGGTCCGGTACCGCGATCCGGGCGCGGCGGGTGGGTGGCGGTACGAGGCGCACCTGATGGTCCTCGGCCCCGGCTACACCTCACCCGCCGTCACCCAGCGCCGCCAGGCGGCTGGGCAGCTGCTGCGGCGGGGCGGGGTGGACGTCAACGTGTCCAACCTGACCGTCGTGTCCGTCCCCACCGGCCCGGACGGCAGCTTGGCGGCCAGCCGGATCGCCCGTACCGGCGAGCACGACGCCGTCCTGGCCGCGCAGCGGTTGCGGCAGCGGCGCCGCCAGCGGGCCCTGGACCGGTCCCGCCGCGCCGCCAACCCCACCCAATACCGGCTCTCACCATGCCAGCAGCGCCGCGCCGACCGCCGCCACGCGGCCGGGCTGCCACCGGTGCAGACCGCCGTGCCCGGCGGGCCGCGGGTCGCCAACACCGCCGGGATACCGGTCCGTGCGTACCGGCGCGACACCCTGACCAACACCTACCAGCGGCTGCGAGGGCGTGCCGCGGCCGACGGTGCTGCCCGCACTAGGGCCGGGCACACCCGCGCCCGGATCACCGCCGCGGCCCTGGTCGCGGTCCACGGCGCCGGGCTGCTGGTCGAGGACACCGACATCCGCTCCTGGGCGCGTCGGTGGGGACGCGGGATTCACGCCTTCACCCCCGGCATGCTCCTGGCCGCCCTGCGCCGCGAAACCACCGCCGTCGCCGCCCACACCGGGCAGGGGGCCGGGCCGGGGCTGGTGCGGGCCGGGACCCGGCACACCGCCTGGACCCAGCACTGCCTCTGCGGCCACCGGGTCCCGAAACGCCTCGCCGATCGCCGCCACCAATGTCCCGGCTGTGGGTTGGCCGGCGACCGCGACCTGGTTGCCGCGCTGATCGGTGCGCACACCGTGCTCACCGACCCGGCCCAGCCCAGCACCGCCCGGGTCGACTGGGACGCGGCACAGGCCACCCTCGACCGGTACGGGGTCGAGGCCATCAACGAAGGGCTGCAAGGAGCCCTGACCGAGTCAACCGGAACCCACCACCCCGACCCCCACCAACACGGTGGACGGCCGCGGCGGCCGCAGCCCGCCACCGGCCAGCACGGCTGGCGGCAGGGCGCTCGGCGAACCTTCGGGACGAGCCCTCGACAACCCCGGATGAGCCCCACCACCACACCAGTGGCCAGGACCACACCGGAACGACGAGACGCACACCCCGGACTGTTCATCAAGCCCGGCACCACAACCGGACTTCGACACAGACCTTAGCGGGCGGGGCCGTCCCGGACCGCGGCGAGGCGCCCGGCGAGGAAGGCCCGCTCGGCCTCGTTGCCGGTCAGCGCCAGCGCCTCCTCGTAGGCCAGCGCCGCCTCCCCGGCCCGGCCGAGGCGGCGCAGCAGGTCGGCCCGGGTGGCGGCGAGGTAGCCGTAGCCGGCGAGGGCCGGCTCGGCCAGCAGCGGTTCCAGGGCGGCGAGGCCGGCCGCGGGCCCGTCGCGGAACCCGACGGCCACGGCCCGGTTGAGCCGCACGACCGGGCTGGGCCACAGGGCGAGCAGGGCGTCGTACAGCCCGGCGATCTCGGCCCAGTCCGTCGCGGCCCAGGTGGGCGCCTCGGCGTGCACGGCCGCGATCGCCGCCTCGACCGCCCACCGGGTCGGCGGCCGCCGCAGCGCCTCGCCGAGCAGCGCCGCGCCCTCGGCGATCATCCCGGCGTCCCAGCGGGCCCGGTCCTGCTCGGCGAGCAGCAGCAGCTGTCCGCCGGGGCCGGTGCGGGCGGCCCGCCGCGCGTCGGTGAGCAGCAGCAGGGCCAGCAGCGCGGCGACCTCCGCGTCGCGCGGCAGGAGCCGGCGCAGCATCCGGGCCACCGCCACCGCGCTGTCCAGGAGGTCGTCGCGCAGGAGCCGCTCCCCGCCGGGCGCGGTGTGCCCGGTGGTGAAGACGAGGTGGACGACCTCGCAGGCGGCGCTGACCCGGCCGGGCAGCTCGTCGGGGCCGGGCACCCGGTACGGGATCCGGGCCGCGGCGATCTTGCGCTTGGCCCGGGTGATCCGGGCTGCCATGGCCGGCTCGGCGACGAGGAAGGCCCGGGCCACCTCCGCCGTCGACAGCCCGCAGACGAGGCGCAGGGTGAGGGCGACCTGCGCGTCCCGGGACAGCGCCGGGTGGCAGCAGGTGAGGATGAGCCGCAGCCGGTCGTCGTCGTCCTCGTCGGCGGGCGGGGCCTCCTCGCCGGTGATGAGCAGCGGCAGCCGGCGGCGCAGCAGCTGCTCCCGCCGCAGCAGGTCGAGGGCCCGGTTGCGGGCGACGGTGGTGAGCCAGGCCCGGGGCGCTCCGGCACGCCGGTGGCCGGCCACGCCTGCAGGGCCCGCGCGAAGGCGTCCTGGGCGCACTCCTCGGCCAGGTCGAGGTCGCGGGTGACCCGCACGGTGGCGGCGAGG
>NZ_BAAARV010000096.1:3612-35297 GCF_039532525.1 Dactylosporangium salmoneum
CGCGGTGGGCCCGGGCGACCGCGTCGGGAATGCTCACCCGTGCTCGACGATCGGGCGGATCTCCACCCCGGCGTGCCCGGAGCGCAGCTCCGGCAGCCGGGACGCCAGGGCGAGGGCGGCGTCGAGGTCGGGCGCCTCGAGCACGTAGAACCCGCCGATCGCCTCCTTCGTCTCCAGGAACGGCCCGTCCGTCGGGGTGGGCGCCGCGCCGGTGCCCGCCCGCAGGGTGGTGGCGGTCGAGGCCGCCTCCAGCTCGTGCCCGCCGAGCAGCCCCGCGCCGGCGGCGTCGCGGAACGCCGCGTGGGCGCGCTCCTTGGCCGCGCGCTCGGCCGTGGTCTCGGCGTCCCAGCGCTGCTCGTCGCCGTAGATGAGGATGAGGTACTTCGCCATGCCCGTGCCTTTCGTCAGGTGCTCCGTCATCGGGACGACGAACGGGCGGCCCCCGGGATCGACGCTCCCACCTTACGGAGTCCGCTTGTACGATCTGGCGCCATGAACGAGCGAAGGCTGAGCCGCCGCGGGTTGCTGGTGGCCGGACTGGGCGCGAGCGCGGTGGCCGTCGGGGCCGGCGCGGCCTGGTACGGCGGCCGCTTCTCCGGCCCGGCGACGCTGCGCTGGCGCAAGCCGCTGCCCGTGCCGGCCGACGACCTGTACCTGACCGGCGACACGCTGCTGGCCAGCGGGCCCGGCCTGACCGCGTACGCGGCCGGCGACGGCGCGGTGCGCTGGAAGGCCGACATCGGCCGCGGCGACATCGCCCCCGGCCGCTCCGGCACGGCCCCGTTCTCCAGCGACCGGGACTCGTTCGCGATCCGCACGGCGAGCAGCGGCTCGGCGGTGATCCGGGTGGCCGGGCTCGGCGACGGGGCGGAGCGGTGGCGGCGCAGCTTCGAGGGGTTCCTCGGCAGCGCCCTGCTCACCTGGGGCGGCACGGTCGTCGCCTCGGCGGATTCGGCGTCGGGCCGCGGCCTGGGCGCCTTTGACGCCACCGGGCAGCGCTGGTGGCACGCCCTCGAAGAGGCCGACGACGGCCCGTTCGACCTGGCCGCGGGCAGCGACACGGTCGTCGTGGCGGGCCGGCGGTTCTCCGCGCACAACGCCGCAGACGGCACCCGGCGGTGGAGCCTGGCGGCGGGCGACGGGCTCGCGTTCGGCCGGCCGGCGCTGCACGGCGACTTCGCGGTCGCCCTCGGCATGCGCTACATCGACGCCGACTTCGGCTACCGCAACCTGGCCGTGCACGGCATCGACGTGGCCAAGGGCGAGGTGCGCTGGTCCTACGCCGCCCCGGGCGGGTTCCTGCTCGACGGGGTGCCGCCGAAGGCGGGCTCCACCGTGCTGGCCGTGCACGAGGACGGCACCCTGACCGGCCTGGACGTGTCCAGCGGCTGGGAGCGCTGGTCGGGGCGCGGCGACGCGACGGACCTGGCGGTGCTGGGGGAGCGGCTGTTCGTCGCCCGAGCCGAGGGGGTGCTCGAGGTGAACCCGGCGACCGGGGACACCGGCGAGGTGCTGCCGGAGCGCGACGCCTACCGGCTGGCCGCCTCGGGCTCGCGGCTCGCCGTGGCCGCCGGTGACACGCTCGCGCTGTACGACGTCCGCTGATCCCGGCGTGGCGGGACCGCTACGCCGGGCGGTCCTTGCGGGGCAGTTTGGAGACGACCCACCGGTACGACTCGTCGACCGCCTCGAGGATCTCCTCGTCCGGGATGGCCCCGCCGATCTGCAGCGTGTTCCAGCCGGACCGGCCGATGTACGCCATCGCCGTCGCGTCGCCGGGGTAGCGGTGCAGCCACTCGTCGGCCGCCTCCCGGGTCGGCGCGCACTTGACCCCGACGCCCGTGTCCCCGACGAACGCGAAGATCTTCGGCCCGACCTTGGCCACGACGTCGCCCTCCCAGGGCTGGTCCTGCCACGCCCCGGGCTTGCCGAGGCAGTGCGCGAGCAGCTCGTCCCTCGTCATGCCGACCAAGTTAGTCGTGGTCGAGGGCGCAGGCGAGGTCGGCCCCGTCCAGCCGCGACAGGACCATGGAGCTGCTGGGGCTGCCACCGGGCGCGGCCGTCGTGGGGTGAAGGGGCCTGGGCGCCCCGGATGCGGGGCGCCCAGGCGTGTCACATCAGGCGCCGATCAGCAGGCCGTAGTCGGCCATCGCCATGGCGATGTCGGACTGGGCCCAGAACCGGTGGAACGTGAACGTCGGGGCGGGGCCGCCGTTGAGGTACGACTGCACCGCCGGCCAGTTCGGGTCGCTCTTGTAGAAGGATCGGATGTCCAGGAACGACTTGCCGGGGGCGATCACGTCGCCGTTGGGCATGACGCCGCTGTAGCCCGCCGGGATGTACAGGCCCTGCTGGTTGCTCGAGGACCAAACGTCGTCGAACCGGTTGTAGTCGGTCCGGGTCTCCGGGATGCCGACGCCCTGCGCGTCCGTGTGCAGCCAGATGCCGTCCAGCAGCTTCTTGGCCGTGGTCTTGGCCGAGGCGTTGCCGGCCTTGGCGCCGTAGTAGGTGAGCAGCCGCGCGTAGGCGGCGGCCACACCGACGTCGGTGCCGGAGCTGACGACCGACACGTGCAGGTTGGTGTTGGCGGCCGGGCTGGACGGGTTCCAGGTGGCCGGCGCGCCGGTCCACGCCAGGGTGTCCGGGATCTTGAAGTCGCCGTTGGCCGTGAACGTGGTGTTGGCGATGGCCCAGCTGACCCACTTGTCCAGCAGCGCCTTGGCCTTGGTGTCGCCGGTCGCGTAGTAGTACTCGGCGACCCGCTCCACCGACCACGCCTGGAAGCCGAACCACTGGTTCGACGGCGGGTCGTGGTACACCGGCTGCACGTCGTAGAACATGCCGTAGAACGTCGGCGTGCCGGCCGGGGGAGCGGAGTAGCTGCCGCCCCAGCTGTTGGTCGCGCCGCCGGCGAAGGCGCCCTCGGTGGACTGCAGCCACTGGTAGAACTCGAGCTGCCGGCCGAGGCTGGTCTGCCAGTCGGCCTTCGCCGAGGCCGACTTCGGGGTCAGCGCGGCGACGTTGGACAGCGCGTAGGCCGCCAGGGGGTTCTGGTAGCCCTGGTGGTTGTGGCTGGAGCCGATCCGCCAGGACCACTGGCCGGCGGCGTCGCCGCCCCACGCGAAGTACCACGACAGCAGGTAGGCCGCCGAGTCCTTGCCGGTGCCGGCCGCGCAGGCGGTGGAGGTGCAGCCGGGCTTCTTGAAGTACTTGTCGTACATCGCGTAGCGCAGGTAGTCACCCATCTTCGCCGCCTTGGCGACGGTCGCCGCGACGTCGGCCTGCTTGCCCTGCGCCGTGGACCACTGCAGCGCCCAGTAGGCCGCCTCGACCGCGCGGGCGTCGGCGTCCGGGGCGTCGGTGTAGCGCCACTGCTTCGCCGGGGTGCCGTCGATGAACAGCGGCAGGTAGCCGCCGTTCTGCTTGGCGCCGTAGGTGAAGTTCTCGCAGGACGGGTGGGCGACGGTTTCCCACACCGACTCCTGCGGGCCGCGCTGGTAGGTGTTGATGAACGACACCTTGGAGCCGGCGACCGGCGTGCAGGAGCTGTAGCCGTAGACGTTGTCCACGTCCTCGATCCAGTGCATGGCGTACACGTCGGTGTTGCCGTACGTCGAGGTCAGCTCGCTGTAGAGCGGGTCGGCGCCGACCTTGACCGACGAGTCGAGGTGGCCGCCCTGCTGCGGGTACAGGCTGGGCTGGTCGGCCTCGGGGGCGTAGTCGGCCGGGTCGCTGGCGTTGTAGCCGTTGCTGGTCTGGTTGGCGTGGGTCGGGATGATGTACTTCTCCATCGTGTCCCAGGCCTTGTTGAACGGGGCCCAGTCCTGCTTCACCCGGCCGTACTGCGCCTCCAGCCACAGCCAGAAGCTGAACGCCTCCGACGTGGTCTCGTGACCCCAGTCGGGCGCCTCGACGACCAGCGTCTCGATGGCGTGGTAGGGCACGCCCTCCGAGGAGAAGTACCCGCTGCTGTGGATCTTGTTGTACTGCTCCAGGAACCGCTGCACGTAGACGCCGCCGGGCACGTCGTCGTCGCTCTCGTTCGCGGTCACCGTCGCCGAGGCCCAGCCGCTGGCGGTCAGGGTGATCGTCGCGGTGCCGTTGACCGAGTCGGCGTCCTGGGCCGCGGCCACGGTCACCGTCTGCGCGGTGCTCCAGTTGGACGGCGTGAACGTCAGCGAGGTGGGCGTGGCGGTGATGTCGGTGTCGCCGGTGCGGGCCACGGCCACGGTCACGTTCGCGGACGGGGCCTGGTTGAGCTTGACCGACAGCGGCGTCGAGCCGCCCTCGGGCACGGTCAGCACGGTGGGCGTGGCGACGATCTGCGGCCCGACGACCGGGTCGACGAAGACCGGCACCGCGGTGGAGGTGCTCACCGCCCCCTTGCTGTCGTAGGCCTTGGCCTGCAGGCTGTACGCCGCCGTCTGGGTCGGCACGCCGGTCCAGGTGTAGGTGTACGGCGCCGTGGTGTCGGTGCCCAGCAGCAGCCCGTCGTGGTAGAACTCGACCTTGGTCACCGAGTCGCCGGTGTCCGGGTCGCTCGCCGAGGCGGTCATCGCGATCGACGCCGGGGCGGTGTAGCGGGTGTTCGCCGCCGGGGCGGTCAGCGAGACGGCCGGCGGGGTGTTCGGCCCGGTGCAGGCCACGCCGTTCAGGGAGAACGACGTCGGGTCCACGTTGGTGCCGCTGTAGCCCGCGTTGAAGCCCGGGTTCACGGTCCCGCCGGAGGGCAGGCTGCCGTTCCAGGCGGCGTTGCGGATCGTCACCTGCTTGCCGGTCTGGGTGAAGTCGCCGTTCCAGCTCTGCTGCAGCTGCTGGTTGCCGGCGAACGTCCAGCTGACGTTCCAGCTGGTGAGGGCGTCGCCGAGGTTCGTGACGACGAGGTCGCCGGTGAAGCCGGTCGGCCACTGGCTGCGCACGGTGTAGGTCACCTGGCAGCCTGCGGCGGCGTGGGCGGTGCCGGCCGGCAGCGCGGCGAACGTGCCGGCCACGAGCAGGCCGGCGGCCAAGGCACGGAGTCGGCGCAGCCGCCCGCGTCTGGGAATGGACATCTCGCTCCTACGTGAAAGTTTCGAACCGGGGTGAGGGCACCGTGCGACGCAATGGCGATGTGGTGTCAGGCCATTGCAGGCAGTGCCCCGGCGGCTCCCAGACGCGAGGTGGCGACGATTCTGGCATGGGAGCGCTCCCGGGACAAGGGCACTAGATTCACCGCCACCCATCGACCTGTTCGGAGGTGATGCCCACACCCCCCAATCGCGGCTCCCACGCGATGCTCTGCCGGGCGCGGCGCCCCCCGCGCCGCGCCCGGTCCCACGGGTTAGTTCCGCGAAATTCGGGTTAGTGCCCCCTCATCCGAGTGGAAGGGGGTCGTCATGGCCCGACCCGTCTCAGGCCTCGAGGAGCACCCGGACATCGCCGCGTTGCGCGCCCGCTACGACGAGGTGTCGGAGACACCGACGGCGCGCATCACCGACGGTCTCCTGGTGCTCGCCGGGATCTACCTGGCCATCAGCCCATGGGTGGTGGGCTTCCCGCCCTTCGAGGCCAACCTGTCAGCGAACAACTTCATCTGCGGCGTGGCCACGGCACTGCTGGCCGCCGGCTTCGCGATCGCCTACGGCCGTACCCACACCCTGGCGTGGCTGCCGGTCGCGCTCGGCGTGTGGACCGTCGTCGCGCCGTTCATCATCCAGCGCGGGTACTTCACGGGTGGTGCCGTCGTCAGCAACGTCATCACCGGACTGATCATGATCGGCCTGGGCCTGGTGGCGATTCGCCCGGCCGTGCTCACCCGCGCACGACGCTGACGGGCCCGCACCGGCTGGCCCCGCGCCGCCGCTGCGGTGCGGGGCTCAGCCGGTCTCGCCGTCGATGCGCTGGCGCAGCAGGTCGGCGTGCCCGTTGTGCCGCGCGTACTCCTGGATCAGGTGCAGGTACACGGCGCGCAGCGACATCGGCCCGCGCAGCTCGTCCTCGAAGGCATCGTCGAGCGCGTTGCCGGCCACGGCCGCCCGCGACGAGGCCCACTGGTCGAGCAGCCGCTGGTAGTCGCGCTCGGCCTGCTCCGGGTCGATCTCGTCGAACGCGGCGTCCTTCGCCCCGGGGCGCTTGTAGTGGAATTGCACCTCGCGCCCGTGGAAGCGGCCGTGGAACCACTCCAGCTCGACGTCGGTGAGATGGCGGACCAGGCCCAGCAGCGACATCGTGGAGGGCGGGACGGCCGCCTGGGCCAGCTCGGCCCCGGTCAGCCCGGTGCACTTGCCGGCCAGGACGGCGCGCTGCCAGTCCAGGAACCCCTCGAGGAGCTCGCGTTCGCCGGCCACGAGTGAGCCGCCGAAGGGTGGTGGCGGCGGAGCGGTCCACGTCATGGACTAGATCGTAAGTGTTGGTCTTTCCCGGCGCGCGCATGGCAACGTATGGGGCATGTCCGTCCATCCCCGCGCAGGGCAGCCCGCGCAGCGCTCCGACCTCGTCGACGTGCCGCGGCTCATCACCAGCTACTACGCCGTGCACCCCGACCCGTCCGACCCCGCCCAGCAGGTCGCCTTCGGCACCTCAGGGCACCGCGGGTCGAGCCTGCGCGGCTCGTTCAACGAAGACCACATCGTCGCCACCAGCCAGGCCATCTGCGACTACCGGGCCGCGCAGGGGTACCACGGCCCGCTCTTCCTGGGTCGCGACACCCACGCCCTGTCCGAGCCGGCGACGGTCAGCGCCCTGGAGGTGTTCGCCGCCAACGGCGTCACGGTGCTCATCGACAGCCGCGACGGCTTCACCCCGACCCCGGCCGTGTCGCACGCGATCCTGACCAACCGCCACCGCGGGGCCGACGGCGTGGTGGTCACCCCGTCGCACAACCCGCCGGAGGACGGCGGCTTCAAGTACAACCCCCCGAACGGCGGCCCCGCCGACACGGACGTCACCAAGTGGATCCAGGACCGGGCCAACGAGCTGCTGCGCGGTGGCCTCTCCGGGGTACGGCGGGTGACGTACGCCCAGGCCCTGGCCGCACCCGACACGCAGCGCTTCGACTTCCTCGCCGCCTACTGCGACGACCTGGGCGCCGCCATCGACCTGCCCGCCATCGCCTCGGCCGGCGTGCGCATCGGCGCCGACCCGCTCGGCGGCGCCAGCGTGGCCTACTGGGCCTACATCGGCGAGCGCCACGGCCTGGACCTCACCGTGGTGAACCCGCACGTCGACCCGGCCTTCGCCTTCATGACCCTGGACTGGGACGGCAAGATCCGCATGGACTGCTCGTCGCCGAACGCCATGGCCTCCCTCATCGCCCGGCGCACCGAGTACCGGGTCGCCACCGGCAACGACGCCGACGCCGACCGGCACGGCATCGTCACCCCGGACGCCGGCCTGATGAACCCGAACCACTTCCTGGCCGTGGCGATCGACTACCTGTACCGCAACCGCGAGGGCTGGCCCGCGGCCGCCGCCATCGGCAAGACCCTGGTCTCCTCCTCGATGATCGACCGGGTCGCCGCCGACCTCGGCCGGACGCTGCTCGAGGTCCCGGTCGGCTTCAAGTGGTTCGTGCCCGGCCTGCTCGACGGCTCGGTGGCCTTCGGCGGCGAGGAGAGCGCCGGCGCCTCGTTCCTGCGCCGCGACGGCTCGGTGTGGACCACCGACAAGGACGGCATCCTGCTGTGCCTGCTCGCCTCGGAGATCACCGCCCGCACCGGGCGCACCCCGAGCGAGCACTACCGCGACCTGGTGGCCCGCCACGGCGACCCGTCCTACGCCCGCATCGACGTCGCCTCGACCCGCGAGGAGAAGGCCGTCCTGGGCAAGCTCTCCCCGGAGCAGGTCACCGCCACCACCCTGGCGGGCGAGCCCATCACCGCCAAGCTGACCGCGGCCCCGGGCAACGGCGCCGCCATCGGCGGCCTGAAGGTCGCCACGGAGTCGGGCTGGTTCGCCGCCCGCCCGTCGGGCACGGAGGACGTCTACAAGGTCTACGCCGAGTCCTTCCGCGGCCCGGAGCACCTGGCCCAGATCCAGGCCGAGGCCCGCGAGGTCGTCTCGGCGGCACTCGGCGCCTGAGCGGACGGGGGCTGGGCGATGATATTGAGCATGGCCACCATCGCCCAGCCCCGCATCCGGACCCGGACGGTCGTCGTCCCGTTGCTGTCCGCGACCCTCATCGCCACCGCCGCGTCGCTCACCGAGATCGGCGTGGTCGGCCGGGCCTGGGACGCGTGCGAGGTCGGCATCAACGCGGGCGCCAACGCGATCGGCCTGATCCTCTTCGCGCTGCCGGTGCTGTGGCTCATCCAGACGGGGCTCATCGGTGCTCTGGCCCCGCAGCTGGCCCGCGTGTCGCGCAACCGCCTGGTCGTGACGGCCCTGATGGGGCTGCTGGCCGTGACGGTCGTCGCCGTCACGGCCTACACGTTCTTCGCCATGTCCGGGCTGCCCGTCCAGTTCCGGGCGACCTGCCCGGGCTGGTGGCCCTCCTGGCTGCCGCCCGCGCCGAAGCCGTTCTACTAAGCGACGCGGGTCTGCGGGGTGGCGTGGGTGGCCGACGGGCGCTTGAAGGCGCGCTGCAGCTGCACCACGATCGACCACGTCACCTCGGCCACCGGCCGCGCGCCGTTGACCTGGATGAGCAGCTCCCGCTGGGCGTAGTAGTCCAGCAGCGGGCGGGTCTTCTCCTCGTACACCTTGAGCCGGTGGCGGATGACGTCCTCGGTGTCGTCGGCGCCGCGGGCCCGGGCCAGGAGCCGGCGGATCAGCTCCTCCTCGGGGACCTCCAGGTGTACCGCGATCTGCACGCCGACGCCGAGGGTGCCGGCGGTGCGGTACGCCGCCTCGGCCTGCTCCACCGTGCGCGGGAAGCCGTCGAGGACGTAGCCGCCGGTGTCGCTCGCGGACATGACCGGCTTGCGCAGCATGTCCATGATGATGGCGTCGGGCACCAGTTCGCCCTTGTTGACGATGTCCTCGACCGTGCGGCCGATCGTGGTGCCCTCGGCGATGTGCCGGCGCAGGATGTCGCCGCTGGCGATGTGCGCGATCCCGAACTGCTTGGCGATCGCATCGGCCTGGGTGCCTTTCCCGGCGCCCGGCGCGCCCACCATCAGGATCCGCTTCGCCCGCGGTGTCACCGGCTGCACCGTCATCTGCACACCCCTTCGTATGCCCCCTCATCGGCCCGCCGCCGATGGTCCAGCATCGCATCCACGGCCCTCGGCGGGCCTGTGGGACACCTGTGAATTTGTCCATTCCCGGCTGTGAGGTCGGCGACCCCACAACCGGGAATGCGGCCGTGCGAAACGGTGTTGGATCTTTACCGGGTGCCGAGCAGGTCGACGACGAAGACCAGGGTCTCGCCCGGCTTGATCACGCCGCCGGCGCCCCGGTCGCCGTAGCCCAGGTGCGGCGGGATGACCAGCTTGCGGCGGCCGCCGACGCGCATGCCGGCCACGCCGCGGTCCCACCCGGTGATGACCTGGCCCCGGCCCAGGGCGAAGTCGAAACTGCCGCCGCGGTTCCACGAGGCGTCGAACTCGCGGCCGGTGGAGAGGGCCACGCCCACGTAGTGGACGCTCACCTGCTGGCCGGCGACCGCCTCCGGCCCGTCGCCGACGGTGATGTCCTCGATGACGAGGTCGGCCGGGGCGGGGCCGTCCGGCAGGGTGACCTCGGGCTTGCTCAGCGCCATGCGTTGACTCCTTCGTTACGAAACGTCGTCTCCATCCTGCCTCATGGCGTCGTACCGTCGGCGCATGCATCCCGTCCGGGTGGCGTTCTGGCTGGTGACGACCGGCGCGGCGCTGCTGCTGGGGCAGGCCGCCGCCGCCGGGTGGCTGCTGCTGCGCTACAACGGGCTGGTGGAGCGGCTCGGGCCGTGGTCGCGCAACGAGGCGACGATCATCGAGACGGTCTACGTCCACCTGCTCGGCGGGTGCGTGCTGGCCGGGGGCCTGTGCCTGCTGCTGTGCGGGGTGGCGCTGGCGGTACCGCGGCCCACGCCCCACACCCGCCGCGTGGTCGGCCGGGCGCTGCTGCTGGTCACCCTCTCGCTGCTGCTCGGCGTCGTCTACGGCCCGGACTCGGTGCTCCTGCCCGACGACCAGCGCATGCTCGAGCACCTGCAGCCGCTGCTGCCGCTGTGGTACACCGCCGTGCAGGGCCTCGTCGTCACCGCCGTCATCGCCATCGCCGTCCTCGCCGTGCAACGCCTCACCCGGAAGGCGGCGACGCAGTACTATCGGCGCCGCGACACCCACGCCCCCTGGCCCGGCTTCACGTCGTGGCTGGACGTGCGGTTCCAGGATTGACGCGCCGGGGGATGTCGAGACCCGCCCGCCGGCTCCGACCACCCGGCATGACGAAGCATTCCCCGTGGCTGGGCCTGGCCGTCCTCGCGCTGCCGGCCCTGCTGGTCTCGATCGACGTGTTCGTGCTCCTCCTCGCCCTGCCCCGCATCGGCGCCGACCTGCACGCGAGCAGCACCGAGCAGCTGTGGATCCTCGACGTGTACGGCTTCCTGCTCTCCGGATTCATGATCACGATGGGCACCCTGGGCGACCGCATCGGCCGCCGCCGCCTGCTGCTGCTCGGCGCGGCCGCGTTCGGCGCCGCCTCCGTCGCCGCCGCCTACAGCACCGGCCCGGTCATGCTCATCGCCGCCCGGGCCGCCCTCGGCATCGCCGGCGCCACCCTGGCCCCGTCGTCGCTGGCCCTGATCAGCGGCCTGTTCCCCGACCCGCGCCGGCGCGGCCTGGCCATCGGCGTGTGGATGGTCTGCTTCATGAGCGGCGCGATCATCGGCCCGGTCGTCGGCGGCCTGCTGCTGGCGCACTTCTGGTGGGGCTCCGCGTTCCTGCTCGGCGTCCCGGCGATGGTGCTGCTGCTCGTCCTCGGCCCGATCCTGCTGCCCGAGCAGCGCCACCCGGGCGCGGGCCGCTTCGACCTGCCCAGCGTCGCGCTGTCCCTGGCCGCCATCCTTCCCACGGTGTACGGCGTGAAGGAGCTCGCCCGCACCGGCTGGCGCCCCGTGCCCCTCGCCGCGCTCGCCGCCGGCCTGGTCCTCGCCGTGGTCTTCGTCCGCCGTCAGCGCACCCTCGCCGCCCCGGTGCTGGACCTGCGCCTCTTCGCCGACCGCGCCTTCGCCGCGGCCCTCGGCGGGATGTTTGCCGGGACCATGCTCACCGGCGCGATGATGGTCTTCATCACCCAGCACCTGCAGCTCGTCGACGCCCTCAGCCCGCGCGCCGCCGGCCTGTGGATCCTGCCCGCCGCGCTGGCCAGCGCCGTGAGCTTCCAGGTCTCCCCGCTGCTGGCCCGGCGCGTGCGCCCCGGCCTGCTCATGGGCGGCGGCCTCCTGCTGTCCGCGGCCGGCGCCGCCCTCGTGGTGCTGATCCCGGCGTCGGCGGGCCCGCTGCCGGTCATCGCCGCCTTCGTGGTCAGCAACCTCGGCATGGGCCCGATGGTGACCCTGGCGACGGGCATCGTCATGGGCTCGGCCCCGCCGGAGCGGGCCGGCGCGGCGGGGGCGCTCAACGAGGTGAGCGGCGAGTTCGGGTACGCCCTCGGCATCGCCCTGCTCGGCAGCCTCGGCACGGCCGTGTACCGGGCCGTCGTCGACCTCCCGGCCGGCCTGCCCGCCTCGGCCGCCGGGGCCCGGGACACCGCCACCGCGGCCGTCGCCGCCGCGGCGGGGCTGCCGTCGTCCCTCGCCGGACCGCTGCTGGCGGCGGCGCGGACGGCGGCCACCTCGGGGCTGCACGTGGTCGCGGCGGTGTGCGCGGTCGTGCTGGCCGGCCTGGCGCTGGTGACGCTGCGGATGCTGCGTCACGTCCCCGTGCTGGCCGCCGCCGCGCCTTCCTCCGGGGAGGAGTCCCAGGACGGGGAACCTGTGCGCGCGTGAGGCGCCGGGACGGCTACTGCGGCGCCAGGGCGGCCTGGCCCATGGCCGCACGTCCTCGGCGAATCCGCTCGCTGCCGAGCGCCGGCGGCGCAGCTTGCAGAGTTCGAGGTGTACGAGGTCCCGCCGGCGCCGCCGGCGCTGTCGATCAGCCCGGGCCGCGTCAGCTTCGGCAGTGCCGCCGGCGGCGCGACGAGTGCGGCGCAGCCCGTCACCCTCGCCAACACGGGCGGCAGCCCGGCGACGCTCACGTCCGTGACGGTCACCGGCGACTTCCAGCGGCTCGGCGGCACCTGCGGCGCGGCCCTGCCGGGCGGCGGCTCCTGCACCATCACGGTCGTGTTCAGGCCCACCGTCACCGGTTCACGGTCTGGCACGCTGTCGGTGAGCTCGTTGTCGGTCGCGCTCGCCGGCACGGGAGCCGCCGCCCGACCTGGCCGCGTTCCGGCAGGTCTGGGCGGAGTCCTCGGGCACGTTCCCGCCGACCAGCGCGCGATACGTGCAGCTCATCTTCATCGGCAACACCATGTCACCGTCGGCCCAGCTCGGCGAGTTCGAGGTCTATCCACTGTAGACCAGGGACAGATCCGGAGCCGCGTCGTGGACCTCGGCGGCCAGCGCACCCAACGCGGGTACGAAACCGAGTGCCGGCTGGGTGAGGTCGAAGGCATCGACCTCACCCTCACCTTCCTGCGCGCCAAGCGAGACCGGGTACGGCGGCCCTTGCTGCAGATCCGGTCGTCAGCACCGAAGCCACGTGACCCCGACCTGGCTAACGCCCGAGCTGCCGGTCGAGTTCCTCGAGGAGATCGACGATCTCCAACCTGCTGGTAGCGGCGGGCAGGACCCGTGTGGTGCCGTAGGCTAGCTCGACGAACGCCGAGCGTGTGGCCGCGAGTTCGTCGGCGGTGAGGTCCAACTGGTGCCACGATGCGTTGGGGGCCGGTGCAGCCTCGTCGCGCAGCCGCAGGGCCACGGTCCGCGCGGTATCGGCGTCGATGCCCGTGCGAGTTGCCCATTCGTCGTCGCCGAGATCGTCGAGAACGGTGCCGATGACGTTTGCCAGCAGGAGTAGCATCTGCGGGTCACCGGTGAGCCGGACACCCGTCGGGAGGATCCGGACGACGGTGCGGGTGATCGGCACATCGTCCAGGCCGGCGTGGTGCTCGCCCAGCATGAACTGGACGTTTTGGCGCTGCCAGCCGCGCGCCAGCTCCAGCGCGGTCATGCCGTCGGTGCTGACCGTGCCGATGGCGGCGCCGGCCAGCACCAGGGCGGCGATGACCCGTTGTTCGTTGCGTTCGACTGCGTGCATCAACGCGGTCCGCCCTTGTTGGTCGCGGGTGTTCACGTCGGCGCCGGCCTGCAGGAGCACGTCCACCGCGGCATGATCTCCTCGCCGGGCGGCGATGACGATCGCTGGCGTGCCGTCGGACCGCTGCTGGTTGACGTTTGCGCCGTTCGCCAGCAAGAGGCGCAGGACCGCAGGTGCGACAGATCGCATGACCGCGGTGATGAGCGGCGCCTCCTCGCCTGGGTGTGGTGTTGCCCCCGCTTCGAGCAGCACCCGCAGCGTGGCGAGGGCCGCCGGTCGAGGACGGTGCCGTGTGTAGGACACGGCCTCCGTCAAGACGCTCGTCCTTGTCGTGGATTCCGCCGGAAGGGCTCCGTGGGCGATGAGGTACTGCACCACGTCCGCGTGCGCTTCGAGCATGGCCACGCGCAGCGGCGTCACGTCGAAGTAGCCGAAGGGTCCGATGCGGGCGCCGGCGTCCACCAGCAGGCCGACGACTCCCAGCCTGCCGCTACGGGCTGCCTCGACGAGCACCGACCCTCGGTACCGGCTCACTGCGGCATTCGGGTCCGCCCCGTCGGCGAGGGCCTGTGCGACGGCCGCCTCGTCACCGGCTTGCACCGCCTCGATGAGTTGCTGATCGGCAGCATGGTTCATCGGTCATCACCTCCCGTCAGGTCAGCGAACGCGCGCAGGTGCAGTCGCGCTGCCACGTTGCTGGCGAACCAGACGAAGAAGTCGCTGGTCGGGTCGAGGCCCGCGCGGACCGTGTCGCACCAGTCGGGCCGGTCGAGCACCGTGAGGTACTGCTGCACGATGCGGTCGCGCTGCTCGGTGGTGCACCCGCATCGGTTCGAGGGCGTGACTGTCAGGTGGTCGGCGATGACCGCGGCGTCGACGTACCGGTGCACCGTCGGCGCCTGCCGGGCAAGGTGTGCCGCATGTGCGGCCAGGACGACGGGTGCCGGTGGATAGTGCTCGAGGGTCATGCCCATGCCACCGCAGTCAGCCATGACCTTCAGGAGTCGGCCGGTGTGGTCGACCAGGTCGTCGTCGACCTCCGTGCTGGTAATCGCCTCGTGCAGGTGCGCTGCGGTGGCGACCTTGCCGGCGAAGTAGCCGTTGAGGAAGTCGCCGTCGCAGGCGTGGCGCAGCAGCCACGACCGCGAGGCATAGCTGCCATAGCGGCACAGCGCCTCGACGACGTAGACCCGACCCCAGCCCGCGACACGCTCGGCCAGCCACAGCAACGCTTCCCCGCCTCCGCGGCGGCGTTGCAGCGCCTCGGCGGCCAACGCCCCGAACCGGTCCGACAGCAGGCCGATGGTTTGGATCAGCGGGATATCGTCCTCGGTCCAGTCCGTGGCCAGCAGCGCCAGCCCGGCCGTCGCGGCGCAGCGGTCCGTACTGTGCCGCACCAGCCACCGGCCGGTCTCCCGCACCCGCTGCCGGTCCGCCCGCAACGCCGCGGCGGCGATGTGCTCGTTGCGGTGGATCGGCACGTGGACGCCGTGGAACGCGTCGGCAAGTTCGCTTGGCGGCGCGTCGGGCTTGGCGAAGTGCCTGTCGAGGATGGCGGCGACATCGGCGCCGTCGAGTCGCCGATCCTGCTGGGACTGGGGTCGCGGCCGCCGACGGTGGAGTTCGTCGTCTGGATACGGCTCGCCGTCACGCGGCAGGACGCCGTCAGGATCTTGCTGATGGAGACGAAGAGCGTGTGCGAACAGCGTGGTCTGGGGTCCGAGCGATCCGGGCTCGGTCGTCACGCTCACCGGCGGACGGAGGACTCGATTCTCGCGATCATGGCGGCGATGATGCCACCCGAGACCCACCTGAGCAAGCAACGGTGATTGACACCCGAATGTCGCCCTCGTGCCGCAATGGTTGAAGCCCTGCGAGGCTGATGCTGACGTCGCCGCGTCTCGCGCGCCAGTTCGGCCGCCGTCCCGGGCTCGCCGGCGCGATCGCTCCCAGCGCGGTTGTCCTGACCATCACCACCGATCTGTGCCCGGCCACCGCGCGCGCCGAGATCGCCGGCGTCCTGACCGCCGGCACCGACGTCGCCCCAGGGCGTCGGCGACCGCCGGGCGCGGGTCGGGAGCGTCGCGGCGGAAATAATCCATGGCCATCTCTTGACGAACGATTGGTGACACCACACAGTTAACACCAGTTAACACCTATGAAACGCGCCCCTCGTCAAGGGAGGACCGGTGAAACGCAACATCGCGCTGGCTGGTCTCGCGGCTCTGGCCACCGGCGCAACCGTCCTGGCCTGGGGAATCAGCGCGGGTCAGGCCTCCGCGGACGCCCGGGAACCAGCGGCGTCCGGAGCATCCACCCCCGCCGCAACCGCCGCCGACCGCGCTGTACGTCGGCCTCAACGACGTCAACGCCTACTGGGACGGCTCGTCCGGCGCCTTCGGCCACAACTCGTCCAACACCACCCAGGCCGTCAGCATGGACGTCGTCGGTCACGAGATGGGTCACGCGATCGACCAGTTCACCGGCGCCGGCACCGCCACCTCGGGCAGCCACACCGCGACCTACACGGTCACGGTGACCAGCAGCAACCCGAATGGGCCCGACTTCTCGGTGTCGCTGTCGCCGTCCTCGGCGACGGTGGCCCCCGGCAGTTCGACCACGGCATCGGTGGCCACGGCCACCACGTCCGGGAGCGCGCAGACGGTGAACCTGTCGGTGACCGGCGCTCCGACAGGCGTGACCGCGTCGGTGACCTCGGGTGGCTCGGCGACCCTGTCGATCTCAGTGTCATCGTCGGCGACTGCCGGCACGTACACCCTGACCGTCACCGGCACGGGCACCTCGGTGACCCACACCGCGACGTTCTCACTGACCGTCTCCGGCGGCACCCCGCCCGGCTGCGGCGGCGTGACGGCCTGGAGCTCCACCAAGCCGTACGTCCCCGGTGACCAGGTGTCCTACAACGGCCACCTGTGGAAGTCGACCCGGTACTCCACCGGCGCCGAGCCGGGTGCGCCCGGTTCCTGGGCGGTCTGGACCGACGCCGGCACCTGCTGATCCGAGCGGTCGACCGACCGGCCAACCACCTGATCAGCCCGCAACGGGCCCCGGCCAACCGCACCGGGGCCCGTTGCTGTCTCCCACACCCCCGTACCCGAACGTCCTCCCCACGAAGGAGTCCACGTGAGACACCGACCTACGCTCGCGGCAGTGGCCGCCATGGCAGCCGTCGCCGGCGTCGTGGCCTGGGGCGCCGCCCCGGCCGTGGCCACCCGCACCGCAGAGCCGGCCGCGGCCGCCGTCGCTCCCGAGGTCAGCGTTGCCAACGTCAAGAACCACCTGACGCAGTTCTACGGGTTCGCCCAGAGCAACGGCGGCAACAGGTTCTCCGGCTCCGGCGGCTACACCGCATCACTGTCCTATGTGGAGCAGAAGCTGGCCGCGGCCGGCTACACCGTGACCCGCCAGGCCTGCACCAGCTGTACGGCCGGGTCGCAGAACCTGATCGCGGAGTGGAAGGGCGGCGACGCCAACCAGGTCTTCATGCTCGGCGCGCACCTCGACAGCGTCCGGGCCGGCTCCGGCATCAACGACAACGGCTCCGGCTCGGCCGGAGTCCTGGAGACCGCGCTCACGCTCGCCCAGCAGAACCCGACCATGACCAAGCGGGTCCGCTTCGCGTGGTGGGCCGACGAGGAGCAGGGCCTGCGCGGCTCGACGTACTACGTGAGCCAGCTCTCGTCGACCGAGCGGTCGAAGATCAAGGGGTACCTGAACTTCGACATGATCGGTTCCAGGAACGCCGGGTACTTCATCAACAACATCAGCACCTCGCTGGCCGCGAGCCTCAAGGCGTACTACGACGCGATCGGCGTGCCGACCGAGGAGAACGTCGAGGGCGCCAACCGGTCCGACGACGCGTCGTTCCGCAACGCCGGCATCCCCACCAGCGGCATCGCCGCCGGCGCCAGCGCCATCAAGACGGCTGCCCAGGCGCAGAAGTGGGGCGGCACCGCCAACGCGTCGTACGACTCGTGCTACCACAGCTCCTGCGACACCACCGGCAACATCAGCGACGTTCCACTCGGCCGAGCGGTGAACGGTATGGCCTCGGCGCTGTGGGCCAACGCGGTCGGCGGCACCGGCCCGAGCCCGAGCCCCAGCCCGACGAAGACCACGTCGCCGACTCCCACCGCGAGTCCCACCGTGAGCCCGACCACGCCGCCGGCCGGCTGCGGTGGGCTGCAGGCGTGGAGCGCAACCAAGCCTTACGTGCCCGGTGACAAGGTCTCGTACAACGGTCACCGGTACTCGTCCACCTGGTACTCCACCGGTGCCGAGCCGGGCGCGCCCGGTTCCTGGTCCGTCTGGACCGACGACGGCGCCTGCTGACACGGCGGCCGGCCGCCGTCACACGCCCGGAGCGGGCCCCGGCACGATCGGCGCCCGCTCACGCGGCCCGGCGAGCGACGTACTCGGCGCGCCCGTGGTTCGCGTCCACCCCCAGGTGCGGGCGAGCGGCGGCGGACGGCCGGGCCGCCGCGTCGGCGTCAGCGGTCGCGTCGGCGTTCGCCAGGGCAAGGTCGATCCGCACCTCGCAGCCGGACGCGCGCCCGGTCATCAACTGGACGGGCCGGCCGGCACGCTCCTCCTTCTCGGTGCCACACGGGTAGTGACGTCAGTTCACGATCGTGTGCCAACTTGGCCGCATCCCGACATGAAAACGAACAGATAGCTTTGTTTACTAATTGGTGACTCGTAGACTGACATTGACAAACATCGATGGAAGGATTGCGTATGTCACCGTCACAACTGCGCTCTGCGGTGCTCTCGCTGTTCCGGGTCGTCATCGGACTCCTGTTCACCTGCCACGGCATCGCCTCGCTCTTCGGCGCCCTCGGCGGCGCCTGGGGCACCAGCAAGGCCCTCCCCGTCGGCGCGTGGCCCGGCTGGTGGGCCGCGGCGATCCAGTTCGTCTGTGGCGGCCTCGTGCTGATGGGCCTGCTCACCCGCCCGGCGGCCCTGCTGTGCTCCGGGTCCATGGCCTACGCGTACTTCACCGTGCACCAGGAGCGCGCCCTGCTGCCGCTCAACAACGGCGGCGAGCTGCCCGTGCTGTTCTGCTGGTCATTCCTGCTGATCACCGTCTTCGGCGCCGGTAGCTGGTCGCTGGACGCGGTGGCCGGGCGGCTGCGCCGCTCCACCCAGCCGGGGCGGCACAACGCGGTCGCCGATGACGCCAAGACCACAGCAGTGGCCTGACCGCGATGGCCTGTCCGTGCGGTCATGCCCCGGCGCTCGGAGCGTGAGTGGATGGCCGAGCACCCGATTGCGGCTGGTGGTGGTGAAGGTTCCGTCGCGGGTTGCGGCCGCCACGACGGTGGCGTGGGCGGCGAGCTGCTCGGCACGGGCACCGGCAGCACCGGTGCGAACTCGTCCTATGTGCGGACCGGCCAGCTCGACGTCGTCGGCGGGCAGTTCCAGGCCATCGCCACCAGCCTCACCGGGTCGACGTCCTACGACCCGCTCGGGGAAGGTTCTGGCCACCACGACCCTGAATCCGGCTGCGGGAAAGGGCACCATCCACTCACTGGTCTGCCGCGATCCGCGCGCTCACCACGGTGACGGTGAGTCGCCCGGCCGGTGTCCTGACATGCCGAGATGCGGACCCGCACCGGTGCGAGTCAGAGGTGCGGCTGCTGGCTGAACTTCAGGGCGTGACGTCCACCAGTACCTTGCCAACCGTGCCGGTCTCCAGTGCCCGGTGAGCGTCGGCGGTGCGGTGCAGCGGGAAGCGGACCAGTGGCAGGCCGTGCTCCTCGCCGACCGGCATGGCGCCGTCGCGGACCGCTGCGGCGACGTCCTCGACCGCTGTGGCGCGCGCTTGCGGGCCCGCCGTGTAGAGCACCAGGAACTGCAAGCGTGTGTTCAGCACCATGTGCTGCCCCACGTTCAGCTCGACCGTTTGTCCGCCCTCGTTGGCGTAGGTCGCGATCGTGCCGCGTGTGCGCAGCACGGCCAGGTCCAGTGCGAGGTTCGCGCCTAGCGCCACCTCTGCGACGATGTCGACGCCGTCCGGGGCGATGGCACGGATGGCGGCGGCTGGGTCGCCCTCGCGATAATTGATCACATGGTGGGCGCCGGCCGCGGTGGCCAGCTTCGCCTTCTCCGGGCTGCTGACCGTGCTGATCACGGTGGCGGCGGCCCATCGGGCGAGCTGGATGACCGCGTGCCCGACCGCGCCGGCCCCGGCGACGGCGAGCACGATCTTGCCGTCGAGTGCGCCGGGGTACAGGCGGCGCGGCCCGTCCTCGGCGACGGTCAGTGCGCGGTGTGCGGTGAGCGCGGGCACGCCGAGCGAGGCGCCGACGTCGAAGCCGGCCTCGTCGGGCAGTGGCACGGCCTGGTCGGCGGGCACGACGGTGAACTCGGCGGCGGTGCCGGTGGGCCGCCCGGCGGCGGCCATGAACAGCCACACCCGTTGCCCGACCCGGCCTGGGTCGACGCCCTCACCGACGGCGTCGATCACGCCGGCGCCGTCGAGGTGCGGGGTGATCTCAGGGAAGAGCTTGCGGTGGGCAATGCCGGAGCGGGCCTGCCAGTCGGTCGGGTTGACGCCGGACACGGCGACCCGGACGCGGACCTCGCCGGGACCCGGCGCGGGCCGGTCACGCTCGACGAGCCGGAGAACGTCGGGGCCGCCGTTGTCACGGTAGATGATCGCCTTCATGATCCGTCCAATGTTCGGTCTGCGTCGTACGGTTCGATCTGGACCGAACAGTACGACGTGGGTCGAACTTTCTGCAAACATTGGCTACGCTTCCTCTTGTGACCGAGGTGATCGAACCCGCCCTCGAGACCGTGACGATCGACGTCGTGCTCAGCGCGCTCGCCGACCCGGTACGGCTCACCTTCGTGCGGGCGCTCGACGCCGCCGGGGACTGGACCTGCGGCAGCGACGTCCTCAGAAACACCGGCGTCACCATCGGCAAGTCCACCCTGTCGCACCACATCAAGGTGCTGCGCGATGCCGGCCTGATCCGCACCCGCGTCGACGGCATCCGCCGGCTGGTCACGCTCCGGTACGACGAGGTGGAACAACGCTTCCCCGGGCTGCTGACCATGCTCCGCGAACACGGGCCTACCCCTGCCGCTGCGGAGGCGCCCGCCTCAACCGCATGACGCAGGCGACAACGCGCGCCACCAGGCCCCCGTTGGAGCAGTCGCCGTAGCCGCAGTCCGAGGCCGCTGGCGGCTTCGCCGGGCCCCACTGCTCGATCATTCTGTCGAGCATGTTCAACGCCAGGCGCCACTTCTCCCGGTGCCGTACGTCGTCGCCGATGCCGGCCCGGACCCGCTTCTGCCGGACCGCGGCCGACTTGTCGGAGGTCGCTGCCGTCTACTGCGACATGCGCATCTGCCGCGTCGGGTGCGCGCTGGAGCTCATAGCCGCTGGTTCTCAACCAGCCGTTCTTCCTGATGCCGCCGGTCCATCGCCCCGAGCGCGGCCGCGTCCAGCGGTGGCTCAGCCGATGCTGGACCCCACACGTGCCTACGACTGGAGCGCTTCGATGGCGGCAATCAGGCGGTTGCGGCCGCCAACGACGAAGCGGTGCTCGGTCCCGGAGGCCGTCGTCACTGCGAGGCCGTTCGGCACGATGCGCAGGTTGTTGTACTTGCGCATGGAGACGATCTCGGCGACCGGAACGTCCAGCGGCTGTGTCTGGATGTTGAGCCCGTGCGCCCGAAAGCGCAGGTGCGCCTCGGTCAAGGTCAGGTGACCGCCGACGCTCTCGTCACCGCGCCACAGATTGGCCCGCACACGCAATAGGACGTCCTCATCGTTGTCCACGCGGCTATTCTCAGCGCTGGTCGCCCGAGAGGCCAGCCGCAGCCGGGGGTCGAGGTGCTGACGTCATGCAGGACGCTCACCGCATACGCACATGCCGCCCTTCGTGCGCGCTGGCCGGTCGTCGCTTCGCCGTCGGTGACCGGCGCACAGCACTGCAGTGGTGGATGAGCCGCTCAGCCGGCCATACGCAGCGGCGGAAGGCCCAGCGTAACGAGGAAGCGGTCCGTCTTGATCTCGACGAAGATGCTCGCGTCGTCGCGGTCTTCCTCTTCCTCATCTTCCTCATCGTCGGAGTCGTTGTCCTTCGGGCCGAGGTCTTCGGCCAGGTACGGCCGAAGGCTGGCCGTCTTGGCGTCACGGTCCGCGTCCGTCGCGCCGTCCTGTCGGCCCGCCCACCAGGCGGCCAGCCCTGCGGCCTCCCGGTGCGCATCTGTCGGGAGCGACGCGTTCGGATCTTCAAAGTATGTCCGGGGCGTGAGGCCGAGGTAGGCCACGCCACTGCCCGGTCCGGCGGGGTTGTACGTAATCGTGGCGATGTCGCTGTCGTGGATGTCGACGTGGAGCCAGTATTCGGCGTCCGATGGGACGATGTTGTCGGCCTCTGCGTCCGTCCAGGACCGCCCGTCGAACAGAAATGCGCCGAAGTAGCCCATGCCGTCTGTCCCTCAAACCCGCGCAAGCGGACCGATGCCGCGATGATCACACGAATCGCCTCGGCTGCCATGATCGGGTGCGCACGCATGCCGCGATCAGCTCGCTACGGAACGTCATGAGGGTTGGTCGCCCAGGCTCGCGGACATGCCGATGTCAGTGCGTTTGAGAATGCCTCGCCGAGTCGAGGGCCCGAGGCCTGCACAGGTCCAACGGCCAGCACAGTGGTCGGCCCACACGAGCGCGGTCAACAGGATGACTGTGCCGCGGTATGAACCGCGAGCTGCCCGTAGGTGATTGGCGGCGGTTTAGCCGGCCATTGCGCCGAGTTGGTCGAGGCGGCCGGTCTCCAGGTGCGCGACGTCGCCGCCGGAGTCCAGGGCGGCGTCGAGCAGCATGGCGAGGGAGGAGCCGAGGACCGGGACGTCGGCCGGATCGTCGAGCAGGCGGCCCTTGCGGTATGGGTCGTCGGACTTCGCCACCCGGCACAGCACCCAGTGCGTGGTCAGCGTGGCGAAGACGACGGCCGAGGCGATGCTCCGGCCGTCGGCCAGTTCGATGAGCGTCTCGATCCCCACGCCCTCGACGCCGCTGGCGGCGGAGTGGCGCTCGCCCACCGGCAGGAGTCGCCATTGGCCGCCGAACAGGGTCGCCGAGCCGACGCGGTGGTACAGCGCGATCACCTCGGCGGGCCCCTCGTCGGGCAGTTCCCGCGGCGCGGTGGTGTCGTGGTCCCGCACGATCCGGTCGAGCACGTCGTCGATGTCGACGGCGGCCGGCGCCACGTACCACCCGGCGACCGGGCGCAGCGCGCCGTCATCGTCCTGTGCGACGCCGACCAGGCCGCCGTGCAGGGCCACCCTCCGGTTGTCGCCGCTGACCCGGTCGTTGACGTTGACGGCCGCGCGCGACAGCGTGGCGGGGACCGAGTCGCTCAAGCCTCCGGCCGGCGCAACCCTGATGTCTTGGGAGGCCGGCGTACAGCCGCCGGACCCGAAGTAGCAGGGCCCTTCGTGGCCGCTACGCTTCACCACACCTGCGACTGGAGGACCACTTCATTATGAGCGAAGAGTACGTCACCCTCGACGACAAGGACCTCAACGGCGACGGCGTCGTCGACCAGGCCAAGATCTACACTCTCGACGACGGCGCCAACGTGCTGGAGGCCGACACGGACGGCGACGGCGAGGTCGACCTCATCGCGATCGACGCCGACGGCGACGGCGTCTACGAGGAGACCGTCGACCCCGCCACCGGCGAGTCCACGGACCTCACCAACTCCTGAACCGAGGGCCGCACGGCCCCGAGTCCCCGGCCGCCAGTCACGGCCGGGGCTCTTATTGATCGAGACGAGCCGGTTGGATGGAGGGTCAGGCGACCCGACCGTAGCCCGTACGGCGTGCCGGGGAGCTGATGGAGTCGTACCGCACGAGCGTCCCCGGTCTGCAGGCCTCGATGATCTGGCCGTTACCGACGTAGATGGCCACGTGCCGACGGCGGATCCCGTCGCAGCCGAACGCGCCGGAGCGCAACAGGTCGTCGACGACTCGATAAGATCAGACGTACGGACGTGCCGCCGATCGAGTGCGTTGATCACCAGGCGTGGGGGCATCCGGATCTCCGCGACCCGATCGCTACGCGGCGTGATGACGTTCAGCCGGTGGCTCGGCGTGCGGACATAGTCGACGGCACCGTTCAGGACGGGTAAGTGTTGCCAGGCGTCGTTGTGATCAATACATTGGCCACCGGCTGCCAGCCCAGCGTCGTGTACAGACGTTGACCGTCCTCGCTGGCGATGAGGATGCCGTGTTCAACGCCTTCTTCGATCGCGGAACGGGCCAGTGAACTCATGATCGCGCTGGCTAGGCCCTTGCGGCGATGAGCCGGCATGGTCTCGATCCGGTCTGCGATCGCATCCGTACCGGTCAGTCCCATCGTCCCGCGTGCGCCGACCTCTCCCGACTCGTGCTGTGCCGTGGCCGCGACCACGCTGTCGCCTCGGTGCGAGTCGACCTGGGTCAGGAGCCGGTACGGTGCGGCGGAGATGTGCTGCGGATGCCCGCGAAGATCGGCCGTCATCAGCAGTTCCGAACTCTTGAGCACGATCAGGCCGGCGTCCACCAGAGCCGAGGCGGCCCTCGCCGGATCCGTGGTGGGCACGGTCAGCCATGTGACGGTGTCCTCGCCAGCGACTAGGTCAGCAAGCCTGGTGAGCGATGCAAGGTCCTCGTCGGCGTCGAGCGCGACGTACTCGACGTCACGGCCGGGCTGCATGCACCGGACCCGCAACCCGCCGCCTACGTCTTCGGCGACGGGTAGCGCGCGGGCCACGCCCCAGCCGTGCTGCCAGCGGGCAATGAGATTTCGCAGGTCGCTCACCCGTTCAGTAGATCACTTGCACCTGAGTGGTCCGCCGGCCCCTGGGATGCAATGAGCCCGAGACCAGGCGCCGCGAGCACCGTCGCCGCCAAACTCAGCAGCGTGAGCGGCGGCTCGCCGTCGGGAAGGTGTGGCACGACTCCGGGTACGTGTTCGCCCGCAAGGACGGCACACCGATCCACCCCGCCTACGTCAGCGGCCGGTTCCGGCTCCCCGTCGAGCGAGCCGAGGTCCCGCCGGTCCGTTTGCATGACCTGCGCCACGGCGTGGCCTCCCTGGCCCACGAGGCGGGCGCGGACGTCAAGACCCTGCAGGACCTGCTCGGCCACTCCAGCATCGTGATCACCGCCGACACCTATACCAGCGTCCTTCCGCTCGCCCAGCGCAAATGCGCCGACGCCACCGCCAAACTCGTCCTCGTCGCCGACCGCCGGACCCGGGAGAAGATCCGCGGCAAGAGCCGCCGGAACCGGCGCAACCAGCGTCCCGCGAAAGGTATGCCGACCCCGGCCAGGCCGACCACCGTCAACAGGCCATGCTCATCGACCACGACATGTCCCTGGGCCTTCCACGTGACCTTCGACTTCACCTGCATGTCGACGCTGACACGATCCGGCAGGTTCGGACCGCGCTGCTGGAGATCCTGGAATGCGCCTGCTTCGTGGCGGACACGGCCGACGGCCGCATCACCGGCTGACCCCGCCAGGGGCCCACGGACATCGCGCCGCATCCATGGTCACTTACGCTGTAGCCGCGATCCGGGCGCGTGGCGATGCGTGCGCATGGCCAAACCCGCGTTCGCAGCGGTATGCCACGCACGGGTACCCGGACCGTCGGATGGATCGTGTGGCATGTGCTGAACTGGGGGCGTGCAGATGCGTCCCGCAGAATTGGCGGCGATCCGTGCCGGCGACGTCGACGTGGCGTTCCGCCGGTGGGAACGGCCTCGCGTCAGGGTCGGTACCCGGATGCGTACCGCGGTCGGACTGATCGAGGTCACGTCCGTCGACCGCGTGGCGGTGAGCTCGCTATCTTCCGCGGACGCCCGCCGGGCCGGCGCGGCGTCGCTGGCGGCGCTCCGGCAGGGGCTGGACCGCCTCCACCCCGAGCGGCCGGTGTATCGGATCGGGCTACGGTACGCGGGCGTGGACCCGCGGCACGCGTTGCGGGAGTCGGTACCGGACGCTGCGGAGATCGACGCGATCGTCGCGGCGCTCGACCGGCTCGACCGCGCCTCGCCGATCGGGCCTTGGACCCGGGCGACGCTGCTGCTGATCGACGAACTGCCGGCAACCCGGGCACCCGACCTCGCCCAACGGCTGGGGCGCGACACCCCATCGTTCAAACAGGACGTGCGCAAGCTGAAGGAGCGCGGCCTGACCGAATCGCTCGACATCGGATACCGGCTCTCGCCGCGCGGCGCCGCCGTCCTGGACCACGAGGGCCATCCCCGGCCGGCCCGGGCCCGGTCGGTACCGGAGCCGGGCATCCCGCTGCCACACATCGGCGCAGCCGCGACACGTGCGCTCACCGCACGCGGCGTGGTCCGGCTCGAACAGGTGGCCGGACTCAGCGAGGGCGAAGTCCAGGCACTCCACGGAGTCGGGCCCTACGCCCTTCGACACCTGCGAGCAGCGATGGACGCGGCCGGGCTGACCTTCCGCGACGATCCTGGCGCATCGCCGCAGACCGGCGTCACAACAGAGACGTCCTGAGCATCAGTCCGCAAGCCGCCACCGACCAGGGCAGGACGCGCTGGAGGCGCAGCCGACGATCCAGCAGCTTGATCCACGTGCGCGCTATGCCGCAGTTGATGCGCTCTCGCCGGCCCCGGTTACCGTCACGGAGAGTGACTGGATTGGCGAGGAGCGCGGGCCCACCTGCCGTGTCGTGTCGGCAAGTCATCGGAAGAGCTGACGCCGCCGATTGACCGCCGCCACCAAGTCGTGGTGCGCAGCGCCCGGCTTGTCGTCGGGCCGTCTACGGTGGCGGGCGAGTTTGCGCTCGGCAGCGCGTTGGCGCCGGGGCGAGATAGGTTCAAACGGTGACTGTGACGCCAGACCAGCCCCTGGACCTTCCCCGCACGGTCGGGGAGCTCCGCGCCTCCGGCCACCGCTTCCGCACCGTCAAGGAGGAGCTGCGCGAGAACCTGCTCGCGCAGCTGCGCAGCGGCGAGCCGCGCTTCCCCGGCATCGTCGGCTACGAGGACACCGTGCTGCCCGAGCTCGAGCGGGCCATCCTCGCCGGGCACGACCTCGTGCTGCTCGGCGAGCGCGGCCAGGGCAAGACCCGGGTCATCCGCGGCCTGGTCTCGCTGCTGGACGAGTGGACGCCGGTGATCGCCGGGTCCGAGCTCAACGAGCACCCCTACGAGCCGATCACGCCCGCCTCCCGGCGGCTGGCCGCGGAGGCCGGCGACGCGCTGCCGGTGGACTGGCTGCACCGGTCGGTGCGCTACGGCGAGAAGCTCGCCACCCCCGACACCAGCGTCGGCGACCTGATCGGCGACGTCGACCCGATCCGGGTCGCGCAGGGCCGCACCCTCGGCGACCCCGAGACCATCCACTTCGGCCTCGTGCCGCGCACCAACCGCGGCATCTTCGCCGTCAACGAGCTGCCCGACCTCGCCGAGCGCATCCAGGTGTCGCTGCTCAACGTGCTGGAGGAGCGCGACATCCAGGTCCGCGGCTACCAGCTGCGCCTGCCCCTGGACGTCATGCTCGTGGCCAGCGCCAACCCGGAGGACTACACCAACCGCGGGCGGATCATCACGCCGCTCAAGGACCGCTTCGGCGCGGAGATCCGCACGCACTACCCGCTCGACCTCGAGCTGGAGATGGATCTCGTACGGCAGGAGGCCAAGCTCGTCGCCCAGGTCCCCGACCACGTGATCGAGGTCCTGGCCCGCTTCACGCGGGCGGTGCGCGAGTCGCCGGCCGTCGATGCCCGCTCCGGCGTCTCCGCCCGGTTCGCGATCGCGGCCGCCGAGACCGTGGCCGCCTCCGCGCTGCGCCGGGCCGGGCTGCTCGGCGAGGAGCGGCCGGTGGCCCGCATCGGCGACACGGTGTCGGTCACCTCGACCCTGCGCGGCAAGGTCGAGTTCGACAGCGGCGAGGAGGGGCGGGAGATCGAGATCCTCGCCCACCTGCTGCGCACCGCCACCGCCGACACGTTCCGGGCCCGGCTCGCCGGGCTGGACCTGTCCGGCTTCACCGACCTCGTCGCCGAGGACCAGGTCGTCGAGACCGGCGAGCTGGCCGGGGCCGACGAGATCCTGCGCCAGGTCGGCACCGTGCCGGGGCTGGCGAAGGTCCTCGAGAGGCTCGGCCTCGGCGACGCCCCGAGCCGCGGGGAGGCCGCGGCCGGCGTGGAGTTCGCCCTGGAGGGCCTGCACCTGACCCGGCGGCTGTCCAAGGACCTCACCGACGACGGCCGCACCGTGTACGGAGGATGACCTTGCGGCACAACCGGTTCCGCTACGGTGCGTGGCGCGGCGGGCCCGACCCGCTCGCCCCGCCCTACGACGTGCGCGCCGCCGTCGACCAGGTCGGCCAGGAGGTCCTCGAGGGCGGCAGCCTCCGCGAGGCGCTGCGCAACCTGCTGCGCCGCGGTCCGCAGGGCGGGCGTGGCCTCGACGACCTGCTCGCCCGGGCCCGCCGGATGCGCCGCGACGCCATGCGCCGCGGGCAGCTCGACGGCGCCGTGACGCGCGCGTCGCAGCTGCTCGACCAGGCCCTGGCCGCGGAGCGGGACGCGCTGGCCGGGCTCGACACCGACGAGGCCCGCTTCGCGGAGGCCCAGCTCGACGCGCTGCCCCGCTCCACGGCGCGGGCGGTCTCGGAGCTGTCGGAGTATCAGTGGACGTCCGACGAGGCGCGGGGGCTGTACCAGCAGATCCTCGACCAGCTCCGCCAGGAGGTCGTCGAGCAGCGCTTCCAGGGCATGCAGCAGGCGCTGCGCGACCCGGAGGCGCAGGCCGCGATGCGGGCCATGATGCAGGACCTCAACGCCCTGCTGGAGAAGCACGCCCGCGGCGAGCCGACCGACGACGCGTTCGCCGAGTTCATGAACCGCCACGGCGACTTCTTCCCGGAGAAGCCGGCGAACATCGACGAGCTCATCGACGCCCTGGCCCGGCGGGCCGCCGCGGGGGAGCGGCTCATGCGCTCCCTGAGCCCGCAGCAGCGCGCCGAGCTGGAGCAGCTCATGGCCCAGTCCCTCGGCGACCTCGCCGGGGAGATGGGCCGGCTCACCGACAACCTGCGCGCGCTGCGGCCCGGCCTCAACTGGGGCCGGGGCGAGCGCGTCCGCGGCGAGCAGGGGCTGGGCTACGGCGACGCCGCCGGCGCCCTGGAGGAGATCGGCGACCTCGACGACCTGCTCGACCAGCTCGGCCAGGAGCACCCCGGGGCCACCCTCGACGACGTCGACGTGGAGGCGGTCGAGCGTCAGCTGGGCCGCGCCGCCGCCGACGACGTGCGCCGCCTGCGCGAGCTGGAGCAGCAGCTGCGCCGGCAGGGCTGGGTCACCCGCGGCGCCGACGGGCTCACGCTGAGCCCCAAGGCGCTGCGGCGGCTCGGCGGCACCGCCCTGCGGACCGTCTTCGCCCAGCTGCACGCCGGCCGGCAGGGCCAGCACGACCTGCGCGACGCGGGCGCCGCCGGGGAGCTCACCGGGGCGTCGCGGCGGTGGCGGTACGGCGACGAGCAGGCCCTCGACGTGGTGCGCACCATCGGCAACGCGGTGCGCCGCCAAGCCGCGTCGCACGACCTGTCCAGCGGCGGGCCGGCGAACCTGCCGATCGCGCTCGACGTGGAGGACTTCGAGATCGCCGAGACCGAGCGGCGGGTGTCGGCCGCCGTCGCGCTCTGCGTCGACCTGTCCTTCTCGATGATGGCCGACGGCCGCTGGGGCCCGATGAAGCAGGCCGCCCTCGCCCTGTCGCACCTCGTCGCGACCCGCTTCCCGCAGGACGCGCTGCAGATCATCGGCTTCGGCCGGTACGCCCAGCGGCTGAGCCAGGAGGAGCTGGCCGCCGTCGAGCCCGACATGGTGCAGGGCACCAACCTGCAGCACGCGCTGAAGCTCGCCGCCCGGCACCTGCGGCGACACCCGGCGTCCGACCCGGTCGTGCTCGTCGTCACCGACGGCGAGCCGACCGCGCACCTGCTCGACGACGGCAGCTCCACGTTCACGTGGCCCCCGACCAGGGAGACGGTCGCCGCCACCGTGCACGAGGTCGACCAGCTCACCAGGTACGGCGCCGTGATGAACATCTTCATGCTCGGCGAGGACCCGGGCCTGCGCCGGTTCGTCGACGCCGTCGCCCGGCGCAACGGCGGGCGGGTCTTCACCCCGGACGCCGACGACCTCGGCCGGTACGTGGTCTCCGACTACATCCGGGCCCGCCGGGGCCGCCGCGGGTGATCCGTGTTTGGCGGCCGTGGGGATGGGGGTACCAGATCCACGTAGATCGGTACCCCCACCCTCCGGGAGCTGACATGATCGTCCTCGGTCTCATCCTTTTCCTCCTCGGCCTGTTCCTGCACGTCGGGATCATCGAGACGATCGGCATCGTGCTGCTCGTCGTCGGCGCGGTGCTGTGGATTCTCGGCGCGATGGGGCGCCCGCTGGCCGGTCGCCGCAATTGGTGGTAGCCGCCGGCACAGCCCAGCGGCATTGCTGCGCGGCCGGCGCTCCAGGGAGGCGCCGGCCGCGCGTTTTTGTGCCTTGTGAATCTGGCCTTCTGGCCATAATGTGGCGGGCGTGAGCGTGCGCCGTTTCGCGTGGGAGCTGTTGCGGCTGATCGTGCGCGGCCAGGGCCGCCGCCGGCTGTACTTCGTCCCGGTCCCCGCCGACGCCGCCCTGCGCACGCGCCTGGACCAGCACCTCGCCGGCGCCGAGTGGGTGGCCCGCACGGTCACCGCCCCGGCCGGCGACCCGTTCGCCGTCGCGGTCCTCCTGGTGGAGCGGCCGGCCTGAATTCGTACGGCAATTGTGCGCGATTCTGTGGCGCGCACCCTCGCACAGATCGCGGACAATTCCCGGGCATTTGATCTCTTGCCATCGGCGGCCGCGGTGCAACGATCTCCCGCGGCGCACGGCCCGTGCGCCGGATCGCCAGATCAAAGGAGATCGCGATGATCAAACGCCCGCGCCGCCGGCCGCGCTCCGGCTGGCCGGTGGCGCTGCTGCGGACCGCCCTGCTCGACCTGGCCGCCCAGGCGGTGGTCTCCGCCGCGGCGGTGCTCGGCCTCGCCGCCGGCCTCGGCCCCTGGGGTGTCGCCGCCGTCCTGCTGGCCGTCGCGGCCGTGGCCCTGCCCGCGGCCCGATTGGCGGGCCGTGACCACGCCGAAGTGGGAGCCCCCCGCTGCAACGAGGGGCCCCCTTCCCCAGACCGATGAACCCATAGGAGACAGGCCGGACCGGGAGCCTGCGGCGAATGCGGCGACGTTACCGCATTGTTGCGCACCGCCACAGGCCCTCGCGGCCCGGTTCACCGAGGCGGGTATCCAAAGACGCCCGCCGATGGGGCAGGCCCGCCCCGCCCGGTTCGGCGCCAGCCCGCGCCGTACGGACCGGTCCTCCTCCACCGCATGGATGATGCCCGTACGGTGATCAGAGCAATTCTCGATCGTCAATTCGTGTGGCGGCGGGCGGGAATTTCCCGGCCGTTTCCTCTGGCGCCGCCCCGCGCCCCGATGGCACGATTCGGCGGTCGGGAGGCGCCGGCCGGCTGCAAACGATCGGCGCACGCGGGAAATCCCGGCCGCTGACCGCATGGACTAGGGAGACAGGCCATGGCACACCCGCGCCGGCTCCACCCTGCCCCGGGCCACCCGAGGTGAACGGGCGCCGCGGGCCCAAGCACAAGCCCATCCACGGATGGAGCCCGGAGGCCGGGTTCGCCCGTGCGCTGCGGGCGCGGATGGCCGACGCCGGCTGGCCCACCCGGGCGGAGCAGGCCAAGCTGGCCAACTTCAGCGCCAGCACCATGTCGCAGGTCGACACCGACGCCGTCCTGGCCGGCTGGGAGCACGTCGAGGGGTACCTCAAGGGCTGCCGCGCCACGCCCGAGGAGATCGAGCAGTGGCGGCCCCGGTACGACGGGGCGGAGGCGCACAGCGCCTGCTACCGGCCGGCCCTGGACGACGTCCGCGACCGCGAGGAGCTGCGGCAGCGCTGCACCGCGCTGCTCGACGAGCTGGGCACGGACCGCGACGTGCGCCGCGAACGCGCCCGCCGGGCCGCCGCCGGTGGCTTCGCCGACTTCATGGATGACCCCGTCCCCGGCGAGGCCGAGCTGGACGCCCCCACCGAGCGGGCCCTGCGCTGGAACGTCTACCTCGGCGGCGGCGCGTACGACGCCGTGCAGTACTGGGCGGACCGGTTCCGGGCGCTTCCGGAACGCCAGGTCGCGCCGCCGCCGCCACCGCCGCCACCGCCACCGCCACCATCGCCGCGACCGGAGGCGGGGCCCGTGCCTGCGCCGCCGCCGCGGCGGCGGGTGCCCGCGCTCGTCGGCGCCGGCCTGCTCCTCGTGCTGCTGTCCACCGGGGCGGTCGTCGCCCTGCGGTCCTGGCGCGGGGCGGCGCAGTCCCTCGAGGCGGTGGGGCCGGCCACCGGCTCGGTGCCGCCGG
>NZ_BAAARV010000096.1:35387-50354 GCF_039532525.1 Dactylosporangium salmoneum
CACAGCTGCTGCTGCTCGCCGAGCAGGACCGGGCCTACGCCCCCGGGCCGGGCGGGCACTTCCGCTGCGTGCACCGCGCCGCCTGGACCGTCGAGGCCACCGACCCCGGCGCGCCCGAGGAGCGCCGGGACGAGACGGTGTGCTGGGCCGAGGACGCCCGCGGCCGGCGCACGACCAGCGTGAGCCGCGCCGGGGCCGCGCCCGCGCCGGACGAGCCCGAGGACCTACCGGCCGGCCCGCCGCCCGGGCCGGCGCCGTCCACCGACCCGCGGCAGCTGGCCGACCTCGTCACGCGGCAGCGCTCCAAGGCCGACGGTGCCGTCCCGGCGCTGCTGCTGTGCATCGACATCGCCGACTCGTACCCGTTCGAACCGGCCCAGCAGGCGGCGCTGCTGCGCATGCTGGCCGGCCAGGACGGGCTCGCGCTGCGCGACCAGATGCTCGACCGCGAGCAGCGGCCCGGGATCGCGATCAGCGCCGACGGGCGCGACGGCAAGCGGGTCACCCTGATCTTCGCGCCCGCCGACGGCCGGCTGCTCGGCGCCCGGATCTCGACGCCGGTGCCGGCCGCGGGCGGCGCGGCGAACGTCGAGGAGGTCGCGTACGTCTGGTCCGGCCGGTCCGACGCGCTGCCTCAGCAGTAGCGGTAGACGTCGGTGGCCCGGTTGCGGTACGGGCTCGCGTCGCCGCGGGCGCGGGCGTCGGCGCTGATCGCGAACAGGTAGGTGCTGCCGTCCCAGAACTGCACGCCGCCCTTGCCGATGTTGTAGTACGCCGACTCGACCCGGTCCTGCCAGCCCCAGTACGCCAGGCTCTGCCAGCCGCAGGAGGACAGCTTGCCCCGCGGGTAGCCGTAGTCCGGGCGGTCGTAGAAGCAGAACCAGCCCGCCGGGCAGTCGACGACGGCGTTCTGCTGCGCCGGGGCCCTCAGCGTCACCACGAAGACGCCCCCGCCGTAGGCGATGCCGGTCCCGCCGAGCGGGTGCCCGCCCGGGTGGGCGGCGAGATAGGCGGCCACGTCGGCCGCCACGGGCGCGCCCGCGGCCGTCCCGGCCAGGGCCAGCGCGGCCATCAGTCCCGCGCACACTCTCCACATGGATGCCCCCCTTCAGGTTGGGGTCACCGTACGTGTCGGCGCCGAGGCGTGACGTGATCGCTTCATACTGCGACATGAATGAATGTGCGCCGGGCCGGGCGCAGCTCAGCGCCGCCGCCTCGAATTGTGCGGGAAATGGCCGAACCGGCTGGCCGCACAATTCGGCGGGCGGCGGATCGTACGGACCGTAACGTTCACCCAGCGTGCAAGTTGCAGGTCAGTGCCGGCCGAACCAGCGGCGCCGCCGGGGCGGGGCCGGCGGCGCGGCGGCTTCCGGCGCGTCCCGCTCCCGGTGCCGGGTCAGCACCTCACGGGCCAGCGACGACACCTCCGGCACCATGTCGGGGGTGATGAGCACCAGCTCGGCCAGGGACTCCCGGATCGTCACGACCCGGTGCCGGGACTGCTGCACCGCCTCCAGGAACCGCCCGCCGACCACGCCGCGGACCTCCGCCCGTCCGGCCGGGTCCAGCCAGGCCGCGACGACCAGGGCGAACAGCGCCGCCTCGGTGGTCCAGTCCTCGACCCCGAAGGCGATCCCGGTCAGCAGCGCCCGGGCCCGGCCCGTGTCGCCCGGCGCCGCACCGGCCCGCAGCTGCTCGCAGTGCAGCAGGCCCAGGCAGGCGTACACCTGGGCGGCGCGCTCCCAGACGCCGTCCGGGAAGCGCGGGTCGGTGCCCGCGGGCGGGTGCACCAGCAGCGACAGCAGGTCGCCCGGGCCGAGCTGGCCCAGCGGCAGCGCCCGGTCGTAGGCGTCGACGGGGTTCGCCCACACCGGCGACACGATCCGGTCGAGCACCTCCCGGGCCCGATCCGGCGGCGGGGGGACCGCGGGACGGGCGAGCAGCCCGTCGTACACCCACAGCACCGTGCCGTCGGGGCGCTGCGGCCCCACCATGTCCGCCGGCGGCTCGCCCTCGATCGTCAGGCACAGGCCCGGCAGCTCCCGCCGCACCACGGCGAGGGCGCTGGGCACCTCCAGGGCCGACACGCTCGCCGTGCCGGTCATCGCCCGGTCGCCCCGGTCGATCTGGTGCAGCAGCCGGATCACGGACTCGGCCGGCCCGCCCACCATCGACAGCCAGGAGCGGCCCCGGCAGGCCCCGTCGAGGTCGGCGTGCTCGTGGCTGGTCACCGGGTGCTCGCGGGTGTAGTCGACCAGGCCGACCAGGTGGGCGACGTCCTGGTCGCGCTGGAAGCGCAGCCGGGCCGCGGTGTGCACCGCGCAGTCGTAGTCCGGCGCCCGGCGCATCGCCGTGTCGAGCAGGTCGATCGCCTCGTCGAGCCGGCCCGCGTCGGCCAGCCAGCTGGCCATGTCGGCGCACAGGTCGACCTCGCCCGGCTCGGCCAGCCAGGCCTGCCGCATCACCTGCAGCGCCTGGTCGAGCCGGCCGTCGGCCTTGAGCGCGTACGCGTACCACACCGAGGTGAGCTTGTCCGGGCGCAGCCGGTGACCGTGCGCGCCCCAGCGCACCGCCTCGGCCAGGGCGCCCGGCGACAGGGCGGTGAACCGGCGGGCCAGCCCGGCCGCGGCGCCGTGCAGCAGCGCGCTGTCGCGGTGCGCGGCGGTGGCCCGGCGGGCCAGGTCGAGGTACACCTCGTTGGCCACCGCGACGGCGCGCTCGGCCGGGTCGCCGAGGCCCGCCATGACCGTGACGAGCAGCCGGGCCAGCTCCTCCGGGTCGAGCCGGCGCACCGGCACCGCCCGCACCCAGCTCACGTCCGCCCACGGCTGGGCCGGGTCGAACCGGGTCGCCTGGGCGAGCATCCGCAGCCCGCCCATCGGGTCGTGGCGGCCCTGCAGGTGGGCCCGGGCCACCACGGTGCCGATGAACGCCGGCTGCTCCACCGCGAACAGCTCGAGCGCGCCCTCGTCCCCGGCCCGCGCGGCGAGGGCGGCCAGCAGCTCGTGGACCTCCGGCAGCCCCGGCGCCCAGGCGATCGCCCCGGCGACGTGACCGGCGGCGTGGGCGAGGTCGTCCTCCGCGAGCGCGATGCGGGCCAGCGCCAGCTCTCCGTGTGCCTGCGCGACGGAGTCGTCCCGCTGTTCGCCCCCCGCGGGCCGTTGCTCACTCACGGCGTGAGGGTAGTCGCACCCGCCGGTTCCGGTGGACCGGCCCGGCCGTTCGTGCGCAGCGATGTCCGCCGATCGGCGGTATGTTGCCCCGATGACCGCCGTCATGACCGCGCCGCCGGCCCGGCCGCTGCGGGAACTGCTGCCGCACCTCGTCTGGGAGGCGGTCCTGCTGGTGGCCGCCATCGGCAGCACCATCTGATCGGCCGCCGCGCCCCGCCGCTCGTCGTCGCCCCGGCCGTGGCTGCCGTGCCGGCCGGGCCGCAGCCGCCCGGGTTCCCGCCGGCCCCGCCGTACGGTGCCCCGCCGGGGCTTGTGCAGCCCGCGCCCCCGTACCAGTCCTACCCGCCGACCTCCGTCCCGCCGGTCCTGGGGCCGCCGGTGAGCCAGCCTGGACCCCCGTTTCAGTCCTTCCCGCCGCCCGCGTCGGCCCCGCCGGTGCCGGGCCCGCCGACCTCCGCGCCTCCGACGTCCGTGCCGCCTGCCGGGGCGCCGCCGGTGTCGGGGCCGCCGCAGCAGCCCGGCCCGCCGCCCTCCGGTTGGCAGCCGCCCACCCAGTGATGTGCGCGGCCGAGGCCGCGAACCGGTGCTTCGGGCTGGCGGTGCCGGCGGCTCAGGACGGTACCGATGCCGGCTCTTCGGGGTCCTTGACCGGGCGGCGGGTGTATCGGGCGGCCAGGAACCCGCCGCCGACCAGGCAGAGCAGGACGCAGGGCACGCCGTAGACGAAGCCCGGGTACATGCCGACGTCCGGCTGCTGCGCGCCGAGGTAGCCGATATACGCGGCCAGGGCGGCGAGGGCCACGACGGCCGGGAACGTCTCCCAGCGGCGGCGCCGGGCGGCGGTGACCGCGCCGGTGACGAGGATGGTCAGGGCGACGGCGACGATCACGTACGGGGCCGGCTCGAACGGCGGCGGCTGGCTGGCCAGGCGCGGGACCGGGGCGAAGAAGCAGCAGCCCTCGCCCGAGTCCGGCCCGCCCAGGCGGGTCCAGCGACCGTCGGGGCCGCGGCGCAGCAGGCCGTCGCGGCCGTTGGCGACGTAGACGACCTGGCCGCCGCCGGCCGGGTGCGCGACGACGGAGCGGGAGGCGAGGTGCTCCGCCGGGGCGCCGAGGTCCGGGTACGTGCGGACGAGGGTGTCGTAGTCGGCGCCCCCGACCTGCCAGGCGGTGGTGAACGTACCGCCGCCGTCCTTGCTCTCGTCCACCCGCAGCCGGTCGCCGGCGACGCGGTAGCAGGCGTCGCCGGCGCACGACTGGGTGCGCGGGCCGCCCGGCGCCTCCTCGGCCGGCCCCATGCCCGGGTCGCCGTTGTCGTCGACGGTCCAGGTCTGCTCCTCGCCCGATCGCAGCATGTGCACGACCACCGTGCCCGGCTTGGCGGCGTCGACGACGGCGGTCACCTCGCCGGCCTCGATCAGGTTGCGGCGGGCGAATTCGTTGTTGCAGGACCGCAGGCCCAGCGCGGCCAGCCCGATGGCCACCAGCGAGATCAGCACGAACCCCCGTTTGCGCATGCGTCGATGGTTCCGCGGCGCGGCAACGATGCCGTCACGGCCGCGTCTCGGAAGACCTCCGAGTCTTACGGCCGGCGGCCGATGAGCGCGCTCGATGCCGAGTCGGGCGCGCTGGGTCTGTTTTGCCGCTGCGTCTGTTGTCTGCTCGGGCGGCTGCGCGCCCGGCTGCCGGACTCGAACCGGCTCATCCCTGAACGGGCGTCAGCGAGGTCGCTGGTAACGGACTTTCCCATCCGCCTTTGCCGGGCGCTGTTCACCATCGTACGCAGCATCCGGTTGATGTCGTCGAAGCCGGCGGTGGTGAGCAGGCCGGGCTCAGCGGCGCCGCCCGGACCGCCGGCCAGGTCGGGCGTCGCGGCCGCCCGCGCGTCCGACCCGGCCGCGAAGTACATGACGATCATGCCAAGCGCCGCCGGCCAGCCCCCTGGATCAGAGGCCGATCACGTCGATGTAGTTGAGCTTGTTGTTGGTTGCGCCGGCCGCGTTGCTCACGGTCAGGCGGCCGTCGGTGACGGTGACCGTGGCGGTGCCCTCGACGAAGTGGTGGGCGGTGGTCGGGGTGCCGGTCACGGTGAGGGTGCCCTCGACGGCGATGCGGTAGACGCTGTCGGTGTACCCGGGGTCGCCGGCCGCGACGTGCACGAGGTAGCGGCCGTTGGGCACGGCGAGCTCCCAGACGTTCGCGCCGGTCGGATGCTGCGTGTGGATGAGGGTTCGGTACCGCTGGTCCGGCGCCCCGGCCGCCGGGCGCAGCCGCGTCCAGGTGCTGTCGTCGGCGGCCCAGCCGCGCCCGGCCGCGTAGGCGGCGCCGGTGTCGGCGGCGTACCCGGCCGGCACCGCGGCCGTCGCCGGCTGGAAGCTGACGTTGGCGTGGAACCGCGGGGTGAGCAGGAAGGCGTGGACGTGCCCGCCGAGCAGCCCCCGGCCGACGATCTGGCCGAGGTCGTTGATGCCGGTGGCCTGCTGCAGCTGCCAGCCGGTGCCGGCCGGGATCAGGGTGTCGAGGGCGGTCGCGGTGCCGCCGGGCTGCCACACCCAGGCCTTCGGGGCGGCGCAGGGCTGGCACATCGGGTCGGCGGTGCCGACGACCTGCCCGGCGGCGTTGAGGGCGGTGCCGGTGCTGTGCGCGATGCCGTCGACGGTGCCGAGGTCGGTGCCGATCGGGGCGCCGTGCTCGGCGACGTCGCGGGCGTCCCAGAGCACGGCGTGGGTGACGCCGTCGCCGATGTCGGCCGAGCCGGTGGCCTGGTCGCGGACGTTGATGGCGGCGGCGGTGACGGGGTCGCCGTCGAAGTAGCGCAGGCCGGGCAGCTTGACGAGGGTGCCGCCGTCCCAGACGACGTAGCCGTTGCCGGTGGTGATGTGGCCGAGGGCGTTGATGCCGGTGGCGGCGGCGAGGGTGTCGGGCGGGTCGGCCAGGTACCGCGACGTGCCGTCGGTCTCGTAGACGGTGGCCAGCGGCGAACCCTCGGAGTCGGCGGGCCGCTGGCCGCCCACGATCCGGCCGCCGCCGTCGACGGCGTTGGCGACGCCGAGCCGGTTGGCGAGCGGGCCGCCGAGGTCGGTGATCGCCCCGGACGCGCTCCACCGCACCGGGTAGCCGTAGCCGCCGGGGGAGCGGTCGGCGGTGCCGGCCACCTGACCGGCGTCGTTGATCGCGTTGGCGACGCTGCTCGCGCCGCCAGGGAGGGTGCCGAGGTCGACGGCGGTGCCGCTGGCCCACTTGACGGCGTGGGCGCCGCGGTAGCCGACGACGACGCCCGCGTTGTTGATGCCGGTGGCGCCGCTGTCCGCGCCGAGGTCGGTGATCGTGTACCGGGACGGCGGTGCGGCGGCGCCGGCGGGGACGGGGGCGGCCAGCAGGAGCAGGGCGGCCGCGGCGGAGAGAGCGCTCTCAGGCATGGCTCCGAGCGTGCGGCTACACCTTGATGGTTGTCAATGTCTTGCCAGCCATTGCCGGACCGCGCCGACGTCGGCGCCGCTCAGCCCGGCGGCGGGGTCGACGCGGTGCAGCAGCGCCGGGCCCGGGTGGTGCGCGGCGACCCAGCGCCGGTCGGCGTCGCCGATCTCGTCGTCGAGCCACACGAACGGCCGCCCGGCCGCCCACCGCGCCAGGCCGGCGGTCTTCCAGTGCACGCCCGGCGCCGGCGGTTCGTCGTCCTCGCCGGGCCACTCGACGACCGGTATCGCGGGCAGGCCGAGCCGCGGCGCGATGACCTCGTTGGCGTTCGCGCCCCAGGTCGTCGCCCACACCAGGTCGCCCGGCAGGGAGAGCAGCCGTGGCCCGTCGGCGGGGTCGAGCCGGCCCAGCAGCGGGTTGCCGCCGGGGTCGCCCATCGCCGCCGGGCCCGGCCGGGCCCGGCCGGGCCCGCAACGGGATGAGCACCCCGTCGACGTCGAGAAAAGTCGGGCGGACGGCGGCCTCCCCAAGGTCAGGGGGCAGCCTACGCGGCGGCCGGGGCGTCAGACGGCCTCGGGCTGGGGGAGCGCGGCGGCGGCCCCGCCCTCGGCGACGAGGACCGGGCCCTCGCCGACGCCGACGGTGACCGCGTCGCCGGGCCTGATGCCGGCGGCGGCCGGGCTGGGCAGGTCGACGAGGGCCTCGTCGCCGTCGCCGAGCCGGACCGACAGCCGGGTCATGGCGCCGTGGAAGGTCCGCACGACGACCAGCGCACCGCCGGCCTCGGACCGGGTCAGGGTCATCGCCTCGGGCCGGACCAGGACGACGACGCCGCCCGGGGCGGCCTGGCTGCCGTCGGCGACCGGCCGGGTCGCGCCGAGCACCCGGACCGTGCCGTCGGCGTCGAGGACGCCGGGGAGGCGGTTCATGGTGCCGACGAACTCGCCGACGAACGGGGTGGCCGGGCGGTGGTAGAGCGTGTCGGGGTCGGCGAGCTGCTCGAGGCGCCCGGACCGCATGACGCCGACCCGGTCGGCGACGCTGAGCGCCTCGCCCTGGTCGTGGGTGACGAACAGCGTGGTGATGCCGAGGCGCTGCTGGATGCGGCGGATCTCGTCGCGCAGCTGCACCCGCACCTGGGCGTCCAGGGCCGAGAGCGGCTCGTCGAGCAGCAGCACCCGCGGCTCGATGGCCAGCGCCCGGGCCAGCGCCACGCGCTGCTGCTGGCCGCCGGAGAGCTGGTGGGGGTACCGCTGCCCGACCGATCCGAGCCCGACCAGCTCCAGCAGTTCGCCCGCCCGCTTGCGCCGGGCGGCGCCGTCGACCCCGCGCACCCGGAGGCCGAACGCGACGTTGCCGGCGGCGGTGAGGTTCGGGAAGAGGCTGAACGCCTGGAACACCATGCCCATGTCCCGCTTGTTCGGCGGCAGGGCGGTGATGTCCCGGTCGCCGACGTGGACGGTGCCGGCGTCGGCGGTCTCGAACCCGGCCAGGACCCGCAGCGCGGTGGTCTTGCCGCAGCCGGACGGGCCGAGCAGGGCGATGAGCTCGCCGGGCTCGATGACCAGGTCGAGGCCGTCGAGGGCGTGCACCGCCCCGAAGCTGCGGCGCATGCCGAGCATGCGCACCCCGACGGCGCTCATGAGTCACTCCGAGAGGTCTTGGGCCGGTCCGCGAGGGACACGACGAGCAGCAGGAGCCAGGTGAACAGCAGGCTGGCGGTGCTGACCGAGACGGACAGCTGCCCGTTCTCGCCGGAGATCTTCACCAGCCAGGTGGGGAGGGTGTCGAAGAGCAGGATGCTCGCGATCGTGTACTCGCCGAGCACCAGCCCGAGGGTCAGGAACGCGGCACCCAGGACGGCGCCCCGCAGGTTGGGCAGCAGCACCCGCCACACCACGGCGAACCACGACGAGCCCAGGCCCCGCGCCGCGTCGACCAGGGTCCGCGCGTCGATGGCGCGGATGCCCGCGTCCAGGGAACGGTAGGCGAACGGGGTGGCGAGGACGATGTACACGACGACGAGGATGATCGGCAGCTCGGGGTCCTGCGAGGAGACCAGCGCGTCGCCGAACGGGGTGCCGGCCAGCTGGTTCGGGCCCAGCGCCAGCATGTCGCGGACCCCGGCGACGAGCGCGATCGGCGGGATGACCAGCGGCAGCAGCGACAGGCCCTCGACGACCGGGCGCAGCCGGGGCAGCCGCAGCGTCACGGCGAGCATGGCGGGCACGGTGACGAGCAGCACGCCCAGGACGGTCAGCACGGCCAGGGTCAGGGAGCGGCGCAGCGCGGCGGCGAAGCCCTCGGCGGCCGGGATGCTGGTGTAGTACTCGCCGGTGACCCCGCCGTGGACCTTGTCCTGCACGGTGAACCAGATCGCGGCGGCGAGCGGGACCAGGAAGTAGACCCCGGCGATGAGCAGGACGACGACTCTTGTCGCGTTCCGCGATTTCCGCTTCGGTACCGCGGGTGCCTGCACCGGCGGCGCGAGGACCGCGGTCACCGCAGCCACCGCGCGGTGCGGCGCTCGATCGTCCAGTAGGCGGCCATGACGACGGCGACCAGGACGATCATCTCGATCGCGAGGGCCGCCCCGACGCCGGCGTTGTCGGCGGAGACGTTGCCCGACAGGGCGTTGGCGATCTGCAGCGTCACCAGGGGCACGGTCGCGCCGACCATGGCCTGGGCGGTGGCGAACGCCGACAGCGAGCCGCAGAACAGCAGCAGCGCCCCGGCCATGACGGGCGGGGCGAGCAGCGGGCCGGCGACGTGGCGCCAGTACTGCCACCGGCTCGCGCCGAGGTTCTCGGCGGCCTCGGCCCACTCGGCCCGCACCCCGTCCAGGGCGGGCGCGATGACGATGACCATGAGCGGGACCAGGAAGTAGAGGTAGACGACGGCGAGGCCGCCGAACTGGTACAGGCTGAACGGGGAGCCGGCGAGGTCGAGGCCGGTCCAGTCGCGCAGCAGGCCGGTGACGATGCCGGCGTTGCCGATGGAGGCGATGAACATGAAGGCGAGGGGGACGCCGCCGAAGTTGGCCAGCACGCCGGACGCGGTGAGCACGAGCCGGCGCAGCACGGTGCCGCCGGCGAGCACGGCGCGCGCGACGAGCAGGCCCACCCCGGCGCCGAGGACGGCGCAGACGACCGAGAGCTTGATCGAGCCCCAGAACGCCCCGCGGTAGCCGCTGTTGAGGGAGGTCTTGAACGAGTCGCCCTCGAACGCCCCGGAGGCCAGGGCGACGACCGGCAGGACCAGCCCGGCGAGCATCACGATGAGGAACGGTGCGACCGCCAGCCAGGGGCCGCACCGCCGGGCACGGTCCGCGAAGGACCGTGCCCGGACGGGGGTTGCGGCGGGGCTGGTCACCCGTTCAGCGCCTTGGTCCAGCCGTCGGTGAGGACCTTCTTGGCCGAGTCGACCTGCTCCGGCGAGGGCAGCTGGGCCTTGCTGGCGTCGACCGTGGGCAGGGCGGCGACGAGGGTGGCGTCGGCCGTGCCGGAGGCGGTCATCTTCGGCAGCCGGACCGGCCGGGCCGCGCCCTTGAGCCACAGGTTCTGGCCCTCGTCGGAGAACAGGTACTCCTCCCACAGCCGCGCGGCGGCCGGGTGCGGGGCGGCCTTGTTGATCGCCTGGCAGTAGAAGTTGCCGTAGATGCCGTCGCTGGGGACCGCGACCTTCCAGTCGATGCCCTTGGCGGCGAGCTCCTTGGTGTAGCCGGCGTTGAGGTAGTCCCAGTCGATCGAGATCGGGGTCTCGCCCTTCTCGATGGTGGCCGGGGTCGACTCGACCGGGATGTAGTTGCCGGACTTCTTCAGCGCGGCGAAGTAGTCGATGCCGGGCTGGATGTTCGTGAAGCTGCCGCCGTTGGCGAGGGCCGCGGCGAAGACGCCGGCGAACGCCGAGCCGGACTTGGTCGGGTCGCCGTTGAGCGCGACCTTGCCCTTGTACTCCGGCTTCTTGAGGTCGGCGAAGGTCTGCGGGCAGACCGCGATCTTCTTGGCGTCGCAGCCGATGGAGATGTAGCCGCCGTAGTCGTTGTACCAGGCGCCGTCGGCGTCCTTCTGGTTGTCCGGGATGTCGGCCCAGGTCAGCACCTTGTACGGGGCGAACAGGCCCTCCTTGGCGCCGGACTGGGCGAACGCGCCGCCGAGGTCGAGCACGTCGGGGGCGCGGTCCTGGCCCTTGAGCGACTTGACGGCGTTGATCTCGTCCTGGCTGGAGCCGTCGGGGTTGTCGCTGTTGATCTTGATGCCGTACTTCTTGCTGAAGGTGTCGATGAGCTCGCCGTAGTTCGCCCAGTCGCGCGGCAGCGTGATCACGTTCAGGGTGCCCTCGGCCTTCGCCGCGGCCACGAGGGCGTCGAGGCCGCCGAGGTCCTGCGCGGACGTCGCCGACGCGGCGCCGGCCTTGTTGTTCTGGGCGTCCGCGGCCTTCTGGGACGAGCCGCAGCCGGCGACGGCGGCGGCGACGGCCACCGACAGGACGCCGGCGACGAGCCCGCGTCGCAGGGTGTTGCGCTGCATGAGGTTGCTCCCGATGCGTCAGGCGCCGAAACGGCTTCGGCGCGCACAGCGTCGGGGTGATCCCTGGCCTGTTGTTGAACGCTGTATGTCAGCCGGGCCGATACGTGCCCAACACCCTCGTCACGGTGACGACGATCACGACGCGTTCCGGATTGACTCTCGGCGTTCTGTACCGCGCCGCGTACCTGTCCTCGGCGTCCCTGACCGCCTCCCCGGTCCGGACGATCTCCGCCTTGCCCTCGAGGGTGCTCCACCGCCGGCCGTCGATCTGGCAGATGGCGACCTGCGGGTGGTGCCCGATGTTGCGGACCTTCTGGGACGTGCCGGACGTGATGATCCGGGCCGTGTTCGTCGCGGCGTCGTAGGTGGCGCCCACCGGCACCGTGTGCGGGGTGCCGTCGCGGCGGATGGTGGTGACCGTGCACAGGTGCCGCTCGGCCCAGAACTCCTCCAGCGGCGTCACGACGCGCTCACCTTGCCGTTGTCGACCTCGACGTGCCGGTTGGTGTGCACCGCGGCGAGCATCTGCCGGTCGTGGGTGACCAGCAGCAGCGTGCCCGGGTAGCTGTCCAGGGCCGACTCCAGCTGCTCGATCGCCGGCAGGTCGAGGTGGTTGGACGGCTCGTCGAGGACCAGCAGGTTCACGCCCCGGCCCTGCAGCAGGGCCAGGGCGGCCCGGGTGCGCTCGCCGGGGGAGAGGCTGGCGGCGGGCCGCAGCACGTGGTCGGCCTTCAGCCCGAACTTGGCCAGCAGCGTGCGCACGTCGGCCGGGTTCTGGTCCGGCACCGCCACGCGGAACGCGTCCAGCAGCGACTCGCCGCCCTCGAACATCCGCCGGGCCTGGTCGACCTCGCCGACGACCACGCCGGGGCCCAGGTGGGCGCGGCCCTCGTCGAGCGGGATGCGGCCGAGCAGGGCGCCGAGCAGGGTGGTCTTGCCCGAGCCGTTGGCGCCGGTGATCGCGACCCGGTCGGCCCAGTCGATCTGCAGGTCGACGGGGCCGAGGGTGAAGGCTCCCCGCCGTACCGTCGCGCCTTGCAGGGTTGCCACCACCGCACCCGCGCGCGGCGCGGCGGCGATCTCCATCCGCAGCTGCCACTCCTTGCGGGGCTCCTCCACGACCTCGAGGCGCTCGATGAGCCGCTCCGTCTGCCGGGCCTTGGCCGCCTGCTTCTCCGTCGACTCGATCTTCTTCGACTTGCCGATCTTGTCGTTGTCGGGCTGCTTGCGCCGGGCGTTCTTCACGCCCTTCTCCATCCAGGCGCGCTGCGTGCGGGCCCGCGCCTCGAGGCCGGCCTTCGTGTCGGAGTACTCCTCGTAGCGCTCCCGCGCGTGCCGGCGGGCGGTGGCGCGCTCCTCCAGGTAGGCGTCGTAGCCGCCGCCGTAGAAGTTGACCTGCTGCTGGTGCAGGTCGAGCTCCAGGATCCCGTTCGTGGTGCGGGCCAGGAACTCGCGGTCGTGGCTGACCACCAGCACCGACTTGGTGCGCTGGCCGCTCACGAACGCCTCGATCTTCTCCAGGCCCTCCAGGTCCAGGTCGTTCGTCGGTTCGTCCAGGAGCAGGATGTCGTACCGCGAGAGCAGCAGGCTGGCCAGGCCGGCGCGCGCCGCCTCGCCGCCGGACAGCGCCGTCATCGGCAGGTCGAGGTCCACGGCCAGGCCCAGGTCGGCGGCGACCTCCCCGGCGCGTTCGTCCAGGTCGGCGCCGCCGAGGGCGAGCCAGCGCTCCAGCGCGACCGCGTACTCGTCGTCGGCCTTGGCGCCGGTGCCCAGGGCCTCCGCGGCGGCCTCCATGCGCTCCTGAGCCTCGGCGACGCCCGTGCGGCGGGCCAGGAACTCGCGCAGCGACTCGCCGGGGCGCCGGTCCGGCTCCTGCGGCAGGTACCCGATCGTGGCCGTCGGCGGGTTGAGCTGCACCGCCCCGTGCTCCAGCGGGATCAGCCCGGCCAGGGTGCGCAGCAGCGTGGACTTGCCGGCCCCGTTCACCCCGACCAGCCCGATGACGTCGCCGGGCGCCACCACCAGGTCGAGCCCGGCGAACAGCGCCTTGTCACCGTGCCCGGCGGCGAGATCCTTGACCACCAGTGTTGCTGCCACGCGTATGAGCCTCCGTTTTCTGTCGTACCCCGCGACTAGTGTCCTCGATCGAGGAGTAGCGTGAATTCTGAAACGCGATCGGATCGAAACAGCGAGCCTGTCACCCGGGCAAGATTCTGGAGTACGGACTTGAGCACATCCGCACCGCCGGCCGCTCCGGCCGCCGAAGACACTGCTCTGACGCACCGGCAGATCGTCACGATCCTGGTCGGGCTCATGATGGCGATGTTCCTCGCCGCGCTCGACCAGACCATCGTGTCCACCGCGATGCGCACGATCGCCGACGACCTCGGCGGCTTCTCGCTGCAGGCGTGGGCCACCACGGCGTTCCTCATCACCTCGACGATCTCCACGCCGCTGTACGGCAAGCTGTCCGACATCTACGGCCGCAAGCCGTTCATCCTCTTCGCCATCGGCATCTTCATCGTCGGCTCGGTGCTGTGCGGCCTGGCCCACTCGATCTACCAGCTGGCCGCGTTCCGCGCCGTGCAGGGCATCGGCGCCGGCGGCCTGTTCTCCCTGGCGTTCGCCATCATCGGCGACGTGGTGCCGCCCCGGGAGCGGGCCAAGTACCAGGGCTACTTCCTCGCCGTCTTCGGCACCTCCAGCGTCCTCGGCCCGGTGCTGGGCGGCTTCTTCGCCGGCACCGACACGATCCTCGGCTTCGCCGGCTGGCGCTGGATCTTCTACATCAACGTGCCGATCGCCCTGGCCGCGTTCCTCGTCGTGATGCGGGTGCTGCACATCCCGCACCGCCGCCAGGACCACCGCATCGACTGGCCGGGCGCCGTCGCGCTCGTCGTCTGCCTGGTGCCGCTGCTGACCGTGGCCGAGCAGGGCCGCGAGTGGGGCTGGGGCTCGGGCCGCTCGCTGCTCTGCTACGGCATCGGCCTCGTCGGCCTGATCCTGTTCCTCGTCGCCGAGACCGTCTACAAGGCCGAGGCGCTGCTGCCGATGAAGCTCTTCCGGGGCCGCACGTTCTCCGTCGCCTCCATCTCCAGCTTCATCCTGGGCATGGCGATGTTCGGCGGGCTGCTCACCCTGCCGCTGTACCTGCAGATCGTGAAGGGCGCCACCCCGACCGAGGCCGGCCTCATGCTCCTGCCGCTGGTCCTGGGCATCATGACCGGCTCGATCGTGTCCGGCCAGACCATCGCCCGCACCGGCCGCTACCGCATCTTCCCGATCATCGGCTCGATCCTCATGCTGGCCGCGCTGGTGCTGTTCACCCGCATCGGCGCCGACACCCCGCTGTGGCGCACCATGCTCATCATGGTCGTGATGGGCCTGGGCCTGGGCGGCAACATGCAGCCGGTGATCACCGCCGTGCAGAACGCCGCCAACCCGCGCGAGATCGGCGTCGCCACCTCGACGGTCACGTTCTTCCGCTCGATGGGAGGCACCCTGGGCGCCGCGGTCTTCCTGTCGGTCCTGTTCAGCCTCCTGCCGAACAAGATCAAGGACGCCTTCACCGCGGCCCAGTCCACCCCGGCCTTCCAGGCCGCGGCCCGCGCCCACAGCGACCAGCTCGCCGGCCTGCAGAAGACCGCCACCTCGGGCTCCTCCAGCTCCCTGAACAACACCGCGTTCCTGGACAAACTGGACGCCGCCCTGGCCCACCCGTTCAAGGTCGGCTTCTCCGACTCCATGTCGGTCGTCTTCCTCACCGCCGCCGGCATCATGGTCGTCGGCTTCCTGGTCATCCTCTTCCTGCCGGAGATCCCGCTCCGCTCGATGTCCGCCGCCCAGGCC
>NZ_BAAARV010000096.1:50400-128066 GCF_039532525.1 Dactylosporangium salmoneum
CGGCCACCCCGGCAGCGGCGCCCGCCGCCACCGCACCCCACGCGGCGGCTTCCGCCGCGCCGACCTCAGCCGCGCCGTCGTCGGCCTCCGCCGCGCCGGCCTCGTCGGCTCCCGCCGGCGATTCCCCGGACGGTGGCCTGTCCCCGAACGGCGGCTCGTCCCCGGACGGCGGGCTGTCCCCGAGCGGCGGGAACACGTCGTCCGCGTTCATCGACCCCGCCCCGGCGGGCGGTGCCCACGAGGCCGACGACGTGGCCGGCCCGCGCGGCAACGGTCACAACCCGGCTCACGCCCTGCAGGGCGGCGCCCACGAGGCGGACGGCGAGGCCCCGGCCACGGACACCGAGCCCCGCCACGCCCGCTGACCCTCCGTACCGACGCCACGTTCCAACCCTCGGCCCAGGCCCGGCGCTCACCCGTCCGGACCTGGGCCGTGCCGTCTCCGCGCCGTGCCGTCTCCGCGCCGCGAGCCCATGCCACTCACGCGACCTCCCCACGGCGACACTCTGGCATCAGTGCGACCACCTAGTTTCCTAGGATGCTGTAGACGGTGTGGCGTGGCGGAGGGCGGCGGTTGAGCATCGACCGCATGGCGAAGGGGGCGGCGGTGGCGCACCACGGCGTCGTCGCGGGCCTCCGGGTGTTGATAGCGGAGCGTACGCGGGCCTGACGATGCTCGCGTTCGTCGTGGGCCGGCTCCTCGCAGGACCCGAGAATGCCGCCGTGCTCGACGGACAGGTGTTGCACGGAGGTGGCTCTCGTGTACACGGCGGCGTCGACGTACCCGTTCGACCAGCTCCTGTTGGGATTCCGCGATTCCCGGGCGACCGGTGGCGGTACGCCCGGGAGCGGCAGGGCGCCGTCGCGGCGCTGCTGGGTCATGACCTAGTGTCCTAGGATGCCCTAGCGGGTGTGGCCGGCGGCGAGCCAGGACATGTAATCGGCGGCGGCGGACTCTACGGTCCAGGCGGGCGCCCAGCCCGAGGCGCGCAGGCGGGCGGCGTCCATGTGCGGGATGGGGTCGGTCGGAGCGTCGGCGGCCGCACCCAGGGCGGCGGCGAGGGCAGCGTTGGGGGTCGGGCGGCCGCTCGCGATGTTGTAGACGGTGTGGTCCAGGGCCGGGGCGGTGGCCAGGTGGGCGAGGGCGGCGCCGCAGTCCGGGGCGTACAGCAGGTCGGCGCCGCCGGCCGGGGCCTCGACGGGCAGGCCGCGGGCGGCGGCGTGGACCATCGCGGGGGCGGCGATGAAGAGGCTGGTCGGGCGGCCGAGCGGGCCCCACGTGGCGCCGATGCGGGCGATGACGACGGGCAGCCCGCTGGCGAGGGCGAGCACCTCGCCGGCCTTCTTGGCGGCCGGGATCGGGTGCGGGGAGGCGACCGGGAGCGGGGCGTCCTCCCGCCACGGGACGGCGTCCACGCCGGCGTAGACGCCGATGGTGCTCGCGACGATCACGCGCTGTACGTGCCAGGTGGCGGCGGCGTGCAGTACCGCGGCAATCGCTTGAAGGTTTGTCGCCATCTCCGCCAGGGGGCTCGCGCCGCCGAGGGGGGCCGCGGCCAGGTGCACGATGGTGTCGATCCTCGTGGTGCGGCCGAGGGCGGACAGGGACTCGGGGTCGGTGCAGTCCAGGGCGGCGGCGGTCACGCCGGGCAGCAGCGGGGACGGGCGCGGGGTGCGGGAGGCGGGCAGGGTGTCATGGCCGCGGTCGAGCAGGGCGCGGGTGGTGTGGGTGCCGATGAAGCCGAGGCCGCCGGTTACCAGGATCATGGGATACTCCCCGTAGTCGATAGCGTGCTAGCGAAAACGTAGCGGAGAAATCGTTAGCATGCAAGCGTGACCGATGTGATCCGGCTGCTGACGCGCGTGCACAAATTGCTGCGGGCGGCGGCCGACGAGGCGATGAGCGAGCACGGGGTGCGCATCGGGCAGAACCTGGTGCTCGAGGTGTTGTGGGACGGCGACGGACTGTCACCGGGGGAGCTGGCGGCGCGGCTGCAGGTGGCGACGCCGACGGTCGTCAACACGGCGACCCGGATGGAGAAGGACGGGCTGGTCGAGCGGCGGCCCGACCCGGCCGACCGGCGGGTGGTGCGGCTGTACCTCACCGAGAAGGGCCGGGCGGCGCAGGAGCCGATCGCGCGGGCGCGGCGGCGGCTGGCCGAGCACGCCCTGGCGACGCTGGACGAGGGGGAGCGGGCGGCGCTGGCGGCGAGCCTGCAGAAGATCGTCGACCGGATGCAGGCGCCGCCAGTGCCGTGAGTGGCTCAGTGCGCGCTGCGCCAGGTCATGCGGGTGATGAGGACGCGGGCCTCCTCGGCGACCTCGGCCTCGGCGGTGACGGCGTACTCGCCGGCCTGCAGGGAGCTACGCGAGGTGAAGTCGCGGCGACCGCCGGTCATGGCGTGGGCGATGGCGCCGAAGACGGCGCCCCAGAGGGCGCCGATCAGGATGGTGGTGATCAGGATGCCGATCCAGCTGGCGCTGCTGAACAGCGTGAAGAGGATGCCGATGAACAGGCCGAACCAGGCGCCGCTGGCCAGGCCGGCGACGGCGGCGCGGCCGATGGTGAGGCGGCCCAGGACGTTCTCGACCAGGCGCAGGTCGGTGCCGATGATCGCGGTGCGCTCGACCGGGAAGCCGTTGTCGGAGAGGTAGTCGACGGCCTGCTGGGCGCCGGCGTAGTCGGCGAAGCGGGCCACGGTGACGGTGCTGCGGGGCAGGGCCGCTTCGGCCGCCGGGCCGGTGGCGGGTGCGGGCTTGGGCGCCGGGGGCTCGTCCGGCGTTGGGGTCGTCATGCCGGTCAGGGTAGGGGCGTACGGGGTGTCCCGCCCGCTGCGGCGGGGGAATATCTCAGGGGAGGTTCAGGGCGTCACCCGAGGTCGCCGGGGAGCTGCGGCGGGCAACCTTGCCGGCATGAGCGAAATCAAGCGGCTGCTCCGCTCGCGCGAGGACCGCAACGTGGCCGGTGTGCTCGGGGGCATCGGGGAGTACCTCGGCACCGACCCGACCATGGTCCGGGCCGTGTTCCTGCTGGCGATCCTGCTCACCGGCGGCGTGGCGGTCCTGGCGTATCCGGTGCTGTGGCTGGTCATGCCGGAGGCGCCGCCCGCGCCTGTGAGCCCTGCGCCGAACGATCACCTGACCTATGGTGCGTGAGTGATCGAGGCGCGGGTCGTGCCGCCGTCGGCGCGGCCCGCGGGGCGGGCGGTGCTCGTGGCCCACGACGGGCCGGAGTACGAGCGGGTCGCCGGGCTGACGCGGCTGTTTGCGCGCCATTATGTGGTGCTGCTCTCGCCCGGCAAGCGCGCCGAGTGGTACTCCGCTAACCCTGCGTACGCGGCGGCGCTCGTCGGTGCGGTGCTGCCGGGGCTGCCGCCCGGGCCGGTGGTGGGGCTCGGGGCGAGCCTCGGCGGGCTGGCGCTGCTGCACGCGGAGGTCAGCTATCCGGGCCGGTTCGCGGGGCTGTTCCTGCAGTCGGGGAGCTTCTTCACCGCCGAGCTGGACCCGCAGGAGTCGGGGTTCCCGTGGTTCTCCCGGATCGCCGGGTTCGTCGCCGGGGTGGGGCCGGTAGCGGCGCGGGTGGTCTTGACGTGCGGGCGGGACGAGGAGAACCTGGCCAACAACCGGGCGATGGCGGACCGGCTGGGAGCCCCGCTGCTGGAGGTGCCCGGCGGTCACGCGATGACCACCTGGCGTGACGCGCTCGACCCGCACCTGCACCGCCTATTGCAGGAGGTCACGGATGACTGAGCACCTGGTCGGGCTCCTGCTCGGGACCGAGGAGGACTGGCCCCGCGCCTTCGAGGCGCTCGTGTCGAGACTGGGGCCGATATCGTACGGCGGGCAGCAGCACACCCTCCGTACAGCGCGCGTCACGATCGAGCCGTTCGGATTGCGGGACTCGCCGGCGCACGAGCTGGTCATCGACCGGCTCGCGTACTGGTACTACCACCCGCGCGAGTGGCTGAAGAAGATCGCGCTGATGGACGACGTGTACCTGCTCAACAGCCCGTTCACGTTCCAGTCGATGGAGAAGCACGCGGCGTACTGCGCGATGATGCGCCTCGGCCTGCAGGTGCCCGAGACGGTGCTGGTGCCCTTCAAGAACCCGGTCGATCACGCCAAGTGGGCGTACACCGCGCAGCGCTACAACCGGCCGTTCGACCTCGACGCCGTGGCGGAGTGGCTCGGCTACCCGCTGTTCATGAAGCCGTTCGACGGCGGGGCGTGGGTCGGGGTGTCCCGGATCGCCGACAGCGAGCAGTTGCACGCCGCCTACGACCGGTCGGGGGAGCGGCTGATGCACCTGCAGCAGGCGGTGGAGGGCTACGACGTGTTCACCCGGTCGCTGTCGGTGGGGCCGGAGACGATGGTGATGAAGTTCCGGCCGGCGCTGCCGATGCACGAGCGGTACGAGGTCGCGCACGGCTTCCTCTCCGACACCGTCGGCGACGAGGTGGTGACGATCTCGCGGCTGGTGAACGCGTTCTTCCGGTGGGAGTTCAACTCCTGCGAGTGCCTGGTCCGCGACGGCGTGGTGTATCCGATCGACTACGCGAACGCGTGCCCGGACGTGGCGTTGACCAGCCTGCACTACTACTTCCCGTGGGCGATGACGGCGCTGCTGCGCTGGAGCGCGTTCTGTGTGGCGACGGGGCGCCGGCCGCGGCTGGACATGGACAGCGCGCGGTACTTCGCCGTCGGCGACGACCCCTCGCTGGACTACGCGGCGAAGCTGCGCGGCTACCGGGCGCTCGCCGACGAGTACTTCGACACCGACCGGTACCGCGAGTTCTGCGACACGACGCTGCGTCACGTGCCGGCGATGGTGGCCGAGTGGGTCGGGTCGGCGGATTTCGACGACCTGCTGGTGGCGACGGTGCGGGCGACGTACCCGGCGCACGAGCACGAGCGGTTCGTGGCGCACTTCCGCGGGCTGGTGGATCTGTGGCGGCGCGAGAATTCCGTCACCTGATCCGGTGACGCTGCGGTAGTGCGCGTCACAGTCCGCAGTTGCGGCTGGTAGCGCTGCGTACGGTCGAAGGCGTCAATCCCGTGAATAAAGGCGGTACTTGCATGCGTCCGTACGACCATCCCGAATGGTGCGCCAAGGGTCACCGGTGCAACCTCGGTGAGCACCGAGCCCACCCGGTCGTGATGGAGGTCGGCGGCGTCGGCAGGGTCCTCGTCACCCGGGTGCTGGGGCGCGACGGCCGGGAGCGGATGGAGGTGACCGGGTCGGCGTACCTGGCGTCGACCGGGTCGGCGGCGTCGCGGTAGGTGGATCGGACGCTGCGCGGCTTCGCGCACGTCATGGCCAAGGCCGCCGCCTAGCGCTGAGGCTGTGTGCCACCGAGGCTGCCGTCCAGCGCGGCGGTTTAGCGGCCAGTCGCGCAGGCGTTCGGGCAGCGCGGTGATCCGTTTGGCGTCCAGGCGGCTGCCTAGCGCCGAGGTTGCCGCCCAGCGCCGACGCCGCCCCGCCGTCCAGCGCGGTGGTTTAGCGGCCAGTCGCGCAGGCGTTCGGGCAGCGCGGTGATCCGTTTGGCGTCCAGGCGGCCGCCTAGCGCCGAGGGCCGGGGCTGCCGCCCAGCGCGGACAGCCGCGGAGGCGTTCGCGCAGCGCGGCGATCCGCTCGGCGTCGAGGCCGCCGCCTAGCGCTGAGGCCGCCGTCCAGCGCGGCGGTTTAGCGCGGCCAGTCGCGCAGGCGTTCGCGCAGCGCGGCGATCCGCTCGGCGTCGAGGCCGTAGAAGGCGAAGCGGCCGTCGTCGAGGCGGTCGAGGTACCGGCCGGCGGCCACGACGTCGTCGTGCTCCAGGGCCGGGTCCTGCCGGCGGGCCAGCTCCAGCAGCTCCTCGACGCGGTAGCGGTCCAGGGCGGCGGCGACGTCGATGTAGTCGCGGACCTCTCGCCGGTTGACCAGTGCCGCGACCTTCGTGGCGATGAGGTCCTCGAGGTGCATGACGGGGCCGACGTCCATCATGACGGGGCTGTGGCGCCGGTCGAGGCGGGAGAGGGTCAGGCGTACCGTGCGGACCCCGTCACCGACCGTGAACTCTCGCTGGTCGAAGCCGGCGAACAGCTCGAGCAGGTCGTCGGCCTCCTCCTCGTGGACCGTGTACCCGGCCTCGCGCAGGGCCGCGACCACCGCGTCGGCGGCGAGGCCCGCCGCGCCGTCGGTGTCGGTGAACAGGTCCACGTCCTCGGTGGGCCGCTCGACGAGGCCGTTCATCAGCCAGGCGAACCCGCCGCCGAGGACGAAGCCGTGCCGTTCGGCGACGGTGAGGGCCACCCGGGCGACGTCGGTGTAGAAGGACGAGATCACCGGGCGCGCAGGGCCGGGTGCCGGGCCTCCCAGGCGCGGCGCACCCCGTGCGGCAGGTTCAGCTCCGGCCACACCTGCAGCAGCAGCTTCTTGTTGAGGAAGCGGCGCAGCTCGTCGTGGCGGATCGCCTCGCGCAGCACGTTCTCGTACATCCACAGCAGCAGGTCGTGGTTGTCGAGGTCGAAGCGGCGCTGCGGGTTCCACATGAGCCGCTGTGGCAGCTCCACGACGCCGCGCACCGGTCCGCGCAGCTCCTCGAGGGTCCGCGCGACCAGGGCGGGCCGGTGCGGCCGGGCGAGATACGCCAACGGCCCGCGTGCCGACTCGTCCTGCATGGCCCGAAGTGTACCCGGGCGCCGCATTGCGCGGGCCATACGGCCCGCGGTGTCCACAGCGACAGTCCTGGCGGGGGAGGGCCAGCGGCTGTCCTGGCAGGGACGTCAGCAGCTGTCCTGGCAGGGACGTCAGCGGCTGTCCTGGCGGGGGATGACGACCTCGCGGACGAGCAGCTGGAGGGCCGCCACCACCGGGATGGCGACGAGCGCGCCGACCACGCCCATGAGAGCGACGCCGACGAGCACGGACAGGATCGCGGCCAGGTCGGAGACCTTCACCGCGCGGCGCATCACCGTCGGGTAGATGGCGTAGTTCTCCACCTGCTGGTAGATGACGAAGAACACCACGCAGGCGATGCCGGCCGGGATCGACGTGGCGAACCCGACGATGCTCACGACCACCGCGCCCAGCGTGGCGCCGATCTGCGGGATCAGGTCGGTGATGGCGACGAGGACCGCCAGGGCGTACGGGTAGGCGACGCCGATGATGAGCAGGAACACGAACGACGACAGGCCCGCGACCACGGCGATGGCGAGGGCGCCGCCGAGGTAGGCGCCGACCTTCGTCAGGATCTCGTCGCCGAGCAGCCGGACGCGCTCGCGGCGGCTGGCCGGGACGAGCCGGTAGCCGCCGTCCTTCAGCCGGTCGAACGCGGCCATGAAGTACACGGTCAGGATGATCACGGTCAGGATGTTGAACAGCGCCGAGAAGGCGACCTGCACGCCGCCCCACACGCCACCGAGGGCCTTCGTCACGTTGCCCGGGGTGGCGACGTTCTTGAGCTGGTCCAGCAGCTGGTACTGCTCGTTGAGGCCGTTGAGCTGGTCGTTGCGGCGCAGGTTGTCGATGTACGTCGGCAGGTTGTCGACGAGCTCGTTGCTCTGCTGCACCAGCGGCGGGATGAGGGCCACGACGCCGCCGCACAGCAGCAGCATGGCCCCGATGCCGACCACGGCGACGGACAGCCCGCGGGGCACGCCCCACTTGGTCAGCCGTACCACGGCGGGGTTCAGGCCGATCGCGAGGAACATCGCGATGAAGATGAGGATCAGGATCGAGTGGACATTCTGCACCGCCAGGTAGGCGCTGTACGCCAGCAGCAGCCCGAGGCCGGCGGTGAACCCGATGATCAGCGGCGAGCGGCGCATCGGCGGTCCGGGCCGGCCGAACCGCGGCGGCGTCTCCACGACCACCACGTCGACCTCGATCTCGACCGGGGGCGATTCGACAGGTGGTGGCTCGTCCCGTGGCGGCTCGACCTGGGGCGAGGGGGCCCGCTGCACCTCGTCCTGCACTGTGAACTCCCTGGGAAGCAGATGGTCTTGAGGCAGGGTACCGGGTGCGCTCCATGGCGGGCGGCTAGCGTATGGATATGGCAGATCTCGTCTACCCGCCGGTCATCGCGTTCGCGAGGACCATGTTCCGGCTCCTCGACATGAAGATCACGATCGAGGGAGAGGAACACGTGCCGGCCGACGGGGGTGCCGTCATCGCCTGCAACCACATCTCGTACCTCGACTTCATCTTCTGCGGCCTCGGCGCCCGCCCCTCCAAACGCCTGGTCCGGTTCATGGCCAAGGAGGAGATCTTCCGCCACCGTATCGGCGGGCCGCTCATGCGCGGCATGCACCACATCCCCGTCGACCGCGACGCCGGCATGGCCTCCTACAAGGCGGCCCTCACCGCGCTCAAGGGCGGCGAGGTCGTCGGCGTGTTCCCGGAGGCGACGATCAGCCCGTCGTTCACGGTCAAGGAGCTCAAGAGCGGCGCCGCCCGGATGGCCGCGGCGACCGGGGTGCCGCTCGTGCCGATGGTGCTGTGGGGCACCCAGCGGTTCTGGACGAAGGGCCGGCCGAAGGACCTCACCCAGCGAGGTGTGGCGATCACCATCCTCATGGGCGAGCCGTTGCGGCCACAGCGCCGCGACAATCAAGATGCGGTCAGCGTAGAGTTGCGCACCCGCATGACGGCCCTGTTGGACCGGGCCCAGCGGGAGTATCCGCAGGCGCCGGCGGGGCCCGAGGACACCTGGTGGCTGCCGGCCCACCTGGGCGGTACCGCGCCGGCTCCCGAAGTAGTGGAGGCCAAGTGACCAAGGAGCCGACGGACCTGCTCGTGCTGCTGCGCGAGCTCGAACCCGTTGTGGAGGAGAACCTCAACCGCCATCTGGCCACGGCCAGGGAGTGGTTCCCGCACGAGTACGTGCCGTGGAGCGAGGGGCGCGACTTCGACGGCGTTCTCGGCGGCACCGCGTGGGAGCCCGGCCAGTCGAAGCTGTCCGAAGTGGCCCGGGTGTCGCTGGTGGTGAACCTGCTCACCGAGGACAACCTGCCCAGCTACCACCACGAGATCGCCACCGTGTTCGGCCGGGACGGCGCGTGGGGCACGTGGGTGCACCGGTGGACGGCCGAGGAGGGCCGGCACGGCATCGCCATCCGCGACTACCTGCTCGCCAGCCGCGCCGTGGACCCCGTGGCCCTGGAACGGGCCCGGATGGCGCACATGGAGAGCGGCTTCCGCAACAGCTACGAGGGGCTCATCGAGTCCATCGCGTACGTGTCGTTCCAGGAGCTGGCCACCCGGGTGTCGCACCGCAACACCGGCACGATGTCCGGCGACGCGCTGTGCGAGCAGCTCCTGGCCCGCGTCGCGGCCGACGAGAACCTGCACATGATCTTCTACCGGAACCTGCTCGGCGCCGCGTTCGACCTCGCCCCGAACACCGTGATGCGGGCCGTGACCAAGGTCGCGACCAGCTTCCAGATGCCCGGGCACTCCATCGAGGGCTTCGGCCGCAAGTCGGTGCAGATCGCCAAGGCCGGCATCTACGACCTGCGGCTGCACCACGACGACGTGCTCGTGCCCGTGCTGCGGCAGGTGCGCGCGTTCGACCGGGAACTGAGCGGTGACGGCGACGCCGCCCGCGACGAGCTGGCCGCGTTCATGAGCGACCTGGACACCCAGGCGTCGCGGTTCGTCGAGCGCCGCGACGCCCAGCGGGCCCGCGCCCTGGCCTGACAACCCCGCACCACTCGTACGTCCCGGAGCCCGCGACCCGCCAAGGGTCGGGGGCCCGGTTGCCTTCCGTGAGCGTTGCAGTAGGCTGCGACGACCGTTCCGTGCCCGTCACTGCCCGTCTGACCGTTTTCGACGTGTCTTGCGGGCCGCGTCGCGGCTCGGGATTTCACTCCCCGTATCGGAAGGCAGCATCGCCATGGCCAGACGCGTCATCCATGAGCTGATCGACGACCTCGACGGCGGGCTCGCCGACGAGTCCCTCAGCTTCGGCCTCGACGGCGTGCAGTACACCATCGACCTTTCCGCGAAGAACGCCGCCGACCTGCGCGATGTCCTCGCGCCGTTCGTCGCGGCGGCCACGAAGCTCGGCCGGACCCCGGTCGCGGCCCCGCCGTCACGCGGCGGCCGGCCGCGGCCGGTTCTGTCGGCCCGGGCGGAGCGGGAGCAGAACAGGGCGATCCGCGAGTGGGCGCAGAGCAAGGGGCTCGAGGTGTCCGACCGCGGCCGGATCCGCGCCGACATCGTCGAACGGTTCCACGCCGAGGCGGGAAGCTGAAACGCGGGGGCGCCCGCCAACAGGGCGCCCCCAATCGGAAAGACGAATGCGTGCGCGTGATGCGAAACACAGGATGGCTATGGCGCCGGTCGCGGGGAGCGGCGCCCACGGCGAATCCGGCGTTACCCGAAAAGTCGGGCACTGCGTGCCACGACTTTTCGGACATTTACCCTGCCAGGGTATAAATCTGATAAGTCGCAGCGCGGAGCGCCCGACTTATCGCGTTCGAGGCTTACACCCGATTCGCCGCCGCCCGGCATTCGTGACGGCCGCGCTTTCGCCGGCCCGCCGCCCATCGCCGCCGTGAGCGGACACAGCGGCCGTGAAGGCGCCGCGGCTGAAGTCACCGGCCGGCGCCGGTCGGGCCAGGAGTTCGGAGCGGCCGGCGTGACCAACGCCGGTGCGGCCGCCGCGATGCCGGCCATCGTGCCCGGCGGGTCCGGTCAGGCCGGGAGTCAGGCCGGGAGTTCGGAGCGGCCGGAGCGCAGCCGGGTCCGGACCATCGCGCCCAGCGAGACCAGCGCCAGCGCCGCCGCGGCGGTGCCCGCCACCGTCCCCACGGCGGGCGCGGCGACCAGCGCCGGCAGCGTGCGGACCGCGACGGCACTGCCGAGGGCCCGCGTCGAGGCGCTCCAGGCCAGGACGGTGGTGACGGTCCCGGGCCGGGCCCGCTGGGCCAGCCGGGCGTCCATCCCGCCCTCAAACGCCGTCATGCTCAGCCCCGACAGGAACTGGGCGAGGAACAACCCGGCGACGTGGGCCGGCGCGAGCAGCCAGCCGAGGAGCATCCCGACGCCCCACAGCGGCCACAGCACCGCGGCCGGCAGCCGCAGCCGGCCGGCGCGGTCGACCGCCCACGACGAGAGCAGGCAGCCGGCGCTGAACGCGGCGGCCGCGCCCGCCACCGCGTGCCGGCCGTGCAGCTCGGTGGCCAGGGCGACGGACAGCAGGGTCGGGCCGGCGGCCAGGAGCATGACGCCGCCGCCCGCGGCGAGGACGGCGAAGGGGAGGCGTACCGCGGTGGCCGCCCTCGCCGCCGCCTCCGCCCGGCGCCGTTCGACCCGGGTCGGCCGCTCGACGCCGTCGCGGCGGTCGACTGGCAGGGCCCGGGGCGCGTTGCGCGGGGAGGACAGCACCCGGGAGCGGCGCGCGGCGAGGATCGTCGGCAGCAGGCTCAGGCCGTAGACGACGAAGACGGCGGCGAGGGCGGCGCGGTGCAGGGGCAGCAGCGCGGCGACGCTCGCCCCGGCGGCCTCGACGGCGGCGATCGACAGGGCGTAGCGGGTCATGGCGCGGGGGCGGGCGTCGACGGCGGCGACCTCGGCGCGCATCGCGGCGAAGCCGGCGTACGCGGCGACGTGCATGACGGTGACGCCGGCGGCGACGAGCCGGCCGTCGATTCCGGCCAGCAGGGCGGCCAGGGTCGCGACCCGCAGCGTGGCCTCGGTGGCGCCGGCCAGGTACAGCAGGGTCCGCCCGTGCAGGTGCCGCGCCAGCCAGCCGGTGACCGGCGCGGAGAGCACGACGCCGAGGAGCATGGCCGCGTTGAACAGGGCGGCCATGGCCAGGCCGCCGCGCTGGGTGGCGACGAGGTTGAACAGCGTCCAGCCCAGCGCCAGGCCGAACGAGTCCTCCTGGCCGGCCACCAGCAGCTCGCGCTTGTCGCCGGTGCGTCGGCGGCCGCCGGCCAGCGCGGTGCGGTGGCGCGACCGGTGCGGCGCGGCCGCATCGGTCGCGGCCATCAGGAGCGGCCCGCCACGCGGGTCAGCGAAGCCGGCAACTGGGCGGGCACGCCCGGAGCGGGCACGCCGGCGCCGGTCAGCGACGCCGGGACGGCCGGGGCGGGCACGAGCGACGCCGGGACGGCCGGGGCGGGCACGCCGGCGCCGATGGGGCCGCCGACGAAGACCGGCTCGGGCGGGGCGAAGCCGTTGAAATGCGAGGCGTAGCTCAGCGTGTACGCGCCGGCGGAGCCGATGTACAGGCGGTCGCCGACCTCGATGGTGGCGGGCAGGTTGACGCCGTAGAACATGGTGTCGGAGCTGTCGCAGGACGGGCCGGTGACGGTGAACGGCAGGTGCGGCACCAGGGCGTGGTCGGTGCGCGAGGTCCACAGCGGGAACCGCCACTGCTGCACGGTCTGCTGGGTCTCCATCATGCCGTTGTAGGCGCCGACGTCGACGTACAGCCAGTTCTCGCCGGCCCGCACCTCCCGGCCCAGCACGGTGGTGACCATGACGGCACTCTCGGCGACGAGGTGCCGGCCCGGCTCGGCCGCCAGCAGCGCCGGACGGTACGGCAGCAGCTCCGCCAGCGCCGCGTTGACGGTGGCGGCGATCTGGTCCAGGGAGGGGACCCGTTCGACGTACCGTGCCGGAAAGCCGCCGCCGAGGTCGAGCATCTCCAACTGGACGCCGTCCTCGGCCAGGGCCGTCATGAGCCGGCCGGCGGCGGCGATGGCCTGGCGCCAGGCGCTGGTGGTGGCGCACTGCGAGCCGACGTGGAAGGTGACGCCGTAGGGGCGCAGGCCGAGCTCGCGGGCCAGCAGCAGCAGCGCCCGGGCCTCGTGGGCCTCGGCGCCGAACTTGCGCGACAGCGGGAACAGGCTGGTCGAGTCGTCGACCCGCAGCCGGATGTAGACGGCGGCGCCCGGGGCGTACTGGGCGAGCTTGTGCAGTTCGCCCTCGGAGTCGAAGCTGAAGCGCCACAGGCCGGCCCGGCGGGCCTCGGCGATCGCCGCGGGCGGCTTGATCGGGTTGCTGTACAGGACCTCGGACGCCTCGACGCCGAGCTCCCGCAGCATGCGCAGCTCGCCGGCGGAGGCGACCTCGAAGCCGGAGCCCAGCGCCGCGAGGGTGCCCAGGACGGCGTCGGCGGAGTTGCACTTCATCGCGTAGAACGTCGACACGCCGGGGATGGCGGCGGTGAAGGCGGTGTAGCGCTCGGCGACCGTCGCGAGGTCCACGGCCAGGAACGGCGTCGTCGCGTCGAGGCCTGCCAGGGCCCGCGGGCCGAGGGCGGCGGGCCAGTGCGCGGGCAGGTCGAGGCGGGCCTGGTCGGCGAGGGCGGCCGTCATCGAAGCGGTCTCCTAACTGCGCGTTGCTCGGTCCCGTCCAGGCTGGAGGGGGCCGGGAGCGGACCCGGGTCGCGCGCGGTTGCCAGCTGGTTCGGGCGGCCGGAGCGTTCAGGCGGCCAGTGCGGCGGGGTCGCGCAGCAGCAGGCCCGCCTCGGCGGCCGGCAGCGGCTTGGCGAAGTAGTAGCCCTGGGCCAGGTCGCAGCCCATCCGGCGCAGGGCCAGGAACTGGGCGTACTGCTCGATGCCCTCGGCCACGGTGCCCATCCCGAGGCTCTGCCCCAGCTGCACGATCGTGCGCGCGAGGGCCGCGTCCGGGGCCGCGCCGCTGAGCCGCTCCACGAACGAGCGGTCGATCTTGAGCGTGTCGACCGGGAAGCGGCGCAGGTAGGCCAGCGACGAGTACCCGGTGCCGAAGTCGTCGATGGCCAGCTTCACGCCGATGCCCTTGAGGCTGACCAGCACGGCGAGGTTCTCCTCGGTGTCGGTCATGAGCACGCTCTCGGTCATCTCCAGGCACAGCCGCTCGGCCGGCAGCCCGGTCGTGGCCAGCACGGAGGCGACGACCGCCGGCAGGTCCGGCTGGTCGAACTGGCGGCCGGAGACGTTCACCGCCATGGTCAGCGGCCGCTCGGACGCGCCCATGCCCCACTCGACCGCCTGCCGGCACGACTCGGCGAGGACCCACTGGCCCAGCGGCCGGATGAGGCCGGTCGACTCGGCGAGGGGGATGAAGTCGGCCGGGCTGATCATGCCGCGGGCCGGGTGGTTCCACCGCACGAGGGCCTCGAAGCCGACGATGTCGCCGCTGCGCAGCTCGACGGTCGGCTGGTAGTACATCTCCAGCTCGCCGCCGCCGTCCAGGGCCCGGCGCAGGTCCGCGGCCAGCTGCAGGCGCTCGACCAGGCCGGAGTGCATCTGCGGGTCGTAGCGGGCGAACTGCCCCGAGCCGGCGGACTTCGCGCGGTACATCGCCAGGTCCGCGTTGCGCATCAGCTGGTCGGCGTCGCGGGCGTCGGGCCCGGTCAGGGCGATGCCGACGCTGCCCTGCACGTGGATCTCCTGGTTCTCGAGCACGAAGTGCTCGTCGAGCGCGGCGATGATGCGGGTGGCCAGCTCGTCGGCGTCGTGCGGCCCGGCGACGCTGTCGATGAGCACCGCGAACTCGTCGCCGCCGAAGCGGGCCACCGTGTCGCCGTCGCGCACGGCCGCGCCGAGCCGGTCGGCGACCTGGATGAGCAGGTGGTCGCCGGCGGCGTGGCCGAGGCTGTCGTTGACCTCCTTGAACCCGTCGAGGTCCAGGAACAGGATCGCCACCTCGTCGCGGCGGCGCAGCGCCACCTCCAGCCGGTCCTTGAACAGCGCCCGGTTGGCGAGCTTGGTCAGCGCGTCGTGGAACGCCTCGTGGACGAGCTGGTCCTCGAGCTCCTTGCGCTCGGAGATGTCGCGGGAGTTGAGCACGATGCCGCGCACGCTGGCGTCCTCGAGGAGGTTGGTCAGGGTGACCTCGGCCAGGCAGCGGTGCCCGTCGGCGTGCAGCATCGGCACCTCGACGACCCGGGTGGCGTACGCGGTGCCGGAGATCGTCTCGACCGCCGCGATCAGCACGGGCGCGGACTCGGGGAGCATGTGGTCGGTGAGACGGATGCCCGCGAAGCGGATCGGGTCGTGGCCGAAGACCCTTTGGACGGACTCGCTCTGGTACGTCACGAAGCCCGCCGCGTCGATCACCGTCACGACGTCGGAGCTGTGCTGGACCAGCGCCTGGAAGCGCTGCTCGGAGGCGCGCAGCTCGGCGGTGCGGCCCTCCACGCGGGCCTCCAGGTCGCGGGTCAGCGACCGATTCTCCAGCAGCGTGAGCAGCTGCCGCCCGACGATGAGCAGGATGATCGACGAGCGCGACCAGGACACGAGCGGTTCGTGCATGCCGTGACGCAGGACCTCGAGCGTGCTGGTGACGAGGGCGGCGAGCACGGCGAGGTACGGCAGCATGACCCCGAGCGGCCGGGTGAGCGCGTGCGCGTCCTCCTCGGCGTGCGAGGTCTCGGGCCGCCGCGCGGCGAGCAGGATCAGCGCGAACCCGGTGAACCAGCCCAGGTCGAGCACGTTGCCCGAGCCGTAGGAGTCCAGCAGCGTCAGGTAGGCGTAGCCGGAGTCGGACACGGTGAACGCGGCCAGCCCGGCCCCGACCAGCGGCAGCGACATCGGCCGCCGCCCGCCGCGCCGCAGCCGGGCCACCATGAACAGCACCACGGTGAGCACCACGACGTCCCCGCCCGGGTACCACAGCGTGACCAGCAGCCCGAGCGAGCTGTCGGCCCCCTGCCGCACCAGCGGCCCGAGGATGAGCACCCACGTGATGAGCAGCAGCGACGCCGCGATCATGAGCCCGTCGAGGATGCTGCGCACCTGCTGCGCGACCGTCTGGCGGCTCAGCGGGAGCAGCAGCAGCCCGGCCGCGGTGAACGGCATCATCCAGAAGTACCCGGCGTCGGCCAGGGACGGGAACGGCACCTCCCGGTCCAGCACGGTCTCGTACCAGATGCAGAACACCTGCCCGACGCCCCACGAGAAGGCCCCCAGCCCGGTGAGCGCCCACGCCCACCGCACCCGGCCGCCGCGCTCGCGCAGCGCCTTGGCGAAGCAGCTGCAGGCGGCCGCCCAGGCGGCCACGAAAAGCGCGACGTTGGACACGTTCTGCGACACGAGCGGCCCGCCGGCCCCGGAGACGAACACGACGCACAGCCCGGCCGTGACCGCGGCGACGGCGGCGCACAGCACGGCGTACCCGCGCGTGGGCGCGGCGGCCCTGAGCAGCCTGCCCGCCATCGTGCCCCCTCTCGTCGCGTGACGCCCTGATCGGGCGGGGGCCGGTCGAACTGAGCCCGCGCTGCGGCAGGCAACCGATCCGCTCCCGAGCCTGCAACCGGCATGGTGGATCACGGGCCGGACGGCCAACGGGATGAAAGCCCTGAAACCGATAAGTCGGGCGCTCCGCGCCACGACTTATCGGACTTATCCGGCGTCAGGCGATAAGTCCGAAAAATCCTGATGCCGCCGGGCATCGGGATTTTTCGGGTAGATCCGCCGTGGGGGCGTCGAGGTCAGGCCGGGTCGAGCGGGTCGGCGAAGAGGGGCTCGAAGGCGAGCTCCGCCGCGCCCAGCAGTGCCGCGTCCTGGCCGAGCTGCGGGGTGCGCAGCCGGACGTGCTCGCGGCAGGCCGGCAGCCCGTTGCGGTTCAGGCGGCTGCGGACCTGGGCGGCGGAGGCGAGGTACACCTCGCGGAGGGTGCCGCCGAAGATGACCATCTCCGGGTTGAAGATGTTCACCAGGTTGGCCACGCCGAAGCCGAGCCAGTCGCCGACCTGGCGCATGGCGGCCTGGGCGGTGTTGTCGCCGCGGGCGGCGGCGTCGACGACGGTGAGGATGCCGTCGCGGCCGGCGGTCGGGTTGCGGCCGGCGGCGGAGAGCAGGGCGTGCTCGCCGATCTCGGTCTCCCAGCAGCCGTGGGAGCCGCACGAGCACGGGCGGCCGTTGGGGTTGACGACCATGTGGCCGACCTCGCCGCCGTAGCCGCCGTGGCCGGTGACCGGGCGGCCGGCGGCGATGATGCCGCCGCCCACGCCGGCGTCGCCGTAGAGGTACACGAGGTTGTCGCAGCCGGCGGCGGCGCCCCGGGTGTGTTCGGCCAGGGCGGCCAGGTCGGCGTTGTTGCGCACGGCGACGGGGGTGCCGGGGCCGATGAGGTCGCGCAGGGCCTCGCCGAGGGGTTGGTCGGCCCAGCCGAGCTGGGGGCCGAGCCGGACGAATCCGTCGTCGCGGCGCACCATGGCGGAAACGGCGGCGCCGCTGCCGATGAGACGGGCGCCGGCGGGGGCGGTGGCCTGCATCTTGCGCACGAAGTCGGCGATCGGGTTGAGCACGTGGGCGGCGTCGTGCTCGCCGCGGGGGCGGGCGGCCTCGAAGCGGTCCAGCAGGACGCCGCCGAGGCCGACGCGGGCGGCGACGATGCGGTCCACCTCGACGGCGAAGGCGTAGACGTACACCTTCTCGGACTCCGGGCGCACGACCAGCGACGGGCGGCCGGCCCGGCCCCGCTGCTCGCGCGGGACCCCCTCGCTCACCAGGCCGGCGGCGGACAGGTCGGCGGTCAGCGCGCCGATCGTGCTGCGGTTGAGTCCCAGGCTCGTCGTGAGGTCGGCGCGGGACATGGCGCCGTGGAGGTGCACGGAACGCAGGAGCGCTCCGAGGTTGCTCCGGCGGATCTCCTCCTGGCTGGGGCCAACGCGCATGCTCGGCTTTCTTGTGGGGGTGCGGTATGAGCCTAGTCGTTGCGCTTCATCGCAGCCCGGCGCGGGCCGCTCGCCGCCGGGTCACCGCGTCGATGCCGGCGGCGAGCAGCAGGACGACGCCGGTGACGATGTACTTGGTGCCGGGGCTGTAGTTCATGAGGCCCATGCCGTTCTCGATGACGGCGACGACGGCACCGCCGAGGACCGCGTTGAGGACCCGGCCCTTGCCGCCGAAGAGGCTGGTGCCGCCGATGACCGCGGCGCCCATCGCGTAGAGCAGCACGTTGCTGCCGCCGGTGTTGGGGTTGACGGAGGCGTCGCGGGAGGCGGCGACGATCCCGCCGACGGCGGCCATGGTGGAGCAGATGACGAAGACGGCGATGCGGATGGCGTCGACGTGGATGCCGGCCCGGCGGGCGGCCTCGCGGTTGCCGCCGACGGCGTAGATGTGCCGGCCGAACGCGGTGCGGTTGAGCACGAAGGTGCACAGGGCGAGCAGGACGCCGACGACGAGGACGATCATCGGCACGCCGCGCTGGGAGATGGCGGCGTTCGGGGAGCGCTCCAGGTTGAGCGTCCACACCGCGCCGCCGAGCAGTACGGCGGCGGTGACCACGCGCAGGGCGATGACGCTGCGGGGCTCGGCGGCCAGGCCGTGGCGGACCCGGCTGTAGCGCTTCCACAGGTGCAGGGCGAGCATCCCGGCGATGGTGACGCCGTAGAGCACCCAGCCCGGCAGTGGGGCGAGCCGGCCGTCGAAGTTGATCTTCTTGATGATGGGGTCGTCGACGGCGACGATCGTGCCGCCCTTCATGAGCAGCAGCACGGCGCCCTGGAAGGCCAGGAACGCGGCGAGCGTGACGACGAAGGACGGGATGCCGAGCTTGGCCACGAGCATGCCGATGATGAGCCCGATCGCGGCCCCGGTCGCCAGCGCGGCGAGGACGGCCACGTACCAGGGCACGCCGAAGTTCGTCAGCAGTACGGCGAGCACGCTGGCGCAGACGCCGCTGGCGAACCCGGCGGACAGGTCGATCTCGCCCAGCAGCAGCACGAAGACGAGGCCCATGGCGATGACGGTGACGGCGGCGCCCTGGTGCAGCAGGTTGGCGAGGTTGCCGGCGGTGACGAACTCGGGCCGGGCGACGGAGAACGCCACGACGAGGGCGAGCAGGCCCAGGACGGCGGGCAGGGCGCCCATGTTGCCGCTGCGGATGCGGGCCAGGTAGTCGCGGGCGTAGGCGCCGAACCCGGCAGACCGCCGCTCCTCGAGCGTCTCCCGGCTGGGCAAAGTCGTCAGGCTCACGCTGTTCCCCTTCGCGAAAGCCGGCGGACGACGCGGGCTGAGACGGTCACGCTGCGGCTCCCTGTCGGCGCAGTCCGAGGTCGCCGCTGCGCCCGGTGGTGATGAGCTCGACGACCTGGGAGTGGGTGACGTCGGTGGCGCGGACCTCGGCGGCCATCTGGCCGAGGTACAGCGCGGCGATGCGGTCGGCCACCGCGAACACGTCGTTCATGTTGTGCGAGATGAGCACGACCGCCAGGCCGTTGTCGGCCAGCCGCCGGACCAGCTCGAGGACCTGCGCGGTCTGGGCCACCCCGAGGGCGGCGTTGGGCTCGTCGAGGATGACGATCCGGTTGTTCCACAGCACGGCCTTGGCGATCGCCACCGTCTGCCGCTGCCCGCCGGACAGGCTCGACACCGGCTGGCGCACCGACGCCACCGTGCGCACCGACAGGCTGGCCAGCGTCTCCGCGGCCCGCTGCTCCATGGTGATGTCGTCCAGGACCAGCCCGCGGCGGATCTCCCGGCCGAGGAACATGTTCTGCACGATGTCGAGGTTGTCGCACAGCGCCAGGTCCTGGTACACGATCTCGACCCCGAGCGCGGCGGCGTCGCGCGGGGTGTGCACCGACACCGGCCGCCCGTCGAACAGGTACTCCCCGGAGTCCATCGAGTAGATCCCGCCGATGCACTTGACCAGGGTCGACTTGCCCGCGCCGTTGTCGCCGACCAGGGCGGTGACCTGCCCGGCGTGGACGGTGAAGTCCACGTCGCGCAACACCTGGACAGGCCCGAAGCTCTTGCTGAGCCCGCGGATCTCCAGCAGGGGTGTATCGGTCACGATGCTCCTCTATGCCGGCCGGCTGACGAGATCCCCAGGCGAGATCCGGTACCTTACTTGATACCTGCTGCGGCGCACTTGGCGGCGAACTCGCCGGTGCACACCGCGTCGGCCGCGACGTAGCCGTCGTCGATCACGTCCTTGACGTTCTGCCTGGTGATGGCCTTGGGATCGAGCAGGATCGAGTCGACGTCGCGCTTGCCGACCGGGTCGTGCACCTTGTGGTCGGTGACGCCCGTCTCACCCTTGGCCAGGCCGATGGCCAGCTTGGCGGCGGCCGCCGCCTCCCGGCGCACGTCCTTGTAGACGGTCATGCACTGGTCGCCGTTGAGGATGTTCTGCAGGCCCTGCGCGGTGGCGTCCTGCCCGGTGACCGGGATCCGGCCGTTGAGGCCCTGCTTCTTGAGCACGTTGATCACGGCGTTGGCCACCCCGTCGTTGGCCGCGATCACGCCGCCGATGCCCGGCTGGGCGGTCATCATCTGCTCGAACGTGGTCCCGGCCCGGGTGTTGTCCCACTCCTCGATCCACTGGTCCGGGCCCTTGACGTACGCGCCGGAGGCGAAGTGGGGCGCCAGGACCGCGTCGTAGCCCTCCTTGAACAGCGTGGAGTTGTTGTCCGTCTGCGCGCCGTTGAGCTCCGCGATGACCGGTTTGGTGATCTTCGCGGCGTTCAGGCAGTCGACCAGGCCCTGACCCTGCAGGGTGCCGACGGCGGTGTTGTCGAAGGACACGTAGTACCGCGCGGAACCGCCCAGCGTGAGCCGGTCGTAGTCGATCGTGGCCACGCCGGCGTTCTTCGCCTTGTCGAGGACCGCCTTGCCGGTGCCGGAGTCCAGGTTCACGATCATGAGCACGTCCACGCCCTGGGTGATCATCTGCTCGGCGAGGGTGGTGAAGGCGCTCTTGTCGTTCTGCGCGTTCTGGATCTCGTAGTCGACCCCGGCGGCCTTGAACGCGGCGGCGAGGTACTTGCGGTCGGCGGTCTCCCAGCGCGCCGAGGACTTGCTGTCGGGCAGGATGACCCCGATGCGCGGCCGGCCGTGCCCGCCCTTGCCCGCGACCTCGTTCGTGCAGGCCGTCAGCCCGCACGCGGCCAGCGCGCCGACCGCGAGCAGGCACAGGATCCCTCGGCGCATGTGCACGGGTCCTTTCCGCGTCGTGACAAGCGGTGATTGTGTCGGGCAACGTATGGCGTGCCGATCGCCGAGCACAAGGGCGGCGCCGCCCGGTGCACGGTAGCGGCCCGTAACGATTCCGCAAAGCACAGGCGATCAGTACCGGTCGAGCCATTGTGCCGGGCTCAGCACGATTCGCGGGAATGCTGCCGGTTCCAGCCAGCGCAGCACCGTCACGAGGTCGGCGGCCGGCAGGCTCACGCAGCCCGCGGTCGCGCCGGCGCCGGCCTGGTGCAGGAAGATGCCGCTGCCCCGGCCCGGCACGGCGGGCACGTTGTACTGGACGACCGCGAAGTGGGTGTACTGCGGGCTGATCCGCCACAGCGCCTCGCTCGGCCCGCCCGGGTCGGTACCGTGGGCGAACGTGTTGTACCCGGGCGAGGCGCTGTTCTCGTTCCACCAGTCCCCGGCGACGAGGTGGTGGTAGGTGTACCGCACGCCGGGGTCGGCCCCGATGCCGTACACGGTCGGGCCGAACCCGAACACCCCCGCCGGCGTCGTGCGGTCGCCCTCGCGCTTGGTGGCGCTGAGCCCGCGGGACCCGAGGCGGGTGGTCATCGGCGGCAGCGCGCGCTGCCAGCCGTAGCCGTCGCGGGCGTAGGCCTGCAGCGCCGCCGTGGTGGCCGCCGGCCCGTCCGACACCACCATGAGCACCTGCGCCGTGGCCGGCGGCAGCGTGCGCAGCACACCCGGATCCGGTGCCGGCGCGGCGCGGCGGGGCGCGGCCAGCGGCAGCAGCAGCCCGGCCAGCACCGTGCGCCGTCGGAGCCGATCACCCGCCACGAGCCTTAGTATCAACCGCGTGGTGGGGTGGTTTCGTACAAATCCGGCAAAAAGCCTCGCGCTCCTGATGGCGGCGGCCGTGCTGACCGGCTGCGGGGGGACGGCGAACGCCCCGGCCGCGTCCCCGCCGGTGACGTCGCCGAGTGCCGTGGCGAGCAGCGCGGGCACAGGACGTACACCCGAGGCGTCGAAGGCACCCGAGGACTTCGTCGAACCGCTGCCAGGCGAGCTGCGCACCCGGATGAACGGGGTCTCGTGGCGGCCCGGGTGCCCGGTCGGCCTCGACGACCTGCGCCTGGTCCACGTGTCCTATGTGGACTTCGACGGCGTGCTGCGCCCGGGCCGCCTCGTCGTGCACAAGGCCATCGCCGACGCCGCCCTGCGCGTGTTCCAGCGGCTGCGGGAGCAGCGGTTCCCGATCCGTGGCATGAACCTCATCGAGGCGTACGGCGGCAGCGACGACGACAGCATGGCGGCCGACAACACGTCGGGCTTCAACTGCCGCAACGTGCCCGGGACGAGCCACTGGTCCAACCATGCGTACGGGCGGGCGATCGACGTCAACACGGTCGAGAACCCGTACCTGCCCGGCGGGAAGGTCATGCCGCCGGCCGGGCGGTCCTATCTGGACCGCCGCGACGTGCGCCCCGGCATGATCGTCGCGGGCGACGCGACGGTGCGGGCGTTCGCCGCCGAGGGCTTCGCGTGGGGCGGGTCCTGGCGCTCCGGCACCGACTACCAACACTTCGAGAAGCCCGCCTGACGGGCCTGGTGCGCCGCGCCCATACTGTGCGCATGCCTCGTCCGGTCCTGTTCCGGCTGTTCGTCGCCGGCATGCTGGTGCTCATCGTCGGCGGCGTCGCGACGACCGCATACGCGCTGCGCAACGCCGGGACGAGGGGCCCGTCGGCGGCCCCGTCCGGCCCGGCCCCGTCCGGCCCGCCGCCGGCGTCGGCCTCGCCGGAGCCGCCGCCGTTCACCGGCTGGTCCGACCCGAAGCTGGTGGGTAAGCCGTACGGCACGAAGGTCCAGGGCCTGCTGACGTTCCGCGGCAACCCGACCCGCACGTACTACGGCCAGGGCCCGGTGCCCAGGACGATGCCGGTGGAGAAGTGGCAGTTCCCGCGCTCGGGCGGGCTGTGCGCGATGTCCAGCGACAAGGGCGAGACCCGCGAGTGGTGCGGCAGCGGCTGGACCGGGCAGCCGGCCGTCTTCGAGCGAGACGGGCGCACCTGGGTGGTGTTCGGCGCCTACGACCGCAGCATCCACTTCCTGGACGCGGTGACCGGCGAGCGGATCCTTCCCGACTTCAAGACCGGCGACATCATCAAGGGCAGCGTCACGGTCGACCCGGACGGGTTCCCGCTGCTGTACTCCGGCTCCCGCGACAACTACTACCGGGTCATCGCCCTGGACCGCGGCGTGCCGACGGAGCTGTGGAAGCTCTCGGCGGACGCGGTGAAGCCGACGCTGTGGAACGACGACTGGGACGGCTCGGGCCTCATCATCGACGACTACCTGCTCGAGGGCGGGGAGAACAGCCAGTTCCACATCGTGAAGCTCAACCGCGGCTACGGCCCGGACGGCAAGGTGACCGTGAACCCGCAGCTGGTGTTCCACACGCCCGGCTGGGACGAGCAGCAGCTCAAGGACTTCGGCGACACCAACGTGTCGATCGAGAACTCGGTCGCGGTCTTCAAGGACACGGTGTACTTCGCCAACTCCGGCGGCCTGGTCCAGGGCTGGGACCTGTCGGGGCTGAAGGCGGGCCGGGCGCCGACGCGGACGTTCCGCTTCTGGACCGGCGACGACACCGACGCCTCCGTGGTCGTCGACGCCGACGGCTACCTGTACGTCGGCTCGGAGTTCGAGAAGGGCAACGCCCGCTCCCGCGAGGTCGGGCAGATGCTCAAGCTCGACCCGTCCAAGCCGGACAACCCGGTGGTGTGGTCGGTGAAGGACCAGGCAACGCGGCCGGCGGGCATCTGGGGGACCCCGGCGCTGTACCGCGACATCGCCATCTACGACACGACCGGCGGGGACGTGCTCGGCATCGACCGGGCCAGCGGCGAGGTGCGGTGGCGCTTCCACCTGCCCGGCGGGGAAACCTGGCAGTCGCCGGTCGTCGTCGACGACACCCTGTTCATCGGCGACTGCGCCGGCACGATGCACGCCTACGACGTGGCCGACACCCACACCGACCCGAAGCTGCTGTGGGAGATGAAGATCGGCGGCTGCATCGAGGCGACACCGGCGGTGTGGAAGGGCAGCCTGTACTTCGGCACCCGCGCGGGCGCCATCCACGCCCTGACGACGGCCTGACGCTGCCCGGTCGCCCGGTCGTGCCCGCCCAGGCTCGCGCGAAGCGCGGAAGCGGGCCGGCGATGCGCTGGCGGTGCCGGCGTGGATGACTGTTCCTAGTATCCTAGGATGGCTTAGGGGACGTGGCTCCGCCACGCCTGTAAAGACCAATAGGCCGCTGCGCGGCCGCTTTGCCTTTTTCGGGTTTCGCGCCGCCGGGCTGGGTTGCGGCCCGCGGGAGGCCGGACTTGCCGGCCGTGGTGCTGCCAGCCGCGTTGTTGCCGACCGACCGGTCGTGCCTGCCCAGGCTCGCGCGAAGCGCGGAAGCGGGCCGGCGATGGCTCCCCGCCGGGCGAGGGGGATGGGGTGGCATGCGCAGGCAGCTACTCGCCGCTGCGGCCGCCCTGGCCATGGGTTGCGGCCTGGTCCACGGGGGACCGCGCTGCTGCTCGGCGGGCTCGTGCTGCTGGCTGGTGCCGGGCAACCCTGGCCCCGGCATCGAGGCCCTCGCCGCCGCCGCGGAGAACCTCGCCGTGGCGGTGTACATACAGCGGGTGACGGAGCAGTGCCCGGCGGTGCTGCATTGGGCCCGCGAGCGCCACCGCGGCCGGGTGGCGGAGCAGGGCCCGCGAGCGCCACCGCGGCCCATGCCGACGCGTGGGGTGGGCACCTGGTTGCGGCCCGCATACCGTGGGTGACGACGGCGCCGCTGCGCGGGCGTACGGGCGGCGGCAATGGCTCACTGCGCTGCGCGGCCAGGAGGTGGCCAGGAGAAGGTGTTGGCCTGGGCCGTTGCCGTCAGGACAGGCTGGGGCGGACGGCGGGGCTGCCGCCGTCGGCGCCCTCGGTGCAGCTGAGCAGTTCGATGTCGGCGTAGTTGCTTGTCACCAGCCAGTAGTCGCCGGCCGGCAGCTCGGCCCGGCCCCAGTGTCCGTCGCGGGCATCCAGCTGCGCGCGGAACGGCTGCAGGGCGAAGGCGTCCGGGTTGTACGACGGCAGCGCGCCCGGGTCGCCGATCGACAGCTGCGTCTGCCGCGGCAGGTGCGGGTCGAGGATGCTGAGGCCCTGGAAGCCGGTGGCGCGCAGGTACACGGGGCCCCTCGGTGTGGAACATGGCCACGGCCGGTGCGCCCTGCCCCTCGGGGCCCCGAGTCGCACGGTCGTGCCGTGCCCCCCGGGGCACGGCGGGGCGTGCGGAGACGCCGCGGTCCGCGGTCCCCCGTGGACCAGGCCGCAACCCATGGTCAGGGCGGCCGCAGCGGCGAGTAGCTGCCTGCGCATGCCACCCCATCGGCTGGAGGTCAACGAAATCGTAGGGGGCGGCCAGTCACCGCGTGATGACCGATCGGGATCGGGCCGGCCGGGCCCCCAATTAGTGCCCAATGGTCATGTCCTAGCATCCTAGGAAGCGATACGCGACGTGGCTTCGCCACGCCTGAAAAGAACATCAAGGCCGCTGCGCGGCCGACTTGCCTTTTTTGGGTTCGCGCCGCCGGGCTAGCTCGGGCCGGGGGTGGCGGATTGGCACGCCACGACCGCGGAGAGGTGCCAGCCGAGGGTCTTGTCGGCGCGGAAGGTGAGCACGGCGACGGTCTGGGCCTTGTGGTCGAAGCCGATGTCGACGCGGTCGGTGCTGTCGAAGAGGTGGCGCTGCCCGGCGAGCAGGGCCGGTGACCGGGACCTGGCCCAGGTGGCGGCGATCTGGTCGGGGCTGCGCGTCTCGCGGGTGGTGGGCGGCGCGGTGGCGGCCGCGCCGGCGATCTCGGTGCCGTGGCCGCAGTGCAGCTGGGCGGCGGGGTCGAAGCGGGCGGCGTCGCGGCTGCCGGACCAGTTGACGTACGTGATGAGCGCCGCGGCGGCGAGGGCGATGCCGAGCAGGCGGAGGATGGTGCGGCGCACCTACTCAGCGTGCTCTTTTCGCCACCAGTCGGCGCCGGTTTTGGGCAGAGTGTCGATGGGGTCGTAGTAGGGGTAGGTGCGGTCGAGCTCGGTGGCGTCGTCTTCGATGCTGGTGCGGTAGTTCTTGGTCCAGTAGGAGATGCCGCGTTCGCGGTCGTACTCGGTGACCATGTGGACCCAGCGTTTGCCGACGTAGGGGACGTCGCAGACGATGCGGGGGGTGGCGTAGCCGGGCAGGTAGCCCATGATGTCGTGCTGGAGCTGCTGGGCCTGCCAGACGGCGACGCGCCAGTGTTCGGCGTTGGGGATCATGTCGCACATGTAGAAGTAGTACGGCAGGATGCCGGCCTCGCCTTGCAGGGCGAAGCAGAGGTCGAGTAGGTCGGCGGAGGTGGCGTTGACGCCGCGCAGGAGGACGCCCTGGTTGCGTACGTCGCGGACGCCGACTTCGAGGGCGGTGTGGGCGGCTTTGGCGACGAGTGGTGTGAGGGACTGGGCGTGGTTGACGTGGGTGTGGATGGCGAGGTTGACGCCGCGGCGGGCGGCGGTGCGGGCGACGCGTTCGAGGCCTTCGACGAGGCTGGGTTGCAGCCAGTGCTGGGGGAGCCCGGCGAGGGCTTTGGTGGCGAGGCGGATGTCGCGGATGGTGTCGATGGCGAGCAGCTGCATGAGGAATGACTCGAGCTGGTGCCAGGGGAGGTTGGCGACGTCTCCGCCGGAGACGACGACGTCGCGGACGCCGGGGTGGGTGCGCAGGTAGTCGAGGATGGCGGTGTGGCGGTCGGCGGGTTTGTGGGCGAGCTTGAGTTTGGTGACGGTGGGGGTGTTGTTGCCGACGAGGTCCATGCGGGTGCAGTGGCCGCAGTACTGGGGGCAGGTGGCGAGGAGTTCGGCGAGGACTTTGGTGGGGTAGCGGTGGGTGAGTCCTTCGGCGACCCACATGTCGTGTTCGTGGAGGGAGTCGCGGGTGGCGTAGGGGTGTGAGGGCCAGTCGGGGAGGCGGTCGCTGGCGATGGGGAGCATGTAGCGGCGGATGGGGTCGGTGCGGAGGGTGTCGTCGGTGGGGGGTGCGCCGGGGACCATGGTGTTGATCATCTGGGGTGGGATGAGCATGGACATGGTGGCGTGGTGGGCCTGGTCGGCGGCGAGGTCGTCGTAGAAGGCGTCGGTGACGGTGTCGCCGAGCACGGTGCGTAGCTGGGCGATGGTCTTGACGCAGTGGGCGCGTTGCCATTGTGCGTTTTCCCACTGGTCGCGGGTGACGCCGGTCCAGCCGGGGAAGCGGCGCCAGTCGGGTTCTTCGAGTGCGTGGCGCTGGTAGACGTATGGCTGCATGCGGGCGCTCCCCTAAAGTTTCCGTCTTAACGGGAGCTTAGCCGGAAATCTTCCTCCGCACGAGAGCAGGGACGGAAGATCTACTGTCTGTCGTCTGGTTGGGTCGAGATTGGCGGCTCGCGGGCGGACGTCGGGTGATCTTCGGCTGCATACGGTGATCGGGAACCTGCCCGCACCCTTTGCGCACCCGAGGTCCGATGAAGAATCGCTGGTCCGTCCGAGCCAAAATCACCGCGATGATGACCGTGCCGCTGGTCATGCTCGTGGCGCTGTGGCTGTTCGCGGTGAGTCTCACGCTGCCGTCCGCGCTCGACCTGCGGGGCGCGGCGACGATCGCCGACCGGGTCGGGGAGCCGGGCGAGGCGATGGTGGTGGCGCTGCAGTCCGAGCGGCAGCTGACGGGCGCCTACCTGTCGTCGGGGCGCAAGAGCGGGCAGCAGGTGATGCTGGACGCGCGGAAGAAGTCCGACGAGGCGATCGCGGCGTTCCGGCGGCTGTCGTCGAGCGGGCCGGCGAAGGACGTGGCGTCGGACGAGCTGGTCCTGGCACTGGACACGACGTACAAGGCGCTGGACGGGGTGGCGGGCATCCGGCAGGCGGCCGACGCCGGTGGTGAGCCGGACGGCGCCCGAAACGGGTTCAACCAGGTCATCATGACGACGTACGGGTTGTTCGAGGCGGCGGCGAACCACGCCGACTCCGAGGTGGCGCAGGAGGCGCGGGGCGCGTTCGTGCTGTCGATGGCCCGGGAGCTGCTGTCGGAGGAGGACACGCTCGTCGGTGACTTCACCACCGAGGGCGACTACACGGTCGAGGACTTCGCGCAGCTGGTGACGCTGGTCGGGCAGTCGCGGCTGATCCTGCCGTACGCGTCGACGCAGCTGCGGGCGGAGCAGCAGGTGCAGTACCGGCAGCTGGCGGCGGGGGCGCAGATGAAGGCGCTGCAGGATGTCGAGAACCGGCTGATGGCCGCGACGCCGGGTAAGTCGTCGGGGGTGGAGCTGGCGCAGTGGCGGGCCGCGTTCGACCCGGTGAACGCGCAGCTGGCGCAGTTCCGTTCCAGTGTGCAGAAGGTGAACGTGCGGCACGCGTCGGAGGCGTCGGACCGTATCGTGCTGCAGCTGGTCGTGGCCGGTGTGGTGGGTCTGCTGGCGGTGGTGGCGTCGGTGCTGCTGTCGGTGCGGACGGGCCGGTCGGTGGCGCGGCGCCTGGACGGGCTGCGGGTGGCGGCGCGGGAGCTGGCCGAGCAGCGGCTGCCGTCGGTGGTGTCGCGGCTGCGCAAGGGCACGGCGGTGGATGTGGCGGCGGAGGCGCCGCCGCTGCGGCTGGGGTCGGACGAGATCGGGCAGGTGGCGGAGGCGTTCAACTCGGTGCAGCGCACGGCGGTGGCCTCGGCGGTGGATGAGGCGTCGGTGCGGCAGGGGATGAACGAGGTGTTCCTGAACATCGCGCGGCGCAGCCAGACGCTGCTGCACCGGCAGCTGCAGCTGCTGGACGGGATGGAGCGGCGTACGAGTGAGCCGGACGACCTGGCGGATCTGTTCCGGGTCGACCATCTGGCGACGCGGATGCGCCGGCACGCGGAGGACCTGGTGATCCTGGCGGGGTCGACGCCGGGGCGGGGCTGGCGTAACCCGGTGCCGGTGATCGACGTGGTGCGGGGCGCGGTGTCGGAGGTGGAGGACTACGCGCGGGTGCAGGTGTTGCAGGTCGGTGAGGGTGCGGTGGTGGGCCGGGCGGTCGGTGACGTGATTCATCTGCTGGCGGAGCTGCTGGAGAACGCGACGGCGTACTCGCCGCCGCACACGCGGGTGCAGGTGACGGGGCAGTCGGTGCCGAACGGGTTCGTGGTGGAGATCGAGGACCGGGGTCTGGGGATGACGGTGGAGGCGGTCGAGGAGGCGAACCGGCGGCTGGCGGAGCCGCCGGACTTCGACCCGGCGAACAGTGCGCGGCTGGGGTTGTTCGTGGTGGCGCAGCTGGCGGCGCGGCACCGGGTGAAGGTGATGCTGCGGCCGTCGCCGTACGGGGGTGTGACGGCGGTGGCGTTGCTGCCGATGGATCTGGTGGTGGCGCAGTCGTCGGTGTTGCCGGCGGGGGCGGCGCAGGAGTTGCGGAGCACGCATGAGCTGCCGATGGTGGCGGCGGAGCCGTTCTCGTGGCTGCCGGGGTCGGTTTCGCGGGAAGTGCGGCCTGAGGCGCGGCAGGAGGTGCCGCAGGGGCGGCCGGCGTTGTCGGTGGTGCCGGAGGCGCAGCCGCGCCGGGAGGTGCCGCGGCCGCCGGTGGAGCGGTCGGAGATGGCCGAGCGGGAGGGGCCGGGGCCGGCGCGCGGCGGGTTGCCGAAGCGGGTGCGGCAGCAGAGCCTGGCGCCGCAGTTGCAGACGGAGCAGTCGACGGCGTCGGCCGGGGTGGATGAGGACGACGAGCCGACGACGACGCGGTCGCCGGAGCAGTTGCGGCGGATGATGTCGTCGTTCCAGGCGGGTACGGCGAGGGGCCGGCACGCGTCGCAGCCGGCTGACGGTGACGGTGTGGACGGGGGTCAGCGATGACGGCGCCGGCGCAGGGCAGTAACTCGGGCCTGAACTGGCTGCTGGATGACCTGGTGAACCGGGTGCCGTCGGTGCAGCGGTCGGTGGTGCTGTCGGTGGACGGGCTGATGATGGGCGCGTCGAGGGGCTTGTCGCAGGAGGATGCCGAGCATCTGTCGGCGGTCGCGGCGGGGTTCCAGAGTCTGGCGCGGGGGGCTGGGCGGCATTTCGGTGGCGGCGCGGTCCGGCAGACGATCATCGAGATGGAGTCGGCGTTTCTGTTCGTGACGGCGGCGGGGCGGGGTGCGTGCCTTGCGGTGCTGGCGGATGCGGATGCGGACATCGGGTTGATCGCGTATGAGATGGCGATGCTGGTGCAGCGGGTCGGGGAGAACCTGTCGACGTCGGCGCGTGGGGCGGGTGGGCAGTGACGGATCCGCCGGGCCGGCATGCGGCCGGGAGCTGGGACGGGTATGAGCCGGGCAACTACGAGTACGTGCCGGCCGGGTACGAGCCGGAGCCGCCGGTGCATGTGTGGCCGGAGCCGCCGCGGGAGGATCTGCGGGCGGAGCCGTGGACGGACTATGCGTGGGTGGACCGGGATGCGGGTCCGGTGGTGCGTCCGTATGCGATGACGGGCGGGCGGGTCGTGCCGGCGTCGGACAGGTTCGACGTGGTGGCGATGGTGGTGGCGAACCGGGCGGCCCTGTCGGGGGTCGGGTACGGGCTGCAGCCGGAGCATCGGGCGATCCTGGCGTATGCGCGGGAGCCTCTGGCGGTGGCGGAGCTGGCGTCGCATCTGGACCTGGCCCTCGGGGTGGTGCGGGTGCTGCTGGGTGATCTGCTGGGGCAGGGGTTGATCGAGTTGTACCAGCCGCAGGCGACGGGTGGGCTGCCGAGTGAGAGCGTGTTGAAGGCGGTGATCAATGGACTCCGGGCGCTCTGAGCGGCCTGTGCCGACCGCGATCAAGATTCTGGTCGCGGGTGGGTTCGGGGCGGGGAAGACGACGCTGGTGGGGGCGGTGAGCGAGATCCGGCCGTTGCAGACGGAGGAGTCGCTGACGGCGGCGGGGATCGGCACGGATGATCTGACCGGGGTGGAGCGGAAGTCGACCACGACGGTGGCGATGGACTTCGGGCGGATCACGATCGGGTCGGAGATCGTGTTGTACCTGTTCGGCACGCCGGGGCAGGACCGGTTCTGGTTCCTGTGGGACGAGCTGGCGCTGGGTGCGCTGGGTGCGGTGGTGCTGGCGGATACGCGGCGGCTGGCGGACTGCTTCCCGTCGATCGACTACTTCGAGCGGCGGGGTACGCCGTTCGTGGTGGCGGTGAACTGTTTCGACGATGCGGTGACGTATTCGGAGGGGGAGGTGCGGGAGGCGCTGGATCTGGATGGGCATGTGCCGTTGTTGTTGTGTGACGCGCGGGACCGGGAGTCGTCGAAGGCGGTGCTGATCGGTCTGGTGGAGCATGTGCTGACGTTGTCGGGTTCGGGGTCCCGCTAGCCGACGCTTGAAAGATATCCTGTACTAGCGTTACTCTGCCGGAAAATCTTCGGCATAGTTGGGCGGGTGCGGGAAATGAGTTCGCCGATCGGGTTGCACCGGGTGGTGGCGCCGGCCGGGGTGCTGCCACAGGCGGCGCTGCGCCTCGACCCGTCCCCGGCGATCCGTCCCGACGAGGTCCGGGTCGCCGTGCAGCGGCTCAACCTGGACGCGGCCAGCTACCGGCAGCTGGCCGAGGAGCACGGCGGCGACGGCGAGCGGATCCGGGCCGCGGTCCTGGAGATCGTGCGCAGCCGCGGGAAGATGCACAACCCGGTCACCGGCTCCGGCGGGATGCTCATCGGCACCGTCGAGGAGGCCGGGCCCGCCTCGCCGCTGGGGCTGCGGGCCGGGGACCGGGTCGCGACCCTCGTCTCCCTCACCCTGACGCCGCTGCACATCAGCGACGGGCTGCAGGACTGGGACGGGCGCAGCGAACAGGTGCCGTGCGCCGGGCACGCGATCCTGTTCGCCCGGTCGGTCGCCGCGGTCCTGCCCGCCGACCTCGACCCGCAGCTGGCGCTCGCGGTGCTGGACGTGTGCGGGGCGCCGGCCCTCGTCGCGCGGTGCCTGCGGCAGCGGCCCGCCGGCCGGGTCGTGGTCCTCGGCGCGGCCGGGAAGTCCGGGAGCCTCGCCCTGGCCGCGGCGCGGGGCACGACCCGGGTCGGGGTCGTGCGCGACGACGCCGAACGGGCCCGCCTGGAGGGCACCGGCCTGGCCGAGCACGTGGTCGTCGCCGACGCCCGCGACGCCGTCGGGCTCGCCGCCGCCCTCGACGCCGCCGGCGGGCCGGGCGACCTGACCGTGGTGTGTGTCGACGTGCCCGGCTGCGAGCACGCCGCGATCCTGGCCACCGCCGCGGGCGGTACGGTCGTGTTCTTCTCCATGGCCACGTCGTTCCCGGCCGCCGCGCTCGGGGCGGAGGGCCTCGCCGCGGACGTGACGATGCTCATCGGCAACGGCTACGTGCCGGGACACGCCGACTACGCACTGTCGCTGCTGCGATCCGACACGGCGCTGCGGGACCTGTTCACAGCACGGCTCGGGCACCGGTTGGCAGACTGGGCGCCATGAAGACCCTCTACCGCGGTGGCCGCGTCCACACCCCGGCCGACCCCTCCGCCACCGCGCTGCTCACCGACGGCGACCGCATCACCTGGGTCGGGCCCGACGCCGACGCCCCCACCGGCGCCGACCGGACCGTCGAGCTCGGCGGGGCCCTGGTCACGCCGGCGTTCGTCGACGCGCACGTGCACACCACCGCGACCGGGCTGACCCTGCAGGGCCTCGACCTCGCCGCCGCCCGCGGCGCCCGGGACGTCCTGGACGCCGTCGCCGCCCACGCCGCGGGGCTGCCCGCCGACGCGGTCGTCATCGGCCACGGCTGGGACGAGTCCGCGTGGGCCGACCCGGCCACGCCGAGCGCGGCGGAGCTGGACCGGGCCGGCGGCGGCCGGGCCGTGTACCTGTCCCGGACGTGTGTGCACGCCGCGCTCGTCTCCACCGCGCTGCTGACCGCGGAGGCGAAGGCCGCGCCCGGCTACGACGACGGCGGCTGGCTGCGCCGCGACGCCCACCACGTCGTGCGGGAGGCCGCGTACGCGTCGATCACCGCCGCGCAGGTCCACGCCGCGCAGCGGGCCGCCCTGCGCCACGCCGCGGCGCTCGGGATCGCCTGCGTCCACGAGTGCGGCGGGCCCGGCACGTCCGGCGAGGCCGACTTCACCGCCGCCCTCGGCCACGGCCCCGACCATCCCCTCGTCATCGGCCTGTGGGGCGAGGCCGGCGCCGCGGCGAAGGCCCGGGAGCTCGGCGCCGCCGGCGCCGCCGGGGACCTGTACGCCGACGGGGCCCTCGGCGCCCGCACCGCCCACCTCGGCGACGCCTACCGCGACGAGCCCGGCTCCTGCGGCCACGGCTACCTCACCGCGCGGCAGGTCACCGACCACCTCGTCGGCTGCGCCCGGCACGGCGTGCAGGGCGGCTTCCACGCCATCGGCGACCACGCCATCGGCACCGTCCTGCAGGGCTTCGCCGGCGCCGCCGAGATCGTCGGTGTCGACGCGATCCGCGACGGCCGGCACCGCGTCGAACACGCCGAGCTGCTCGACAAGGCCGCCATCGCCAGGTTCGTCGAGTACGGCATCGTCGCGTCCGTCCAGCCCGCGTTCGACCGGCTGTGGGGCGGCGAGCACGGCATGTACGCCACCCGTCTCGGCCCGGCCCGGGCCCTCGCCGCGAACCCGTTCGCGGCCCTCGCCGGGGTCGGGGTGACGCTGGCGTTCGGGTCCGACAGCCCGGTGACGCCGCTGGACCCGTGGGGCAGCTGCCGGGCCGCGATGCGCCACCACAACCCGGCGCAGCGCATCGGCGGCAAGGCCGCGTTCGCCGCGCACACCCGCGGCGGGTGGCGCGCCGCCCGCCTCGACGACGAAGGCGTCCTCAACCCGGGCGGCTCCGCGACGTTCACCGTCTGGGACACCACCGGCCCCGTCGCCGCGGTCCTCGACGGCGACGACAGCCCCGCCGCCCGCCGGACCGTCCTGCGCGGGCGGACCATCCACACCACGACATGAACTCCGGAGGCGGCGCTGTGAGCGGTCCGGAGCGGAGCGGAGGCGACGACGTGAGCGGTCCGAAGCGGAGCGGAGGGGCCGCTCACCATGGGCACAGTTGTGCACGTCGTCGCCGCAGCGGAGCGGAGGCGACGACGTGAGCGGGAAACTCGGACTCGACCGGCGCACGGTCGCCAAGGCCAGGCGGCTCGCCGAGGCCGCCGGCCGGCCCGTCGTCGAGCTGGCCAGGACGCACACCACCGCCTCCGTGGAGCGGGCCACGCTGCGCCTGGCCGGGATCGGCGGCGCCGACCCGGACGGGATCCCGTGGGTGAACCGGCTCGTCGACGCCGTCGCCGCCGACGTCGGTCTCGGCCACGGGGTGCTGCTGCCCGTCTACGACGCGCTGATCCGTGACGGGCACGCCGACCTGACGCTGCTGGCGCAGAAGGCGGCGGCCGGCAGCGTGCATTTCGACGTGCCGCGCCCGGGCCGGGACGGGCGGGTGCGCCGGTCGGCGACGGCGGCCGTGGCCCGGGGGGTCGCCCGGATCGACCGGCGGCGCCGGGAACGGGAACGGCTCGTCGCCCGGCACGGCGACCCGGCGCAGCGGCCGTGGATCTACCTGATCGTCGCGACCGGCGACATCTACGAGGACATCCCGCAGGCCCAGGCGGCGGCGCGGGCCGGGGCGGACGTGATCGCGGTCATCCGGTCCACGGGGCAGTCGCTGCTGGACTACGTGCCGGAGGGCGCGACCCGGGAGGGGTTCGCGGGGACGTACGCGACGCAGGAGAACTTCCGGCTGATGCGGGCCGCGCTCGACGCGACGTCGAAGGAGGTCGGGCGGTACATCCGGCTCACGAACTACGCGTCGGGGCTGTGCATGCCGGAGATCGCGGCGCTGGCCGGGCTCGAACGGCTCGACATGATGCTCAACGACTCGATGTACGGCATCCTGTTCCGCGACATCAACCCGATCCGCACGTTCGTCGACCAGCGGTTCTCCCGGCAGATCCACGCCCGGGCCGGGATCATCATCAACACCGGCGAGGACAACTACCTCACGACCGCCGACGCCGTCGACGCCGCGCACACCGTCACCGTGTCGCAGCTGCTCAACGAGTACTTCGCCACGGAGGCGGGGCTGCAGACGTGGCAGCTGGGGCTCGGCCACGCGTTCGAGATCAACCCTGACCTGCCGGAGTCGTTCCGGCTGGAGCTCTCCCACGCCCTGCTGGCCCGGGAACTGTTCCCCGGCGCCCCGCTGAAGTGGATGCCGCCGACGCGGCACATGACCGGCGACGTGTTCCGCGGCAACCTCCTGGACGGGTTCTTCAACCTCGCCGGGGCGCTGACCGGGCAGGGCATCCTGCTCGTCGGCATGATGACCGAGGCGGTCGTCACCCCGTGGCTGTCCGACCGGGACATCGCCCTGCAGAACGTCCACTACGTGCTGCGGGCCGCGGGCAACCTGCACGAAGACTTCACCCCGGGCCCGTTCATCAAGGACCGGGCCGCACTCGTACTGCGTGAAGCGGTCGGCCTGCTCGAGCGGATCGCCGCCGAGGGGCTGTTCGAGGCGATCGCCGACGGCACGTTCGGGATCATGCGGCGGCCCGCCGACCGCGGCCGCGGCCTCGACGGTGTCGCCCGCCGCGAACCCGGCTACTTCAACCCCGCCGAGCAGCTGCTGACGAAGGAGGAACGATGACCAGCGCACCGGTGATCCGGCCCTACGGGGACACGACCGGCGACGGGATGGTCCAGGTGTCGTTCACGCTGCCGCTGCCGGCCGGGAAACGCGGCGAGGGCGCCGCGCTGCAGCTGGCCGGGAAGATGGGCATCGACCCGGCGATGGTCGTGCACGCCCGGGGAATCGGCGAGCAGCACACGTTCTACGTGGTGTACGGGCGGGTCAACCACCTCGTCGAACCGGGCAAGGTCGTCGTCGCCGAGCGGGACTACCCGCTGCTGTCGCCGAAGGACGTCAACGCCGCCGTCCGGGCCCGGCTGCGGCGCAAGCTCGTCGTCGTCGGGGCCTGCATCGGCACCGACGCCCACACCGTCGGGATCGACGCGATCCTCAACGTCAAGGGCATCGCCGGGGAGAAGGGCCTCGAGTACTACCGGGAGATCCGGGTCGTGAACCTCGGCGCCCAGGTCGGTGTCGCCGATCTCGTCGCCGCCGCCACCACCGAGAAGGCCGACGCCGTGCTCGTGTCCCAGGTCGTCACGCAGAAGGACGCCCACCTGCACAACACCCGCGCCATGTCGGCCGCGTTCCGGGAGGCGTTCCCGCCGGCCCGCCGGCCGCTGCTGGTCGTCGGCGGGCCGCGGTTCGACGAGCTCATGGCCGCCGAGCTCGGCGTCGACCGGATCTTCGGCCGGGGCACCACCCCGCGGGAGGTCGCCTCGTACCTGGCGCACGCCCTGGCCGGTGCCCGGTGAGCCACGTCGGGGTGACGGTCGTGCACCGCAGGTACGTGCCGTACGCGCACGCCCACTACGGCGGGAACCTCGTCGACGGCGCCTACAGCCTCGCCCTGTTCGGCGACGCCGCGACCGAGCTGTGCATCCGCACCGACGGCGACGAGGGGCTGTTCGCCGGGTACGGCACGGTCACGTTCCACGCCCCGGTCCACGCCGGTGACGTCGTCGAGGTCACCGCGACCGTGACCCGGCAGGGCAACCGCAGCCGCACCGTCGACTTCACCTGCCACGTCACCTGCCGCGCCGAGCCCGGCCGGGGGCCGTCCGCCGCCGCCGTCCTCGACCCGCCGCTGCTCGCGGTGTCCGCCACCGGCACCGTCGTCGTCCCATGATCGGCCCCGGCGGGTCTGTTCTTGGCACCGCGGAGCCGGCAGGGAGGCCCCCCGGGGCCGACCGGTGTCTGACGGGAGCTACGGGGCCCTGGTCGCACGGACCGGAGCCATCTGGGGTGGTCCCGTGACGCTCGCCGCGTGTCTGGACGTCGGGTCGACCGACACCAAGCTCGCCGTCGTCGACACCGGCACCGGCGAGCTGGTCGCGACCGCGGCCACGCCCACCACCCTCGGCGGGGACGTCCTCGACGGCGTCGACGCGCTGCTGGCCGCGGCCGGGCCCGTCGAGCACGTCTACTGCTGCTCCTCCGCCGGTGGCGGGCTGCGGCTCGCCGTCATCGGCTACGAGCCCCTCGTCTCCGCCGACGCCGGGCACCGGGTCGCCCTGTCCGCCGGCGCCCGCGTCGTGCACGTCGCCGCCGGGCATCTCACCGCCGGGCAGGTGCGGGACGTGCGCGCCGACCGGCCCGACGTCGTGCTCCTCGTCGGCGGCACCGACGGCGGCGACGGCGACACCATCGTGCACAACGCCCGCCGGCTCGCCGCGGCCCGGTGGCGGGTCCCCGTCGTCGTCGCCGGCAACGCCGACGCCCGTGACGACGTCCTCGCCGCCCTCGCCCGGCACGACCTGCCGGTCGTGGCCACCGGCAACGTGCTGCCCCGCATCGGCGTCGTCGACGCCGGGCCGGCCCGGGCCGCGATCCGGGACCTGTTCATCCGGCACGTCATCGGCGGGAAACGGCTGTCGAAGGGGCCGCGGTTCGCGCGGATGGTGTCGGCGGCCACCCCGGACGCGGTCCTGACCGGTGTCGGGGTCCTCGCCGCGCGGACCGGCGGGGACCTGCTCGTCGTCGACGTCGGCGGGGCCACCACCGACGTGTACAGCGCGCTGCAGCCGCGGGAGGCGCCGCCCCACGCGGTCGCCGGGGTGCTGTGGCACGCCCGGACCGTCGAGGGTGACCTCGGCGTGCGGTGGAACGTCGCCGGGATCGAGGCCGCCGCCGCCCGGGAACGCGTCCCGGTCGCCGGTGGGCCGCTGGGCCTCGCCGGGGCCGCGGCCACGATCGCCGTGCGCCGTCACACCAGGGCGGGACGGGACCTGCGACACGTCGTGTCGGTCGTGGCGTCCGGGGGTGTGTTCCGGCATGCTGAACGCCACGCCGCAGCGGCCGCCGTCGAGGCGATCCTGCGCGACCACGCCGGTGGGTGGGCGTTGCCCCGCGGGCCCCGCGTCGCCGTTGACGCCGCGTACGTCCTCGCCGCCGCGGGCCTGCTCGCCGCCGACCATCCGCAGGCCGCGGCCCGGCTGTGTGAACAGCTGGGCGAACGGGTGACGTCCGGGGGTGAAACGGCGGCGGAACCAGGCCGCCAACACGGACCGTGACCGTACGGCCTGTAGTCGGATCATCGCTGATCGTGAGCGTGCGGGTGAACCGGGACCGACACGCCCGGCCGACACGCCGCCCCGGCGAATTACATCCCGCGAGGCGGTTGACATCGACCCGTCGGCTGCGCGTACCGTCTTTGCGTCCTACTTCGGGAAGGGTGACCGCGGTCCGCTACTCCCCAACGCCGGCTGGCCGGACGCTCATCGTCAACCGACGGGGCGGCCCCGTGCGAGGCGGCGGGGGTCGGCGGGGGCCGTGGACGCGGCATCCACCGGTGTCAGGGCAGGGGGGATCACGCGACCAGTAGACAACGGCACGCCCCGGGCAGCCAGCCCGCGCCGCGCCGGAACGAAGGCCGCGCATGAACGTCACTGCCGCACCGGCCGGACATGGGCCTGGGAGCGCGGGGCGCGACCTCGGTCGCGCCCCCATTTCAGCGTTTCGGAGGTTCGGGCCGCATAATTGGCGCCGCACCCCCCACGGAAACGTCTGACACCCCCCGGGACGGCGAAGGTGACGTTGGTCGACACGCAGACCCCGGCCGCTCCCGCGGCCCCCAGCGCACAACCCGGCCAGCCGCGGCCACTGCCGCTGTGGGCGGCGCTGCTCACCGCCGCCGCGGCCGGCGGCGCGATGCTCGCCGCGTTCCCGCCGTACGGGCTGTGGTGGGCCGCCCCGATCGCCGTCGCGCTGCTCGCCCTCGCCGTGCACCGCCGCCGCCTGCGCGCCGGCCTCGGCCTCGGGTTCGTCACCGGGCTGCTGTTCTTCACCCCGCTGCTGTCCTGGACCAACCTGCACACCGGCGCCGTGCCGTGGCTGCTGCTGTCGGTCATGGAAGCGCTGTACCTGGGTCTGCTCGGCGCCGCCGGCGCGTGGCTCAGCCCCCTGCTCGACCGGCGGGACCTGCGCTGCAACGCCGGCGGGTGGGCGTGGCCGGTCGCCGTCGCCGCCCTGTGGACCGGGCAGGAATGGCTGCGCTCCCGCACCCCGTTCGGCGGGTTCCCGTGGGGCCGGGTCGCGTTCAGCCAGGACACGTCGCCGCTGCTGCGCCTCGCCGCGGCCGGCGGGGCACCGCTCGTCACGTTCGCCGTCACCCTCATCGGGGCGCTGCTCGGGTACGCGGTGCTGCGCGGCGCCGGCGTGGGCCCCGACCCGCGGCGGGCCGTGCCACCGCTCACCGCGGTCGTCGCCGCCCTCGCCGTCGCCGGGCTCGCGCAGCTCGTGCCCCTCGCCAAACCCGCCGGCAAGGCCGTGTACATCGCCGTCGTGCAGGGCAACGTGCCCCGCCTCGGCCTCGACTTCAACGCCCAGCGCCGCGCCGTGCTCGACAACCACGTCAACGCCACCATCGCCCTCGGCGACCGGGTCAAGGCCGGCACCGCCCGCCGCCCCGACCTCGTCGTGTGGCCCGAGAACGCCAGCGACATCGACCCGCTGCGCAACCCCGACGCCGGGCAGCTCATCGACCGCGCCGCCGACGCCGTCGGCGCCCCGATCCTCGTCGGCGCCGTGCTGTACAGCCCCGAGACGGGCGTCGAGAACGCCGGGCTCGTGTTCAACCCGGGCCGCGAGCTCGGCGACCCGGTCCAGAAGTACGTCAAGCGCCACCCGGTGCCGTTCGCCGAGACGATGCCGCTGCGCTCCATCGCCCGGCTGGTGTCTAAGGAGGTCGACCGGGTCACCGACATGACCGCCGGCTCCCGCCCCGGCGTCCTGAGCGTCGGCCCCGCCACCGTCGGCGACGTCATCTGCTTCGAGGTCGCCTACGACGACATCGTCCGCGACACCGTCGACGGCGGCGGGCAGCTGATCGCCGTGCAGACGAACAACGCCACCTTCGACGAGGCCGAGGCCCGCCAGCAGCTGGCCATGGTGCGGCTGCGCGCCGTCGAACACGGCCGGGACGCGTTGATGGCCTCCACCGTCGGCATCTCCGCGTTCGCGTACCCCACCGGCGCGACCTCCGGCGAGACGCAGTTCAACACCCCCGCCGTCGTCCTGGCCGAGCTCCACCTGTCGAACCGACGTACGCTTGCCACGAGGCTCGGCGCGGTCCCCGAGTACGTGCTCACCGGCCTGGCCGTCGCCGGGCTCGCCGCCGCCACCTGGGTGCGGCGCCGCCGCCGTCCCGTCGTCGAGGAGGAGTCGTGAGCGGTTATCCCGGGGTCGGCACGGTGCTCGTGATCATCCCGACGTACAACGAGGCCGACAACATCCGGATCATCGTCGAACGGGTCCGCACCGCCACGCCGGACGTGGACATCCTCGTCGCCGACGACAACAGCCCCGACGGCACCGGCGCCATCGCCGACGAGCTCGCCGCGGGAGATCCTGCCGTACACGTGCTGCACCGGCCCGGCAAGCAGGGCCTCGGCGCCGCCTACATCGCCGGGTTCGGGTGGGGCACCGAGCAGGGCTACGACGCCGTCGTCGAGATGGACGCCGACGGCTCCCACGCCCCCGAGGAACTGCCGAAGCTGCTCGACGCCCTCGCCGGCGCCGACGTGGTCCTCGGCTCCCGCTACGTCAAGGGCGGCCGGACCGTCAACTGGCCCGCGCACCGGCAGGCGATCTCCCGCATCGGCAACCTGTACGTGCGCCTCGCCCTCGGCATGCCACTGCGCGACGCGACCGGCGGCTACCGGGCGTACCGCACCCCGGTGCTCGGCAAGCTCGAGCTCGACACGATCGCGTCGCACGGCTACTGCTTCCAGGTCGACCTCGCCTGGCGCGCCCACCGGGAAGGCTTCCGGGTCGCTGAGGTGCCGATCACGTTCACCGAACGCGAACGGGGCCAGTCGAAGATGAGCTCCAGCATCGTTCGCGAGGCACTGTGGAAGGTGACGCTGTGGGGGACCTCCGCCCGGTGGGTCGCGCTGAAACGCGCGGTCGCCGGGAACGGTCCGGCTCGATAAAGGGGAGTTAGGCATGCGTGGGGTCGGCTGGGCCGCGGTCGGCGGGTTCGTCCTGGTGATCGCCGAGGTCGTGGTGTTCGTGCTCGTCGCGCACGCCATCGGCTGGGGCTGGGCGGTCCTGCTCGGCCTCGCCACCATGTTCATCGGGGCGATGCTGCTCAAGCGGGAGGGCGTGCGGGCCTGGCGGCGCTTCCGCGACGCCGTGAACCAGGGCCGGCCCGCCGGCGGCGAGGTGTCCGACGGCCTCACCGGCCTGCTCGGCGCACTGCTGCTCGTCGTCCCCGGGTTCCTCACCGCCGCCGCCGGGCTGCTGCTGCTCGTCCCGCCCGTGCGGACCCTCGCCGGCCGGCAGGTCCGCGGCGTCGCCGAGCGGCGCATCTCCCCGGCCGCCGCCGGGGACCTCTTCGGCCCGCGGGTCGTGCGCGCCGACCGGGCCGCCCCCGCCCCCGACTCCGGTTCCGCGGACGGCGAGGTCGTCGAGGGTGAGATCGTCGAGGGAGAGGTCATCGACCCCCGGTGAGGGCCGAGCCCGTCACCGTCGACGCCCTCGCCCGCGACCTCGCCGACCGGGCCGCCACCCTCGCGCTGGGCCACCCGGCGCGGGTCGCCGTGGACGGCGCACCCACCGCCGGGACCGCCGACCTTGCCGAGGCCACTGTGGCGGTACTGCGCGATGCCGGCCTGTTCGTGCTGCACGTGCCCGCCGACGGGTTCCTGCGCGCCGCGTCCCTGCGGCTGGAGCGGGGCCGGACCAACCCCGACGCGTACTACGAGGACTGGCTCGACCTGCGTGGCCTCACCCGGGAGGTGCTCGGCCCGGCCGGGCCCGGCGGCGGCGGGCGGGTGCTGCCATCGCTGTGGGACCCGCGGACCGACCGGGCCACCCGGGCCGGCTACGTGCAGGTGCCGGCGCACGGGGTGGTCGTGGTGTCCGGGGTGTTCCTGCTCGGGGCGGGACTCAAGTTCGACCTCGCCGTGCACCTCATGCAGAGCGACGCCGCCCTGGCCCGGCGGGTCGATCCAACGCTTGCGTGGACGCTGCCGGCGTTCGAGCGGTACCGGTCCGAGGTCATGCCCGAGTACCAGGCCGACGTCGTCGTGCGGGCCGACGACCCCCGCCACCCGGCGCGCGTGGTCGAGGTCGGCTGACCGCCCGGGGTTCGTCGCGGCCTCCGGCGGGGGCCGGCGGGCGGTTCGCGGGCCGTGAGCTGCTGGTTCGGCTGTGCGCGGACGAGGCGGGCGGCGGGCGGTTCCCGGGCTATCGTCGCAGTGGTGAAGACGTTCTGGCTGGACCGGGACCGTGAGCGGTACCACGAGCTCGCCCTCGCCTCGCGGCCCGCGTTCGCCGACAGCCTCGGCGACATCGCCCCCGTCGCCTTCGCCGCGGCCGCCTGGACGCTCGCCACCCCGCCCGCCCTCGACCCCGGCTACGTGCGCTGGCACCGCCGCGTCCTGACCGCCGAATGCGCCCGCAACCCGTTCGACGGCGGCCTCACCGCCGCCGTCGAGCTCGTCTCCGCCCTGCCGGCCGAGCTCACCGCCTCCCGGGCCTGGTGGCGCGACCGCGGCTGGCGTGGCTGGCCCGAGCTCTTCGGCCAGTTCGTCCGGCCCACCGACCGGGACCTGAGCCGGAACCCGCACCTGCGTGCCACCCTGCTCGTCGAAGCGCCGCTGCCCCTGGACGACCTGCCCGCCGCCCCCGACCTGGACGCCACCGACGACGACATCGCCGCGTCGGCGGAACGCGCCGTCACCGTCCTCGTCCGCGACCTGACCGACCTGGTCGGCCCCCTGCTGCAGCAGCTGGACACCTCCCGCGCCGCCACCTGACCCTCCAGCCGCCTCGCGTCCCGCCTGCGGCCGATTCGCGGGTGACTCGTCGGGTGGTATCCCACTTGCCCCGTGGCGGGTGAATTGAGAAGGTCCTCCCGTGGACGTGCGCCCTCTCCGTGCCGACGAGTGGCAACTCAAGCGCGACCTGCGCCTCGCCGCCCTCCGCGACAGTCCCGCCGCCTTCGCCAGCACGTACGCGCGGGAGAGCCACCGCAGCGAGGCCGACTGGCGTACCTGGCCCGCCGGTGGGGCGTTCTTCACCGCGTTCGCCGCCCTCGACGAGCCCGTCGGGATCGCCGGGGCCTGGGTCGCCGCCGCCGACCCCGGCACCGCGCACCTCATCGGCATGTGGGTCGTCCCCGCCGCCCGCGGCTGCGGCGTCGCCGCCGGTCTCGTCGACGCCGCCGCCGGCTGGGCCCGTGACCGCGGCCACGCCGCCGTTGAACTCGAGGTCGCCCCCGGTAATACCGCCGCCATGTCGGCCTACGTCCGCTGCGGCTTCGAAGTCACGCAGCGCGAGCCTTTCACCACGGGCGGTACCGTCCTCGTGCTGCCTGTTTGACCGATAAAGCCGGAAATTCCGGCTATCACGAGTCGGCTCGCTCGGCGATAGCGCCTGTCCACATGTCGTGCAGTCTCTGGCTGAAAGGATGAGGCGTTTTGCGGCATTTATGACTTTTCGCTACGTAGTGTGATCGCGTCATCACGACACGAGGGGGAGTCAAGATGCGAAACGCACAACGAGTGCTGGCGCTGGGCGCCATGACCCTGACCGCCGGCGCGGTCTTCGGCATGACGGCCACGGCCGCGTCGGCCGCCACCACCCAGGCCGACAAGACCACGGTCGCCCAGCCCGGCCCGCACGGCGGTCCTCAGGGCGGCCCGCACGGCGGTCCGCACGGCGGCCCGAACGGCGGGCCGCAGGGTGGCCAGCACGGCCGGCCCGGCGACCACGACCGCTCCTGGATCGCCGGCTGGTACAAGAACAAGAAGACCTGCCAGTTCTTCGCCTGGACCGGTGAACACTCGGGCCGGTTCGACTACGGCGTCTGCGTCCCGGCCTTCGGGAAGAAGGGCTGGATCCTGGTCGCGCACGACAACGGCCGGCGCCACCACCGCTAGGTGACAGCACGGTACGGGCGGCAGTCCTCGGACTGCCGCCCGTACGCGTTTGCGGCGCACTTCCATCCGCCCCATGCGCCGTACGGCCTGCCGTAGGCTTCGCGCTTCTCGTGCGACTTCCACGTGGGGTTCTCGTGCGACTTTCACGCGGGCAGCGACCCGTCGCGTTGCCGGTCGCCGGCTCCTATTGCCGCCGGGCTCTATCCCCGCCCGGGACCCTTCCGCCGCCGGGCCCGCTCGCCGCCGGGCTCCTTCCGCCGCTGGGTCCCTATCGCCGCCGGGCGCGGCCGAGCAGCAGGGCGCCGACCACGGCCCCGAGCAGCTGGGTACCGGCGACGCCAACCACCAGCGCCTCCACCGGCCACGCCGCCACGCTCGCGAACACCGCCGCGCCGACCGCCGCCATGCTCACCTTCAGACCGGCGCCGATGGTGAATACCTGCGTCCGCACCCGGCCGGGGGCCTCCGTGGAACGCACCTGCAGTACCGCCGCGAGCATCGGCCCGTCACACAGCCCCACGACCCCGAATAGCGCCACCAGCGCCACCCACGAGTCGACCACCGCGGACACCGTGAGTGCCGCCGCCATCACCATCAGGCACCACAGCACGAACCGGTGCGCCGCCATGCCGATCGGCCACCGGGCCACCACCAGCGAACCGGCCAGCGCACCCACCCCGACCGCCGTCATCAGCACCCCGCCACCGGTGGGACGGCCGTGCGCAACACCCAGCAGCACCGCGACCGCCGGCATCATCCCGAGCCCGAACGCCGCCACACACGCCGCCGTCGTCACCGCCCGCAGCGGCCGCGACACGCCGATCGCCCGCAGCCCAGCCAGGAGGTCCGACCCCAGCCTGCCCCGGGCACCCTCCGCGTCCGCTCGCGCCTGGCCCGAGTCCGCAGCTGGGCGGCGCGCGTCCGCAGCTGGGCCGCGCGTGTCCGCAGCTACGGCGCCTGCGTCCGCGGGTGCATGGCGCGTGTCTTCCACCACGGGGTCCGCGCTCGCCGCCGCACCGTCCGCACTGTCCGCATGCGGGGCGGAACGGGGCGTGCTCGTCACTGCGGTGTCTGCGTCCGCGGGTGCATGACGCGCGTCATTGATTACGGGGTCCGCGCTTGCCGCCGCACCGATCACATGGGTCGTACCGTCCGTATGGAGGGCCGAGCGGGGCGTGTCCGCAACGACGAGGTCCGCGCTCGCGGGCGCATGGTGCGCGTCCGCCACCGTGCGCTCCGCATGCAGAGCCGCACGGTCCGAATCCGGCGCGACCAGATCCGTGCCGATTGCCGCGGCCGGTGTTCGCGCCGCGGTTGCTGCCGTTGGGTCGGTCTCCATTCCGCCGACTGTGGACGTCGCCGCCGCAACCGGTTCGGTCACGGGGACCTCACGTTCGGTGGCCGGCTGGGGCGCGCCGATGGTCCGCACGGTCAGGAGAAGGACGGCCGCGGCGAGACACGACGCCGCCAGGGCCGTCGCGGCCGCCGGGACGCCCACCGACACGACCAGGGCGGCGCAGACCGCCGGGCCGGCGATCTCCGCGACGTTGTACGTGGCCGCGTCCAGTCCCCGGAACCGTCGCCGCCGCTCCTCGGCCACCACGTCGTCGAGGCGGCTGGACAGCCCACCGAAGATCATCGGGGCGCAGCAGCCGGCGATGGCCGCCAGTGCGAGCACGGCCGGCTGCGGCGCGTGACCGAGCAGCGACAGCACGCCACCGAGCGCGGCACCGAAGCCGCCGACAAAACAGGCGTGCAGCACCCGCGGGTGTTTGGCCCGGTCGGTGAGCACACCGAGGAATGGGCCCGCTACGACGTTCGGAACCAGCAGCACCGCGAGCACCAGCGAACCCTGTACCGGGCCGCCGAACTCCCGCACCGACGCCAGGACGATCACGACACCCGAGCCTGCGTCGGCGGTACGGGCGAGGGTCGCCGCCGCCAGCCAACGCACCGCACTCACGCAGCGTCACCCGATCGGGGGTACGCGAACGCTGCGAAACCCTGCCGAAGCGAGCAGGATCTGGCTATGCATGTTGCAGTGACAAACCGTGGCGACGACATCGTTCTCGTGTCGGTGCACGGGCCGATCGACCTGTCCACCGCGCCGCAGCTGCGCGACGCGATGCACACACTCTTCGACGCCGGCCGGAACCGGATCGTGATCGACCTGGCCGGCGTCGACTTCTGCGACTCGGTCGGGCTCGGCACCTTCGCGTACGGTCACAATCACTGCGTCGCCAACGGCGGCTTCCTCCGCCTCGCCGCGCCCTCGCGGTTCCTGGCCGGCCTGCTGCACACGGTGGGCATCGCCGGCCCGGTCCCCGTCCACGACACCGTCGGCTCCGCCCTGAACGCCGACCCGACCACGGTCTGAGCGTCGGGCGGGACGCAGCGTCACTGCGATCGCCAGTGGGCCGGGTGGCGCAGGCGTTGCGGCAGCCTCGTCGCCGCGTCGCCGGCGGCGGCGTCGAGCTGCGACTGGATCAGGAACAGCGTCGTGCTCAGGTCCGCGCCGCGAAGATCGGCGCCGCGCAAATCCGCGCCGATGACGTCCGCCCCGCGCAGGTCGGCGCCACGCAGGTCCGCGCCGATCAGCAGGGCGCCGCGCAGGTCGGCATTGCGCAGGTCGGCGCGGCGCAGCTTCGCGCCGAGAAGGTGCCGGCCCGGGGACTTCGCGCGGGCGCCGCGGGCGGCCGCGCTGACCTCGCGCAGCAGCGGCGCGATCCGGTCGCGGTGCGCCTCGGCGGCCGCCGGCGTGAGGGTGTCGGCGTCGTCACGCAGCGCTCGCGTTGCCGAGAGGGCGTCGTCGACCGCCGCCGCCAGCGACGAGATAGCCACGGCCCGCCCGGGGCCGGATTCGGTGAGTGCTGTCGCCTGGGACCGCCGCCGGCCGGCCCGACCGCGCTTGCCGGTTGCCGCCGGCAACGCATCGCCATCGCGGATCGTTCCGCCACCCGGAGGCAGCGGCAACTGCGCGCCAGGCCCTGCCGCGGCCGCCGCGCTGGCGGCGGCCGGGCCGCCGCCCGATGGCAGCGTTGACTCGGTGCCGGGCTTGGTCGGGTACGTCGCGCCGCTGCGGGACGGCGCCAGGGACTCGGCGAGGTGCCGGGCTTCGGTGAGGTACCACATCAGTTCGTGCAGGATGCGGACCGCGGCGAACACGTCGAACATCCGCGGCGCGGACGCCGGGTCGCGGCGCCAGTCTCGGCCCTCGTAGATGACCTGGGCGACGTGCTGGCCGGCGCCGAAACAGTCGTAGACCGTGCAGCCTGGAAAGCCGCGCTCGCGTAGGCGGGTGTGAATGCCGCAGCCGAACGTGTCGCCGAGGTTCGGGCAGGGCTGGCCGGCCGGCTTGTCGATCGCGAAGTCCGAGGAGCGGGCGAACGCGGGTGCGACGCAGCAAATCCCGAAGCACCGTGAGCAATCGGCGCGTAGCTCTGCGTCCATCGTGCCTTCCCGTCGGTCCATCCCGGCCACGGCTGTAACCGCTTGCCGATCCAAGCATCACACCCGGCGCCGTTCCACAGGTTTCCGCACGGCGCGCCACGCTTCGCCTCGGCGAGGTGGCGCCGCCGGCCGCTGGCGGCGGGAAGGTTGGGCGTGCTGGGCGGGACGGACGGGGGTCGCGGATCGTGGTGCGGGCGCCGAAAAGCCCCGGTCGGGGAAGACCGGGGCTTCAGCGACGTTGCTGCAGCTACGCGATGCGACCGCGGCGCCGGCGCACCTCTTCGAGACGCTCGTTGAGAATGTCCTCGAGCTCGGCGATCGTGCGCCGCTCGAGCAGCATGTCCCAGTGGGTGCGCGGCGGCTTCGCCTTCTTCTGCTCAGGCTCGCTGCCATCGACCAACCGCGCCACACTGCCGTCGAACTTGCACTCCCAGGTCATCGGGACCTCGGCGTCAACGGCGAACGGAACCTCGAACTGGTGCCCCTTGGCGCACAGGTATTCTCGGGTCTGACGCGGAGCCAGCTCGGTGTTGCGGTCGGACTCGTAGCTGACGGCTCCGAGACGGCTGCCGCGCAGCATGCGCTCGCCCATGGTCGGTCTTCCCCTTCGAATCGTGGTGCGTTCGTTCCGTTGTTTCCAACGACGCCATGCGGTCTTACGATTCCCACCGCGGGCGGGCAGATTACACGACCTACCCGGGCTGGCGGTAGGTCAGTCGCCGGGTCGGTACCCTGATTTTACGTTGGGTTTCAATGATCGACCAGTTGTGCCGCGCCGTGTCGCGCCTCACCGGAGGTAGTTTCGGCAGGTCACCCGCTAGGTTGACCGTTCTCACCCGCCGAGCGCGCCGCCCGCAGGTGAGGTGAGCCGGGTCAGGGCCGCGGTGAGCTGGGTCACCTGGACGCGCAGGTCGTCCGCCCAGCCGTGCGCCCGGTCCGCCTCGTTGCGCAGCCGGGCCACGTCCTCGCGGGCCGCGATCAGCGCCGCCTCCGCCGACGCGGCGCGCGCGCCCTCGGCGTCGAGGCGCCGGTGCAGGCGGCTCTCCACCTCGGCGGACTCCCGCAGCGCCCGCTCCACGGCGGTGTGCGCGACGTCGCGCTCCCGCAGCGCGCTGCCGGCCTCGTCGCGGGCGGCGTCACGCTCGCGGTACGCCTCGGCCCGCAGCACCGCCGCCGTCTGCGCCTCCCGCCGGGCCGCGTCGCGCTCCGCAGTGGCGGCGTCGACAGTTTCGCGGTACTGCGCGATCACCCGCTTGGCGTCCTCCCGCGCGGCGGAGACCGCCTCGTCCGCCGCGGCCCGCGCCTCGGTGATGCTCTGCTCACACTCCGCGCCTGCCGCAGCGACGGCCCGTTCGGCGGCCGCGCGGGTCTCGGCGATCATGCGGTCCGTCGCGGCGCGCGCCTCGGCGACCGTCGCGTCCGCGGCCGCCTTGCCCTCCGCCACCCGCCGCTCGGCCTGCGCGCCGGCGGCGGCGATGTCCCGGTCCGCCTCGGCGCGGGCGGCCGCGACACGCCGGTCCGCCTCCGCCTCGATCTGCCGGCCGAACTCCTCGGCGCGCGTCTCGGCCCGCCGGACCCGCTCCTCGGCCGCCGCGAGCTCGGCGGCGTGTACGACGCGCTCCTGCTCCATGGCGTCCTGCGCCTGCTGCAGCAGCGCCGTCGTCTCCGACTGCCTGGCCTCGGCCTCCCGCAGCTGGTCGACCACGTCGTTGCGCTCGTCGAGCGAGCGCTCGGCGTGGGCCTGCCACTGGTCGGCCTGGGCCTGCGCGTCCCGCTGGGCCTGCCCCGCCCGGCGGACCTGTTCACGCGCCGCGTCGCGCTCGGCCTTAGCGCGGCGGGTCTCCTCGCGGGCGTCGTCGCGCTCGGCGTGCGCGGCGACCAGCCCCGCCGCCGCTTCTGCCCGCGCCTCCGCGACCTGCCGCTCGATCCCGGCTGGGGACACCTCGGCGTGCAGGGCGTCGACGAGGTCGCTCAGCGCGTGGTCGAGCCGTTCGGCGATCTCGAACGCGCGGGCGACCTGCCCGCTCAGGCCCGGCGACGTGCGTTGGCGCATCCGCGAGTTGCGGGCGTTGCGCTGACATTCGCCGTCGTTGTCGCGGCAGTACCGGAACGGCCGTCCGGCCGCGTTGCGCTGTGGGACCGGCCGTCCGCAGTAGGCGCACGGGCGGTCCTCGCCGACCCGGTCGTCGGCAATGTCGCGGTCGTCGATCCGCACGTCGATTCGAGACTCCGTCACGCGCGTCAGCGTAGCCAGCGAACGTTCCCAGGGCATCTCGCCGCGCCGATTACTGAATTACCAATATTGGTTATTCGTTAATCGGCGCAAACGGACCTCCGGACACGCGTGGAACGGCCGCGCGGGCGATACACCATAATGACTGTTATGGTGTGCTGCGCCGTTTCCAGGCGCGACGCCGGGAAGGGGTGTGGCGTGGTAGCGCAACGACTACGGGTTGCCGCGTACGGGGTTTGCCTGCGCGACGGACACGTGCTGCTGGCCCGGTACGTCTCGCCCGACGGGGCGCGGCGGCACTGGACACTGCCCGGCGGGAAGGTCGAGCACGGCGAGGACCCGTTCGACGCGGTGATCCGTGAGGTGGCCGAGGAGACGGGGTACCAGGCCGAGGTCGAGCGGCTACTCGGCGTGGACTCGCGAGCGAGGTTCGTCGAGTGGGGCGACCCCGGCGGCGCCGAGCTGCACAGCCTGGGCGTGTACTACCGGGTCCGGGTCGTCGGCGGCGAGCTTCGGCATGAGACGGGCGGCTCGACCGACCTGACGCAATGGATACCGACGACAGAGGTCGCCGGCCTGGAACGCGCGGTCATCGTCGACATTGGTCTCGAACTGCATCACAGTGCGCCACCGAGCGGACACGTGACGCCGATCCAGGTCACCGGGCTCCTCCGGCACTGACACGGTTGAGGGGCGCTCTGGATGGCCGGGTCATGGCCGTAACTGCCACGTCACTCTCGCAGGCGAGCCGGCCAACTACGCGTCGTCGCTCATGATGCTCGACGCCATCGGCGCCGTGCTGCGCGGATGGGCAACGACCGGGGAAGCGGACGGGGGGCCGGTTCTTCCGGACCACGGACCTTGTCATCACGCCCCGGCCGGGCCCCACCGCCGTGATCGAGGCAAGCGACGGGCTCGTTCTCGAGGAAGCGATCGATTCCGATTGCCAGGTCATCCGCGGCCCGGCGGCAGGAGAAGATACCGCAGCGTGATTGCCGACGACTGTCGCCGCAGCGGGCCGGGTGGTCCGCCGCGGCGACAATCCCCGTCAGCCGCCGGCCATCACGGTGAAGGTGAAGCCGGTGCTGGTCGGGCGGCGCAGCGCACTGTCGCACTTGACCCGGCGCAGGACCTCGCCGCGGCTGAGGCCGAGCCCGTGCGCGATGAGACGGTCCGGGCGTAGCGGTACCGGATCCTCGAACACGACCGCGACGTGGACCGGCCACGCGCAGTCAGGCACCGCCGGCGGAGTGTGCAGGCGCCAGGCCCCCGTCCAGTCGAGGGTGAACCGGTTGTGCCGGGCGAGCAGCGGGTCCAGGAGCCTCGACGCCACCAGCCGCGGATCGTTGACGTGGTAGCCGTGCAGCTCGGCCGGGTCGAGGGAGCCGACAGGGGCCCGCTCGTGCACGGTGAGCTTGCTGGTCCGGTCGCAGGAGACGCAGCGGACCAGCAGCCACACGTCGAGGAGCTTGCCGTTGGCGTTGACCCGGAACCGGCCGTCGCCGGTCGTGGCCGAGTCCGAGCGGCAGTCCAGGCAGCGCAACGACAGCAGGGGGAGCCTGGTGCGGCGGACGAACCAGGACAGCACGGTATGCGGTTGTGAAGACATGATCGTTCCCGACCTGATCTGTGAAGACCTGACACGAGGCCGAAGACGCGGCCTCGGACGCTGGATGACCGGGCGCGCGAGGGCAGCCCGGCAGAGCCGGCAGGAGCGCCGGCTACAGGTGAGCGCGAGAAGGTGTCAGGTCTACAGGGCAGGCGGGGTCACGCGATGTCGTCCCTTGTCCGCACGGTGTGATGGGCCGCTGGCACCGTACGGGACCGCGGACGCGCCGCTCAACCGGTTTCAGCCCGGGGCGAGGACCGTGGTGTCAGCCAGGGTGAGGACACGTTCACCCTGGGCAAGGACGCGGATTCAGCCCGGGGCGAGGACGCAGAACTCGTTGCCCTCCGGGTCGGCCAGGCACGTCCACGACACGTTGCCCTGGCCGACGTCGGCGAGCGTCGCGCCAAGCGACAGCAGCCGAGCCACCTCCGAGGCTTGATCATCGCCGCGGTACGGCACCACGTCCAGATGCACGCGGTGTCGCGCGGTCCGCACGCCCGGTGAGCGCAGCAGCTCGAGAAACGGCCCGCCACCCCGGGCGGAGCGCAGTGTCGCGAAGTCGTCGGTGACCTCGTGCACGGTCCAGCCCGTCGCCTCGCCCCAGAACTCGGCCAGCGCCCGCGGGTCCGCGCAGTCGACGACCACCGCGGCGATCGGGCCGGTGTCCCGGTAGATCTCCCGCGGCTCCAGCACGCAGAACACGTTGCCCTCCGGGTCGGCCAGCACCGTCCACGGCACGTCGCCCTGGCCGATGTCGGCGGGCGTGGCACCGAGCTCCAGCAGGCGCGCGACGAGGTCCGCCTGATGGGCCGCCGACGTGGTGGCCAGGTCGAGGTGCGCGCGGTACCGCACCGTCTCGGGGTCCGGTACGGCGATGCAGTCGATGCAGACCGGGGCGTCGGGGTCCGTCCAGACGAAACCCGTGGGGACCACGGCGGTCGCACCGGCACCCGAGCTGGACGTGCCCCAGCCGAGCGCCTGCGCCCAGAACCGGCCGAGCGCCGAGTCGTCGCGAGCCTTGATGTTTGCCTGAACCAGCCGCAGCGCCATGCCGACGACCCTACGCGGCGGACTCGACCGGCACGCTCGCGCGGCGGGGAGCCCCGCGGCCGGTCAGGGCGAACACGGCCGTGGCCAGGGCACACACGGCGGCGGAGAGCAGCAGGGCGGTGCCGGTGCCGGTGGCCACCGCCGCGCCCATCACGGCCACCCCGATCGTGGCGCCGGTCTGGCGTACCGCGTTGAGCACACCTCCCGCCGCGCCGGTCGCTCCGGCGGGGGCCGCGCTCACCATGGCCGCCGTCAGCGCCGGTAATGCGAATGACACGCCGAACCCGGTCAGCAGCAGGCCGATCGCCAGCCACGGATAGGCGGCGCTCACGTGCAGTACCACCGCCAGCACCGACCCGCCGGTGGCCATCAGCGCGAGGCCGGCCACGATCGGCCGGAACGGGCCGACCCGCGCCACGATCCTGCCCGTCACCGGCGGGTTGACGGCGAACGGCACCGTCAGCGGCAGGAACGCCAGGCCCGTGTGCAGCGCGTCGAGGTGCCGCTGGAGCAGCAGCGGCAGCACGAACAGGGCCCCCGACAGCGCGAAGTTCACCGCCGCGCCCGCGAGCAGGGCCGCGCGCACCCGGCCGACCCGGATCAGCTCGCGGTGCAGGACCGGAGCGTGACTGCGTCGCTCCAACCGGACGAACACGAAAAGTGACAGCACGGTTACCGTCAAGGCCGTCATTGCGTGCGGCCATTGCCGGGCACCGGCGGCGATCAGCGTGTCGGTCGCCAGGGCCAGCAGCGCGGCGGCCGCGATCTGGGCCGGCCAGTCGATCCGCCGCAGCGGCTGGGCACGTTCCGGCTGCGGGCCGGTGCGGGCCGCGGTCAGGGCCGGCCAGTCGATCCGCCGCAGCGGCTGGGCACGTTCCGGGTGCGGGCCGGTGCGGGCCGCGGTCAGGACCAGGACGAGCAGGCCGATCGGGACGTTGATCAGGAACACCGCCCGCCACCCTGCCACGCCGACCAGGGCGCCACCGGCGATCGGCCCGGCGGCGACGGCCAGCCCGCTGGTGGCGGCCCACGCCGCGATCGCACGGGCGCGGGCGCCCGGCTCCGGGTACAGGCGGGCGATCATCGCCATCGACGCCGGCACGCACGCCGCGGCCGCCACGCCCATCACCGCCCGCAAGGCGACGAGCACCCATAGGTTCGGGGCGAGGGCGGTCAGCAGCGAGGCGGCCGCGAACACGGCGGTGCCGCCACGGAACAGGCGAGCCGCGCCGTAACGGTCGGTGGCGGCGCCCGCCGACAGCAGTAGAGCGGCGAACGTGACCGTGTACCCCGTCGTCGCCCACTGCAGGCCCGCCATCGACGTGGACAGCGATGCCGCCAGGTCCGGCTCGGCGACGGAGAGGACGGTCATGTCGAGCAGCACCATGAAATATCCGAGCGCTATGCCTGACAGCATCCGGCGTGCGGCCGGTCGCAGAACGTTCATGGGAGCACCGTGCGGCGGACGGCGCCGAGGCTCCACCGGCGGTACCGCATGCAGCATTCGGAATTTCCGAACGCCCGGCGGGCTTGATGCCGGCGTGGAACTGCGCCAGCTGCGGACCTTCGAAGCGGTCATCCGGCACCGGACCGTCACCGACGCCGCGATCGCCCTCGACCTCGCGCCCTCGTCCGTCTCCCAGCAGATCAGGACCCTCGAGGACACGCTCGGTGTCGCCCTGTTCACGCGCGGCCCGCGCGGCATGGAGCTCACCGCCGCCGGGAAACGCCTGCAGGGCTGGGCCAGGGTGCTGCTGCAGCAGGCCGAGCAGGCCGTCCGCGACGTCCGCGACGAGCGCCGGCCGCTGCGGCTCGGCGCGCTGGAGACCCTCGCCGGCGTGTACGTGCCGCAGGTCCTGGCCCGCTTCGCGCAGCGCTGGCCCGACATCGACGTCGAGGTGCACGCCGACCGCGTCCGTGACGGGCTGCTCAACGGGGTCCTCGACGGCCAACTCGACGCCGCGCTGCTGCTCGACGCCGGCGACGCGATCGGCGGCCTCGGGTTCGCCGCGCCGGCCGGGCCGCTCACGTACGTCGACCTGGAATCCGTCCCGCTCGCCCTCGTCGCCGCGCCGACGCATCCACTCGCGGAGCGTGACCGGCTCGTCGCCGCCGACCTCGCCGGCGAGCGGCTGCTCGTCAACGTGCCCGAATGCTCGTTCCGGCTCGCCGGCGACCGGCTCTTCGGCGCCGGCCCGCGGCGGGTGCCGGCCGGCGGGGTCTCCGTCATGGTGGCCTGGGCCGAGCACGGCCTCGGCATCTCGCTGCTGCCGGACTTCGCGGTCACCGACCGCATCCGGTCCGGGACGCTGGTCCGGCTCGGCCTGCCCGTCCCCGACCTGAGCCTGCGCCTGGTGTGGCGCGAGGACCACGAGCAGTTCCCAGGCATGCGCGAGATCCTGTACGCCGCCGCGCGTCCCTGAACACTCGAGGCGTCACGCCGACCGGACGGACTCCCGGGCGTCACCGTTGGTGTCGGCCTTGGCGAGGAGGGCGGCCGGGGAGAGGTCGCGGGCGTCGGCATCGGCGGGAAGGGCGGCTGGGGAGGGGCCGCGGTGGCCGTCGTCGGCGAAGAGGGCCGCCACGGGGAGGCCGCAGGCGTCGCGGTCGGCGCACGCGGCCTGACCGGCGACGATGCCGTCGCCGGTGTTGGATGTGGCGCTGAGGCTGAGCCGGTGGTCGGCGTCGGCGAGGAGGGCCGCTGCGGGGAGGCCGCGGGCGTCGGTGCCGGCGAGGAGGGCTGCTGGGGAGAGGCCGCGGTGCTCGAAGCGGTGGAACAGCAGCCAGGACACGGCCAGTACCGCCGCGAACACCGGCAGCCACAACAGCCGCGCGAACAGCCACGACACGCCCGCCGGAGCCGTGTGCAGGCCGTCGAGCGGACCGGGCACCAGCAGGGTCACGACGAGCAGCGACGTCTGGTGCCACAGGAAGATCGTCATGGCGCTGAGGTTGATCAGGGCCACGGCCAGCCAGGGGCGGCGGTGGCGCATGGCGCGGCGCAGGGCCGGCATCAGCAGCAGCGCTGCGCCGCACTGGGCGATACCGAATGCGACCGCGGCGAGGCTGGGCGGATTGAGGTTCGACATGCCTTCGCCGGGGACGCCGACCATCGACACCGGGTAGCCGAACCAGCCGGTCAGCGTGACCGCGCCCGCGGCGCCGGCGACGAGCAGCAGCCAGCCGGCCCGCCGGGAACGGAACCGGCCGCGGGTCCAGGCGGCGCCCAGGCAGAACGGCACCAGCCAGCCCGCGGCCAGGTTGAGCCAGCCCAGCCACGCCGGGGCGCCCAGGCCGAGGCGGGCCAGGTCGACGGCGGCCACCACGGCGAACGGCCACGCAGGGTGCAGGCGGCGCACGAGCGGGGTCGCGGCGGTGAGGGCTGCGAAGACGAGCAGAAACCACAGCGGGGACGCGACCAGCTTCAGCACGGTGTGCGAGCCGACGACCGGCAACAGGCCGGGGGCGCACACGGTGGCCACGATCAGCGCGCCGCTCCAGACGGCGACGAGGATGAGGACCGGGCGGAAGAGGCGGTCCAGGCGGGCGCGCAGCCACGGGCCGTACCGGTCGATCGAGGAACGGGCGGCGACCATGCCGCCGACGAAGAAGAACAACGCCAGGGTCTGGAACAGCCACGAGGCCGGGGCCAGCCAGGGAATCGCCCGCAGCGGGCTGGCCACCCGCACCGTGTCGCTGTCCAGGACGACGGCGGTGACGAGCCAGTGGCCGAGCACCACGCCGAGGATCGCGACAGCGCGCAGGGCGTCGATGGCCCGATCACGTTCGGTTGTCATGGGGCGGACCGTACGAGGACGGCGCGTGCGGGCACGTCACGCCAGGGAGCGATCCGCGGGTAGCTCTGCGGTATGACTGACGTTCATGGCGCACATTCTCATCACCGGGGCGACCGGGTCGCTCGGTCGGCGGGTCGCCCACCGGGCGCTCGCGGCCGGGCACACCGTCATCGGCACGCACGTCCGCGAACTCGGCACGGCGGTACTTGGTCGACCGGGCGACGCGGCGGATGCGGGCGGCCGAGCGCCCCGGGCGGCCATCGAGTGGGTGCGGCTCGACATCCGCGACCGTCGAGCGACGCGGGACGTGGTCGACGCGGCCGCACCCGACTTCGTGGTGCACGCCGCCGCCGGCCGGGACCGCAACGACTGGGCGGCGACCGCCGACGGGGCCGCCAACGTGGCCGTCGCGTGCGCACAGGCCGTTGCCGGCCCGGTACGGCTCGTGCACGTCTCCAGCAACGCAATTTTCTCCGGGCGGGCGGGACGCGAGTACACGGAGCGCGACGAGCCGGACCCGATCTACCCGTACGGGGCGGCGAAGGCGGCGGCCGAGACGGCGGTGCGCGCGATCATGCCCTCGGCGGTGGTGGTGCGGACCTCGCTCATCCTCGGCGACGGCAACGGGGCGCACGAGCTGCTCACCCACGACCTCGTGGCCGGGCGGGCCGACGGGGCGCTGTTCACCGACGAGATCCGCAAGCCGGTCCACGTCGACGACCTCGCCGACGCGCTGCTGGAACTCGGCGCGAAGAACGCGAAGAACGCGAAGAACGCGGAGGACGCGGAGGCGGCGGAGGCGGCGAGGGGCGCGGAGACGGCGAAGGACGCGGGGAAGGCGGGGAAGCCGGGGGAGTACGCCGGGGTGCTCAACGTCGCCGGTCCCGACGCGATCAGCCGGTACGACCTCGGGCTGCTCGTCGCGCACCGTGACGGGCTCGACGCCGGGCGGCTGCGGGCCGCCACCTCGTCCGGGCGGCCGGGCGACCTGCGGCTCGACATCGGCCTGGCCGCCGTCACGCTCCGTACCCGGCTGCGGGGCGCCCGCGAGTTCATGGCGAGGTGAGCAGGTTGAGCAGCAGCGCCAGCGGTGGCCAGGCGGCGCGGCCGCGCCGGGTCACCGCGTAGGCGCGCATCGTCACGTCCGGGTCGGACAGCGCCAGGATCCGCACCCCGGGGATCGTCGGCCAGTCCATCGGCAGCAGGCCCACGCCGAGACCCGCCACGATCAGATCCTGGACCAGGTTGAGGTTGTCGGCGCGGTGTGCGATGCGGGGCTCGAACCCCGCCAGGCCGGCGATCGTGCGCACCGCCCGCTCGTCCGCCGTGTTGCGGGAGTTGACGATCCACTCGGCGTCCCGGAAGGCGGCGAAGACGCCCGTCGCGGATCGCCCGCCCGGGCCGGCGGCGTCGGGCGTAACCCCAAGGCTCCAGGAGCCGTCCAGGCCGACGGTGTCGGGCGTAACCCCAAGGCTCCAGGAGCCGTCCAGGCCCGCGGCGTCGAGCGGGACGCCGAGGCGCCGGGAGCTGTCCGGGCCGGCGGGGTCGAGCGGAACCCCGAGGCCTGAGGAGCCCTCCGGGCCAGCAGCGTCCAGTGGAACCCCGAGGCCCGAGAAGCCGTCCAGGCCAGCAGCGTCGAGCGGAACCCCGAGGCCCCAGGAGGTGGCCCACAGTGGTACCGCGGCCACGGAGGCGTCGAACGTGGCGGGGGCCAGGTTGTAGCCGTACGTCAGGGCCAGGTCGATCTCGTCGGCGGCCAGCAGGGCGAACGCCTCGTCCGGCTCGTGCTCGTGGATCAGCAGCCGCACCCGAGGGTGCCGTTCGGCGAGGTCGGCGACGAGGGGGAGCAGCGAGCGGCGCACCGCGGTGGCGAACCCCGCCACCCGCAGCGTGCCCGCCGGTTCGGCGTCCCGGTCCAGGTCCAGGCGGGCGGCCTCGACGGCGGCGAGGATCGTCACCGCGTGCCCGGCCAGGCGGCGGCCCGCGGGGGTCAGGCGCACCCGGCGGCCGTTGGGCTCGATGAGCGTCGCGCCGGCCTCCTTGGCCAGGACCGCGAGCTGCTGGGAGACCGTCGACGTGGTCACGTGCAGCTCCTCGGCGACCTCGCGCATCGAGCCGAGACGGGACAGCTCCAGCAGCAGGCGGAGGCGCCGCGTGTCCATGCGCCCACGGTACCGTTCAGGAATCCCGAACGGTATGGCCAGCATTAGCACATGGACGCGAACGGTTTGGGTGGCTGTACTGAGACCCATGCGTACCAACCGTGCCGGCGCCGCGATGGCCGTCGGGTCGATCCTCTGCGTCCAGTTCGGGCTCGCCGCGTCCGTGCCGCTGTTCGAGAAGCTCCCGCCGACGGGAGTGGCCGCGCTGCGGCTCGGATGGGGCGGCCTGATCCTGCTGGCGCTGGTCCGGCCCCGGGTGTGGCGGCTCGACCGGCAGGCGCTGCTGGCCTGCGCCGGCCTCGGCGTGGCGACCGCCGGGATGACGACGCTGTTCATGGCGGCCATTGCCAGGCTTCCCATGGGTACCGCGACCGCGCTGGAGTTCCTCGGACCGCTCGGCGTCGCCGTCGTGCGCGGCCGGCGCACCGCGAAGGCCTGGCCCCTGCTGGCCGCGGCCGGGGTGGCGCTGCTCGCCGAGCCGTGGCGGGCCGCGATCAACGTCGAGGGCGTGGCGTGCGCGCTCGGCGCCGCGGTGTGCTGGGCCGCGTACATCCTGCTGACGCAGCGCGTCGGCGACGAGGTGAGCGGGCTGCAGGGCCTCGCCGTGTCCATGCCGGTCGCGGCGCTCATCGCCGCCGTAGTCGCCGGGCCGGCGGCGTTCGGGCGGCTGACCTGGCAGGTCGCGCTGATTGGGCTCGGCCTGGCGCTGCTGGTACCGGTGATCCCGTTCAGCCTGGAGATGCTGGCCCTGCGGCGGCTCACCGCCGGGGCGTTCGGCGTGCTCATGAGCCTCGAACCCGCGGCCGCGCTGCTCATCGGGCTGCTCGTGCTGCGTCAGGTGCCCGGCCCGGCCGCCGTGGCCGGCATCGCCCTCGTCGTCACGGCCAGCATCGGCGCCCAACGCTCCGGCGGTCGCGCCGAACCGCCGGCCGAGGACGAAGCCGGGCGCGCCGAACCGCCGGCCGGGGACGAAGCCGGGCGCGCCGAACCGCCGGCCGGGGACGAAGCCGGGCGCGCCGAGCCACTGGCCGGGGAGGAAACCGGGCGCGCCGAGCCGCCGGCCGAGGACGAAACACCGGGCGAAACGCCAGGTGAGGTGCGGGGTGACGGCGTGCACACGGGCCCGCGGGAGCCGCTCACACTAGGGTGATCTTCCGTGAATGGTGTCCAGCTGCTGCTGATCATTTTCGGGGGCATCGCCATCGCCGCCGTCGCGCACCGCAAAGGGGTGCAGCCGGGGCTCGTCGTGGTCGTGCTGGCCGCGGGGGCGTCGTTCATACCCGGCGTACCGCGGCTGGAGCTGGACAGCGAGCTCATCCTGACGATCGTGGTGCCGCCCCTGCTGTACTCCGCGGCCCGCGCGGCGTCGGCGTCCGGCTTCTCGCAGAACCTCCGGCCGATCCTGACCCTCGGCGTGACGCTGGTCGTGCTCACCACCGGCGTCGCCGGGCTGGTCGGCAGCTGGCTGCTGCCCGGCGTCGGGCTGCCGGCCGCGCTGCTGCTCGGGGCGGTGCTCGCGCCACCCGACACGATCACCACCGTCTCCCACGGCGACGAGCTGGGCATCCCGCGGCGGGTCTCGGCCATCCTCACCGGCGAGTGCCTGGTCAACGACGCGACCGCGCTGACGCTCTTCGGGCTGGCGGCCGCGGCGGCCGGCGCCGGGGAGACGCTGTTCCACAACCCGTTCGGGTTGTTCGCGTACACCGTCGCCGGCGGGCTCGTCATCGGCGCGGCGCTGTGCGCGATCGCGCTGTGGCTGCGGCCCCGGCTGCACAACCCGGTGCTGGAGACGTCGCTGGCGCTGCTGATGCCGTTCACCGCGTTCCTGCTCGCCGAGCAGATCCACGCGTCGGGGATCATCGCCGTGGTCACCGCCGCGGTGGCGTTCAGCATCAACGTCGTGCTCGACCCGCACCACCACTACTCCGGCGCCTACCGCACCCGCCTGCAGGAGAACGCCGTCTGGCCGGTGCTGGACTTCCTGCTCGAGACGTTCGTCTTCGCCTACATCGGCCTGCAGCTGCGGTTCGTGCTCACCGACCTCGGGCACGCCTCGGCCCGGCCCGGCCTGGCGGCGACCATCATCGCCGCGGCCGTGCTGCTCGTGACCGTCATCGTGTTCCGCGTCGCCGCCGTCTCGGCGTTCTTCGGCTGGTGGGGCCTGCGGCGGCGCGGGCTGGAGCGGCGCATCGCCAACGACCCGCGGTTCCGGGAACGGTTCCAGCGGCGGGTCCAGGCCAGGCTGCGCAAGCGGCGGCTCAACCAGTCCGCCGGCGAGTGGCGCGGCCCGCTCGGCGAGCCCAGCCCGCGCGAGGCTCTCGTGGTCGGCTGGACCGGGATGCGGGGCATCCTCACCCTCGCCGCCGCCGCGGCCGTCCCGCACACCCTGCACAACGGCGAGCCGTTCCCCGGCCGGGACGCGATCCAGGCGATCGCCCTGTTCGTCACGCTCGGCACCCTGCTGATCCAGGGCACCACCATCCCGATGCTGGTGCGCCGCCTGCGCATCGACACCGCGGCCGAGCGCCGCCGCGCCGACGAGCTGCTCGCGCGCGGCCAGGCGATCGCCGCCGCCGCGGTCACCCACGCCCCGGCGGCCACCCCGGAGGACTTCGACGCCCAGCGCATGGCCGTCATCAACGGCGTCATGTCCGGCGAGCTCGACGACGACACCGCCCGGCTGCTCGTCCACGACATCGACCTGCACCAGGCCGCCACCACCCATCTGCAGCGCGTGACGCAGCACTGAGCGCCGGGGCAACCGGAGGAGAATCGGCAAATCCGTGGACAGCGAGGGCCCGGCGCTGCAACGGTCGCGGGCATGGATGTGCTGAGCATGCACGAGATCGCCGAGGCCGGGCACCGGATCCTCAACCCCTTCACCGACGACAAGCTCATGCTGCTCGGCGAGATCTGCCGCCTGCGCCCCGGCCAGCGCCAGCTCGACGTCGCCTGCGGCAAGGGCGAGATGCTCTGCCGCTGGGCGGACATCTTCGGCATCGAGGGGCACGGCGTCGACATCAGCGAGGTGTTCGTCCCGATCGCCGCCGCGCGGGCCGCGGAGCTCGGGGTCGCCGACCGGGTCACGTTCCGCCGCGCCGAGGGCAGGGCCGCGCTGGCCGAGCTGACCGAGACCTTCGACATCGTCAGCTGCATCGGCGCCACCTGGATCGGCGAGGGGCTCGCCGGGACCGTCGAGCTGCTCAAAGGGGCCGTCCGGCCCGGCGGGCTGATCCTGGTGGGGGAGCCCTTCTGGGCCGACGACACCCCGGAGGAGGCCTACGCCGGGCTCGGCCTCCCCCGCGACGAGTTCACCACCCTCGACGGCACCCGGGAGCGGCTGGAAGGCGCCGGGCTCGAACTGCTGGAGATGGTCCTCGCCGACGCCGACAGCTGGGACCGGTACGTCGCCGCCCAGTGGTGGACCGTCTCCGACTGGCTGCGCGAGAACCCCGGCTCGCCCGACGCGCCGGCGATGCGCGAATACCTGCAGACCGCGAAGCGGACGCACCTGCGGTACCAACGCAGATATCTCGGCTGGGGAGTGTTCGTCTGCCGGGTGACCGAGCGGTAACTTACGCGCATGAGCGAAGGACCGCTGCGGGATCTGCGCGTGATCGAGCTGGCCGGCATCGGGCCCGGGCCGTTCGCCGCCATGGTGCTGGCCGACCTCGGCGCCGACGTCGTGCGCGTCGAGCGGCCCAGCGGGTCCCCGCTCGGGCCGCCGCCGGAGCACGACCTGGTCAACCGGGGCAAGCGCTCGGTCGCCGCCGACCTGAAGACCCCCGAGGGCGTGGCGACCGTGCTGGCCCTGGCGCAGAAGGCGCACGTGCTCATCGAGGGTTTCCGGCCCGGCGTGGCCGAGCGGCTCGGCGTCGGCCCCGAGCAGGTCCACGCCCGCAACCCCGCCCTCGTCTACGGCCGGATGACCGGCTGGGGCCAGCACGGACCCCTCGCCGCCACCGCCGGGCACGACATCACCTACCTCGCCCGCACCGGCAACCTGCACGCCATCGGCCGGGCCGGCGGGCCGCCGCAGGTGCCGGTGAACCTCCTCGGCGACTACGGCGGCGGCGCGCTGTACCTGGTCGTCGGCATCCTCGCCGCGCTGCGGCCCGCGCAGGTCACCGGCCGTGGCGACGTGGTCGACGCGGCCATCGTCGACGGCTCTGCGCACCTCGCGATGCTCCTGCACAGCCTGCTCGGCGCCGGCCTGTGGCGCGACCGGCGCGGCGTCAACCTGCTCGACACCGGCGCCCCGTTCTACGACGTGTACGAGACCGCCGACGCCAAGCACGTCGCCGTCGGGGCCCTGGAGCCGCAGTTCTACGCCGAGCTCGTCGCGCGGCTCGGCCTGCGGGACCTGCCCGAGCAGTTCGACGTCTCCGGCTGGCCCACGCTGCGGGAGCGGTTCGCCGCGACGTTCCGGACCAGGACCCGCGACGAGTGGGCCGCGCTCTTCGACGGCACGGACGCCTGCGTCGCCCCGGTCCTCTCCCTGACGGAGGCGAGCTCCGACCACCATCTCGCCGCCCGCGGCACGTTCCAGACCCACGCATCGGTACCGCAGCCAGCCCCCGCCCCCCGCTTCGCCCACTCCGCGCCGGGGCCCGCCGCCCCGCCGCCGCTGCCCGGCCAGCACACCGAGGAGGTGCTCGAGGACTGGGGCATCGCGTGAGGCCGCGACGGACCGGCCGGTTCGTCAGGCCGGGCGGGGCGCGGTCGCGTAGGAGGCCAGGGCGAACCAGCCCGGCAGCGCCCGGCGCACCGACTCCGGCCCGACGATGCGCAGCGCCCCGTCGCGCAGCCCCTGCTGCCACGACACGTCGCCCCGCCAGATCTCCACCATCCGCCGCAGCGTCCCGTGCACCGTCACCGTCACGTCGAACCCGGGGTCGTAGTCGCACACGTCCACGTCCTGCCCGGCGATCACCAGCCACCACCGGCCCGCGCCCCCGGTCACGTCGGTGAAGTCGAAGTGCACCACCGACCGGCCGGGCGGCACCGCACCGTGGTCGACCCGCCGGTGCATGTCCCACAGCAGCAGCTTCGGGTCCAGGTCCGGGTCGCCGAGCGCGCCGACCCAGCGGGCGCCCCACACCCCGATGGCCTCCAGGATCGGGCCCAGCTCCCGGCCGGCGTCGGTCAGCGCGTACTGCCCGTCCTCCAGGCGCACCAGGCCGGCCGCCGTCAGCTGGTGCAGCCGCTTGGACAGCAGCGCCGGGGACATGCGCGGCAGGCCCCGGCGCAGGTCGTTGAACCGGCGGCTGTCCATCAGCAGCTCGCGCAGTACCAGCATCGTCCAGCGCTCGTCGAGCAGCTCCATCGCCTTCGCGACGGGGCAGAACTGATAGTAGGCGCCCATGCGACGCAGCGTAGGTCCCCCGCGATGTCCCGCCCAGGTACAGATCGTGTACTGGATAGCGGTATTCCGCGGAACCTAGCGTCGCGGTATGACCACACCGCTGAAAGCGAAGCACCGCGACATCTGGGCGTCGGGCGACTACGCGGCCGTCGCCGCCGACGTGATCCCCGACCTGGGGTCGGTACTCGTGCAGGCCGCCGGCGTCGGGCCGGGGCAACGGGTGCTCGACGTCGCCGCCGGCACCGGCAACGCGGCGATCCCGGCCGCGCTCGCCGGGGCCTCCGTCACGGCGAGTGACCTCACGCCGGAGCTGCTGGCCGCCGGGGAGAAGCTCGCCGAGGCCCGTGGCGCGGTCCTGGACTGGGTGGCGGCCGACGCCGAGGACATGCCGTTCGGCACGGGCGAGTTCGACGTCGTGCTGTCGTGCGTCGGCGTCATGTTCGCCCCGTTCCACCAGGCCGCGGCCGGCGAGCTGGTCCGGGTGTGCCGGCCGGGCGGGACGATCGCGCTGCTGAACTGGACGCCGGCCGGCTTCGTCGGGCAGCTGTTCGCGGCGATGAAGCCCTTCGCCGCGCCGCCGCCGGCCGGGGCGCAGCCGCCGCCGCTGTGGGGCGACGAGGAGCACGTGCGGGAGCTGCTCGGCGACCGGGTCACCGGCGTCAGCGCGCGGACCGGGTCGGTCCGGGTCGAGCGGTTCGCCGAGCCGGGTGATTTCCGGCGGTACTTCCGCGACAACTACGGCCCGACGCTGGCCGTCTACCGCTCCCTGGCCGGCGACCCGGACCGCACGGCGGCGCTCGACGCGGCGCTCGACGAGCTCGCCGGCCGGTTCCGGGCCGCCGACGGGTCCATGCGGTGGGAGTATCTGCTGCTGACGGCGACGCGGTCTGGTGGACCGGCCACACCGTAGTTACTCTTCAGTAGGTGAGCACTGAGGCTTTCGTTTTCGACGCCATCCGCACGCCCCGCGGCAGGGGCAAGAAGAACGGCTCGCTGCACGGCGTCAAACCCATCTCGCTTGTCGTCGGGCTGATCGACGAGCTGCGCCGCCGCAATCCGGGCCTCGACCCGGCCAGGATCGACGACGTCGTGCTCGGCGTGGTCTCGCCGATCGGCGACCAGGGTTCCGACATCGCCCGCATCGCCGCCATCGCGGCCGGGCTGGGCGAGACCGTCGCCGGGGTACAGCTGAACCGGTTCTGCGCCTCCGGGCTGGAGGCGGTGAACATCGCCGCGCAGAAGGTCCGGGCCGGCTGGGAGGACGTCGTCCTCGCCGGCGGCGTCGAGTCCATGTCCCGGGTGGCGATGGGCTCCGACGGCGGCGCCTGGGCGATGGACCCCGAGACCAACCTGGCCACGAGCTTCGTGCCGCAGGGCATCGGCGCCGACCTCATCGCGACCATGGACGGCTACACCCGCGAGGACGTCGACGCCTACGCCCTGGAGTCGCAGACCCGGGCGGCCAAGGCGTGGGCCGGCGGCCACTTCGCGCGGTCCGTCGTGCCCGTCCGGGACCGCAACGGCCTCGTGGTGCTCGACCGCGACGAGCACATCCGCGCCTCCACGATGGAGGGCCTCGGCGCGCTGCCGGCCTCGTTCGCCACCATCGGCGAGCTGGGCGGCTTCGACGCCGTGGCGCTGCAGAAGTACCACTGGGTCGAATCCATCGACCACGTGCACACGGCCGGCAACTCGTCCGGCATTGTCGACGGCGCGTCATTGGTGCTCATCGGCAGCGAGGCCGCGGGCAGTGAGCTCGGACTCACGCCGCGTGCCCGGATCGTGTCCGCCGCGGTCAGCGGCGCCGACCCGCTCATCATGCTCACCGGGCCGGCCCCGGCCAGCCGCAAGGCGCTGGCCAAGGCCGGCCTCACCGCCGAGGACATCGCGCTGGTCGAGATGAACGAGGCCTTCGCCGCCGTCGTGCTGCACTTCGCCAAGGACATGGGCTTCGGCCTGGACCAGGTCAACGTCAACGGCGGCGCGATCGCCATGGGCCACCCGCTCGGCGCGACCGGCGGCATGCTGCTCGGCACGCTCGTCGACGAGCTGGAGCGCCGCGGCGAGCGGTACGGGCTGGCCACCATGTGCGTGGGCGGCGGCATGGGCATCGCGACGATCGTCGAGCGACTGTGAACCGGGGGAGCAACGTGGACATCATCCGCTACGAGCGCGGCACGGACGGCGTCGTCCTGCTCACCATGGACGACCCGGCCCGCTCGGCCAACACCATGAACGCCGCGTTCACCGAGGCGCTCGGGGCCACCGTCGCGCGGCTGGAGGCGGAGCGGGACGACATCACCGGCGTCGTGCTCACCTCGGCCAAGAAGACGTTCTTCGCCGGCGGCGACCTCGACCTGCTCGGCAGCATCGGCCCCGACCAGGCCGCCGACGTCATGGCCTCGACCACGCACGTCAAGGACCTGCTGCGCCGCCTGGAGACCCTCGGCCGGCCGGTCGCCGCCGCGATCAACGGCTCCGCGCTCGGCGGCGGCCTCGAGCTCGCGCTGGCCTGCCACCACCGGGTCGTGGCCGACGACGCCCGGATCGAGATCGGCTTCCCGGAGGTCACGCTCGGCCTGCTGCCGGGCGCCGGGGGTGTCGTGCGCACGGTCCGGCTGCTCGGCATCGCCGAGGCGCTCATGGAGGTACTGCTGCGCGGCCAGCGGCACCGTCCCGCCAAGGCCCTGCAGGTCGGGCTCGTCCACTCGGTCGTGCCGGCCGAGGAGCTCATCGACCGGGCGCGGGAATGGGTGCTCGCCAACCCGCACGCCGTGCAACCGTGGGACGTCGCCGGGTACAAGATCCCGGGCGGCACGCCCAGTAATCCGTCATTCGCGGCGAACCTGCCGGCGTTCCCGGCGACGCTGCGTAAGGAGCTGAAGGGCGCCCCGTATCCGGCGCCGCGCAACATCCTGTGCGCCGCCGTCGAGGGCGCCCAGGTCGACCTGGCCACCGCGTTCGTCATCGAGGGCCGGTACTTCGTCGAGCTCGCCACCGGCCAGATCGCCAAGAACATGATCAAGGCGTTCTTCTTCGACCTGCAGGCGGCCAACGCCCGCGGCGCGGCCGGCGTCACCTTCCGCAAGGTCGCCGTCCTCGGCGCCGGGATGATGGGCGCCGCGATCGCGTACGTCTGCGCCAAGGCCGGGCTCGACGTCGTCCTCAAGGACGTCACGCTCGAGGCGGCGCAGCGCGGCAAGCAGTACGCGGCCACGCGCAAGCGGGTCGACCAGGCCCTGCTCGACCGGATCACGCCGACCGCCGAGGTCGCCGACCTGGCCGGCGCCGACCTGGTCATCGAGGCCGTCTTCGAGGACCCCGGGCTGAAGCACAAGGTGTTCGCCGAGATCGAGGGCGTCGTCGCCCCGGACGCGCTGCTGTGCTCCAACACGTCCACGCTGCCGATCTCGCTGCTCGCCGAGGGCGTCCAGCGCCGGTCCGACTTCATCGGCCTGCACTTCTTCTCGCCCGTGGACAAGATGCCCCTGGTCGAGGTGATCCGCGGCGCCGAGACCTCGCCCGAGGCGCTGGACCGGGCCCTGGCGGTGGTGCGGCTGCTGCGCAAGACCCCGATCGTGGTCAACGACAGCCGGGGCTTCTTCACCAGCCGGGTCATCGGCACGTTCACCATGGAGGGCCTGCGCATGCTCGCCGAGGGCGTGCCGGCCCCGTCGATCGAGCAGGCGAGCCTGCAGGCCGGTTATCCCGCGCCGGTACTGCAGCTCATGGACGAGCTGACCCTCACCCTGCCGCAGAAGATCCGCAACGCCACGGCGGCCGCGGTCGTCGCCGCCGGCGGCACCTGGACCCCGTCCCCGGCCGACGAGCTCATCGACCGCATGGTGGACGAGTTCGGCCGGCCGGGCCGCTCCGGCGGGGCGGGCTTCTACGAGTACGCCGACGGCAAGCGCGCCGGCCTGTGGCCCGGCCTGCGCGAGCATTTCGCGGGCGCCGCCGGGTCCTTGCCGTTCGCCGACATGCAGGAGCGGATGCTCTTCGCCGAGGCCCTGGAGTCGGTGCGGTGCCTCGACGAGGGGGTGCTGACCTCGGTCGCGGACGCGAACGTGGGCTCGATCCTCGGCATCGGGTTCCCGGGATGGACCGGCGGGGTGCTGCAGTACGTCAACCAGTACGACGGCGGCCTGGACGGCTTCATCGCCCGGGCGCGGGAGCTGGCCGAGCGGTACGGGGAGCGCTTCACCCCGCCGCAGCGCCTGCTCGACATGGCCGCGGCCGGCGAGACCTTCGTCTGATCGTGCGCGGGACGGGTCGCCGCCGCCCGGTGGCGACCCGGGTCCCCCCTAGCCGGTCAGGGCCTCGATCGCCTCGGCGAGGGCGGCCTGGTCGATCGGGTCGCCGGTGACGACCGACTGCAGCATGGCCCCGTCGACGAGGGCGCTGATCGCGCGGGCGGCCCGCGCGCCCACCCGCGGCGCGAGGATCTCGTGCATGCCGTCGAGCCAGGCCCTCGCCAGCGGCCGCAGCTGGGGGCGCCGCGCGGCGGCCAGATACAGCTCGTACTCCAGCAACGCCTTCGGCTGGTCCCGCACGTACTCGGCGGCCAGCCGGCTCAGCCCCTCCGCGGTGCCGCCGGCCTCGCCGATCGCCGCCTCCCAGGACGCCAGGTCGGCCGCGATCGCGTCGCTGACCAGGGCGAGACCGGCGGCGATCAGGTCGGCGAGGGTGGGGAAGTAGTACGTCGTGGCCCCGAGCGGCACGCCGGCCCGGGCCGCCACCATCCGGTGCGTGGCCCGTCCGACCCCCACCTCGGCCACGACCTCGACGACCGCCTCCGCGAGGGCCCGGCGCCGCCCTTCGGGATCGCGCCGCGTGCCACCGGCCGGGTTCGCGCTCAATGGGATGCGCCCCCGAGGTTCAGCACGACGACACCGGCGATCACCAGACCGACGCCGATCACCTTCTGGACGCTGAGCGGCTCGCCGAGGAAGACGGCCCCGATCGCCACGATGGCCGCGGTCCCGAGCCCCGACCACATCGCGTACGCGACCCCGACCGGCACCTCCTTCACCGACTGCGCCATGAAGACGAACGCCAGCGTGTAGGCGATGAGCACCCCGGCCGTCGGCCAGAACCGCGTGAACCCTTCGGTCGCCTTCAGCAGGCTGGTCCCGACGACCTCGACCGCGATCGCCAGCACCAGAAACATGTACGCCACGGAACCTCCCCAGAACCCCGCGTGCCCCGAACTTGTACGATCGTACTAGTTCGGGGCACGCGGAAGTTGATCGGGCGGCTCGTCAGCCGTCCTTGCGGGGCGCCCGCTTCCGGGGCGTGCCGGCCTTCTTCGCCGCCCCCTTACGGGCCGTGGTGGCGGCGGTCGCCGCGACGGTCTCCGGCTCGTCGGCGGGGGTGGCCTGCGCGGGCGGGGCCGCCGGCGCGTCCTGGTCCTCCTGCGCCGCCGCGGGGATCTCCACCCTGTCCGCGGACGTGTCCGCGACTCGAGTGGTCGCCTCCGTCTCGCTCGCCTCCTCGGTCGCCTCCGGTTCGCTTTCCAAAGCGGCATCGGCTGCCGGGTCGGCGGCGGTCTCGGCCGGGTCGGCGGGAGCGGCCGGCGCGGATGCGGCGAGCTCGCCTTCGAGCTGGGCGCGACGCCGGCGGCGGGACATGACGACCGCGGCCACACCGATCACGACGAGCAGCACCCCGAACAGGCCGATGCCGATCACGATCCGCGTGATGTCGCGCAGCGACAGGGAGTCGGCGAACGAGCGGTTCTCCGCCTTCGGCGCCGGCTGCTGGGTCGCCGGGGCCACGGACGGGGGCGCCGGGGGCTGGTACGGGTTGTACCGCAGGATCGGCGTCGCCTTCGACTGGTCCGACACCGTCACGTAGTACCTGCCGTCGAGCGTGAACGCGATCGCCTCGCCCTGCGGCTCGCCCGGCAGCGGGGTGATCCGCGGCGTGCCGGTGGTGATCGCGGCGACGACGTCACCGTCCGCGACCGTGAACTCGTAGGCGTCCGACATCGTGCGGACCACCGCCCGCTTGCCGTCCGGGCTCAGCGCGGCGCCGGTCACCACGCCGGTGCCGACGATGCCGTACGGGTTGGCGGTGCCGGTCGTCTGCGGCCGGAAGGTGCCGACCCGGGTCAGCGGCTCCGGGTTGGCGTTGTTGGCCGGCAGCGGCGTGGTCAGCGTGTACACCTCGCCGACCGGCTCCTTGGTGATGATGATCGGCCGGCCGTCCTCGTCCATGATGAGCGCCTCGGCGTCGCGGGCGCGGCCGTCCGGGTACGCCAGCCGGTGGATCACCGGGCTGTTCGAGCCCGGCGCCAGGCTCCACAGCGCGATCGAGGTGCGGCTGTGGCCGGAGCCGCCGGTCAGCGTGGTGTTGTCCCCGACGTCGGCGACCCACAGCGTCCCGTCCTTCGTCACCGCGAGGTCCTCCGGGTCGAAGGCGCTGCTCGGGTACGGCACGCTGCGCGTCGGCCGGCACTGCTCGTCCAGGAAGTAGATCTTCTCGCGCGAGCGCTCGGTCTTGCTGTCGTTGATGACCGCGTACCCGTCGGCGGTGACGACCAGCCCCGACACCTCGGTGATCTGCGGGTCGCTGATCGTGCACATCACGGTGCCGGCGCTGGCCGGACCGAGGTTCGGGTTCGTCGACGCCGATGCGCTCGGCCCCGGACTGGGCGCCTTCGCCACCGCGGGCGTCCCGAACGCCAACACCGCCGACACCAACACCCCGGACGCCCAGAACGCGCCCCCGACCCGCTGCAGCATGCGCGACAGTGTTGCAGACGTCGCTGAGTATGCGGGGGCAGGCCGCCCCCGCGCTCATCGACGCACCTGGGACGCCGGGGCGGCGGCCGGAGCCGGGGCGGCGGTGGCCGGCTCGTCCGGCTCGCCCGCCGCGGCCGGGCGCAGGACGAACGCGGCGCCGGCGATGGAGACGGCCAGCAGGCCGGCGCCGATGGTGAACGCCAGGCGGTAGCCGTCGGTGAGCGCGACGGCCTCGGCGGCGCCCGCGCGCAGATGTCCGGCGGTGCGGGCGGCGGCCACCGTGGACAGTGCGGCGACGCCGATCGCCATGCCGAGCTGCTGGGTGGTGTTGAACAGCCCTGAGGCCAGGCCGGCGTCGTCGGGCCGGGCGCCGGACATGCCCAGCCCCGTGATCGCGGGCAGGACCAGGCCACCGCCGGCGACGAGGAGCATGACCGGGAGCAGGTCCGTGGCGTACCGCGCGTCCGCCGGCAGCCGGGTGAGCCAGCCCAGCGCGCCGGTGAGCAGGACCAGGCCCGCGATGAGGACCGTGCGCTCGCCGAAGCGGTGGATCAGCCGGGCGGACGCGCCGAGCGACACCGCGGCGATCGCCAGGGCGGCCGGGAGCATGGCCAGGCCGGTGCGCAGCGCGGTGTAGTGCAGGACCCGCTGCATGTACAGGGCGATCAGGATCTGGAACGAGAACATCGCGCCGATCATGAGGATCTGCAGGGCGTTGGCCCCGGCGACCTGCCGGGAGCGCAGCACCCGCAGCGGCATGAGCGGCGCGCGGGCGGTGGCCTGGCGCAGCACGAACCCGGCGAGCAGCAGCGCGGCCAGGCCCGCGGTGAGGAGGCGGTTGCCGCTCGTCTGCACCACGGCGTAGATCCCGGCCATGAGGCCGGCGGTGACCAGCAGCGCGCCGAGGGCGTCGGCGCCGGCGCGCCGGCCGAGGCCGCGGTCGGCCGGCAGGTACGGCCCGGCCAGGGCCAGCGTGGCCAGGCCGATCGGCACGTTGATGAGGAAGATCCAGTGCCAGCTCAGGGCGTCGGTGAGCACGCCGCCGAGGACCTGGCCGAGGGAGGCGCCGGCCGCGCCGGTGAACGAGAAGACGCCGATCGCGCGGGCCCGCTCGCGCTGGTCCGGGAACAGCGTGACGAGGATGCCCAGGCTCACGGCGCTGGCCATCGCGCTGCCGGCGCCCTGCAGGAACCGGGCCGCGATGAGCATCGCCGGCCCGTTCGCCAGGCCGGCGAGCACGGACGCGGCGACGAACACCGCGGTCCCGGCCAGCAGCGTGCGCTTGCGGCCGAGGAGGTCGCCGAGCCGCCCGGCGAGCAGCAGCAGGCTGCCGAATGCGATCAGGTAGGCGTTGATCACCCAGGTGAGGCCCTCGGGCGTGAACCCGAGATCGCGCTGCATGACCGGCATGGCGACGGTGACGATGCTGCCGTCGAGCACGACCATGAGCATGCCGGTCGCGAGCACGACGAGGGCGAGCCATCGGTTCTGCTTCATGAGTCCGACCGTAGCAGATCGTCTGCTACTGAACTATCTCTTACGGGAGAGTGTGATGTTCCCCGAGCCGACCGCGCCCGCCGCCGACCGGGCCGAGGTCTTCCTGCGCTACCTGGACTACTACCGGGAGACGCTGCTCGACCGCGTGGCGTCGCTGCCGGAGGCCGACCGGGACCGCAGCCGCCTGCCGTCCGGCTGGACCCCGCTCGAGCTGCTCAAGCACCTGCGCTGGGTGGAGCTGCGCTGGCTGGAGTGGGGCTTCCAGGGCCGCGCCGTGGCGCAGCCCTGGGGCGACCGCCGCGACGACCGCTGGCACGTCGCGCCCGGCGAGACCCTCGCGACGCTGGGCGAGGAGCTGCGGCGCCAGGGCGAGACCAGCCGGGCCATCGTCACCGCGGCACCGCTCGACGCGGCCGGCGCGCCCGGGCCGCGGTGGGACGGCGCCAACCCGCCGACGCTGGAGCGCATCCTGTTCCACCTGCTGCAGGAGTACGCCCGGCACGCCGGACACCTCGACATCGTCGCCGAGCTCGCGGGCGGCGACCGGGGCGAGTAGCCCCGACCGCGGCGCTACTGGCGGGCGCGGCGGACGCCGGGCGCCTCGACAGGCGTGGCGAGGTGGCCCTGGGCGAGCCTGGTCAGGGCCCGCACGAGCACCGCCCGCTCGTCCTCCGGCAGCGCGTCGAGCACCGCGGCGTGGACCGAGTCGGCGATCTCCTGACTGCGGGCGGCCATGTCGGCACCCTCGGAGGTGACGGCGATAATCCGGGCCCGGCGGTCGGTGCTCGACGGGCGGCGCTGGGCGTAGCCGGCCTTCTCCAGGGCGTCGACCGTGACCACCATCGTGGTCTTGTCCATGCCGCCGATCTCGGCCAGCTGGATCTGGGTGCGCTCCTCGCCCACCGCGTGCGTGAGCACGCAGTGCATCCGCGGCGTGAGGCCGATCTCGGCCAGCGCCGCCGTCATCCGGGTGCGCAGCACGTGACTGGTGTGGTCCAGCAGGAACGACAGGTCCGGCGTGGGCGTTGCGGCCATGCCACCCAGCATAGAGAAGCCGCGGCCGGTACCTCTTCCCGTCGATGCCCGCGACCACCCGCGGTGGTCCACGAGGCCGGGGCCGCACTCCGGCGTGGGCGTTGCGGCCATGTCACCCAGCATAGAGAAGCCGCGGCCGGTACCTCTTCCCGTCGATGCCCGCGACCACCCGCGGTGGTCCACGAGGCCGGGGCCGCACCCGAGGCTACTCAGCGCAGCACGGCCGCCAGCAGGTCGGCGCCCAACGCCTGCAGATCGGGCAGATTGAGGGTGTACCGGACGTAGCGACCGTGCCGCCGAGCCGTGAGCAGGCCCGCGCGGCGCAGCACGGCAAGGTGGCGGGACACCTCCGGGGACGAGAGTTCCCAGAAGTGGGCCAGCTCGCTGGTGGTGTGCGGGCCGCGGGCCAGGGTGCGCAGCAGCCGTAGCCGCACCGGATGCGAGAGCGCCTCCAGCCGGAGGGTGACCGTCTCCAGAGAGACCGGCTCCGCCGGCTTCGGCTCGGCGACGGGGTACTGCACCACCGGATGCCACCCGGGCGCGTGGACCGCCACCAGGTGCGGCCGGCCGAAGACGCTGGGGATGAAGGTGACCCCGGCGCCACGGGCGGCGGTCGCCTTGTCCTGCACCTTGTCCACGATGATGCGGTCGCCGTCCGGTGCCAGGGTGACCGCGCCGGACACCGAGGCGAGTGCCGGCCCGATGCCGAAGCGCCTGAGCAGCTCGTTCTTCAGGCGCAGATCGGTGGCGAGCTGCACCGCGATGCCCGCCCAGGCGCCGTCGAAGAAGGCACTGGCGCATGCTTCGAGGGTGTGGCGCACCTGTGCCCGCACCGCGGCCGGGTCCGCGAGCAACCGTTGCGCGAAGGCCTCCTGCCGTGCGCCGCGGGCCTGGGCCACCTCCAGGGCCCGCTCCCGCGCGGTCGTGTCGGTGAGCGGCGACGCGCCGCGGAAGTGGACCCGGTTGCTGCCGCACGTGGTGACGAGCGCGGCGGTCACATACCTTTCGTCGTCGATCCGGTCCACGTCGTCCAGCTCCTCGGCGAGGGTCGGCCGGGGCCGCGCGGGGATCAGGAAGTCGGCCTGTGAGGAACGCCAGAGAAAATCGGCCTCCTTGAGCCGCTCGGCCAGCTCGTCCCGCAGCCCGGCCCAGACGTCCGCGGCCCAGCCGGCGAACTGCGGATGGTGACCGGGTGCGGCCAGCACGTGCAGCATCGCGGTCAGTTCGGCCAGCGGGGAGGCAGCGAACCGCACTCCCTCGGACGGCAGGCCGCTGATGTCGATCCTCAGCGTCATCCCCCCATCATCACCGCCCGGACAACCCGGCCACGGCGTCGATTGACGAACTGCGTCAACCGGCGTGCCCTGCCCCAGCGGCCGAACGCACCGTCTGAGCCATGGCAACCATCACCGGCGTCCAGCCCCGCGCCCTCGTTCGCGCATCCGGAGGCCCCCGCTATGCCGTCGCCCTGGCCGTGGACGCGCTCGGCACCGGCCTGCTGCGCCCCTTCCTGCTGCTGTACGGGATGACGGTGCTGAGGCTGTCCGCGCCGGTCACCGGCACCGCCATGACGGTCGGCATCGTCGCGGGGCTGGCGTGCATGCCCGCCGTGGGCCGATGGCTGGACCGCGGCGCACGCAGCACGGTCGTGGCGGCGTCGATGTTGGTGCGGGTCCTGGGCGTGGCGCTGCTGCTGGCCGCCCCGGCGGGGCACGTCTGGCTCTTCACGGCGGCGGCACTCTTCCTCGGCATCGGCAACCAGGCCTGGCCGGCCGCCCACGCCGCGCTCGTGGCCACGGTCGCGCATGGCCGGGAACGCGACACCGCCCTGGCAGCGGCCCGCGCCCTGCGCAACGCCGCCCTGGGCGTCGGAGCGCTCCTTGCCACCGTATGCCTGGCGGGCGGCACCACCGCACTGCGGGCGCTGGCAGCCGTCACTGCGCTCGCCTACCTTGCCGCAGCCGCCTTGGCGTGGTCGGTCCATGTGCACGCACATCCATCGCAGGCCGCGGCCAAGGACCGGGACGACGAGCCCGCACCCCGGATGCTCGCGCTACTTGCCGCCAACGTGATCTACGTCTTCTGCCTCAACGTCCCCGAGATCGCGCTCCCTCTGGTCCTGGTGACGCAGTTGCACGCGTCCCCGGCGTGGCCGGCGGCCGTCTTCGTGGCCAACACGGTGCTGGTCGTCACCCTGCAGGTGCCGGTCACCGTCCTCATGTCCCGCTTCCCCCGGCGGACCGTGCTGGCCCTCTCCGGCGTGGTGCTGGCCGCGTCCTACCTCGGCTTTCTCGCGGCCACCTCACTGGGACACGGCTGGGCTGTCCCGGCCGTCGCCGCGGTGTCCGTGGTCTGCACGATCGGCGAGATCATCTACGCCGGCAGCGCGACCGCGCTCGTCACCGCACTCGCCCCGGCCCATGGCGTGGGACGCGCCCTCGCACACTTCCAGCTCTCCACGGGCTTCGGCCTCGCCGTCTCCCCGGCGGTCATGACCACGCTCGCACCCCACGGCCCGGCCGCCCTCTGGGGCAGCCTCGCCGCCGCGACACTCCTGTCCGCCTCCGCGCCGTTGCCACCGAGAAGGAACCGGGCTCAGGGACCGTCCTTGCGGCGCCAGGAGTCGACGTAGAAGGCCAGCAGGACCAGCACGGCCATCGCCAGGCCGAGGATGATCCAGACGAGAACGACATTGCCCGCCATAGGGCCCGACGGTACCGAAGTGGCCCTCCCGGGGCGTCGCACGCACGAGTGACAAGCGGGCTTGATACCGTCCGCAGCGATGACCGCGCAATTCGTCCTGGCCAACACGCGCCTCGCCCCGGTGCCGCTGACCCCCGAGGTGCGCCTGCACCTGGCCGACGAGGCCATCGAGCTGTGGGAGCGCACCGAGTCCGCCAACGGCGAGCAGATGCCGCCGCCGTTCTGGGCGTTCGCCTGGGCGGGCGGGCAGGCCCTCGCGCGGTACGTGCTGGACAACCCGGCACTCGTCCACGGCCGCGACGTGCTCGACCTGGCGGCCGGGTCGGGGCTGGTGGCGATCGCGGCGATGCACGCCGGCGCGGCGCGGGTCACGGCGGTGGAGATCGACGCGCTGGCGGTGGCCGCGATCGGGATCAACGCCGAGGCGAACGCGGTCGCGGTGACGCCGCTGCTCGGCGACGTGCTCGAGCAGGAGCCCGACGCCGAGGTGGTGCTGGCCGGCGACGTGTTCTACAGCCGGGAGATGACCCGGCGGATGCTCGCCTACCTGCGCCGGGCGGCCGGGCGGGGCGCGCGGGTGCTGGTCGGCGACCCGGGGCGGGCGTACCTGCCGAAGGACCACCTGACGCTGCTGGCCGAGTACGACGTGCCGGTGCCGCAGACGCTCGAGGACGCCCCGGTCAAGCGCACCACCGTGTGGGCGGTCAACCCGTAGATGACGACGCCGGCGCCGATTCCGCCGCCGCGGCTGCCCGTGAGTGGTGAGCCGCTGGGCGACTTCACCGACGGGTGGCTGGCCAACCGGCGGCTCTCGGCACACACCCGGGCCGCGTACCGGCGGGATGTGCAGCAATACCTGCGCTGGTGCGACGGCCGCGGTCTAGACCCGCTGCGGGCCTCGTTCCTGCACGTCAACGCGTACGCGCGGGACCTCGAGGCGACCGTCGACGGGCGGACCGGGCGGGTGCTCGCGCCGGCCAGCGTGGCGCGGAAGCTCTCGGCGCTGTCCAGCTGGTACCAGTTCCTGGTGCGGCTCGACGCCGTGTCGGCCAACCCGGTCGGGGGCGCGGACCGGCCGCGGGTGGCCCGGGACGTGTCGGCCACCGTGGGGCTCGCGGCGGCCGAGGTCGACGCGATGCTGGCCGCGGCCGCGCGGCTGGAGGGCCCGACCGCGGCCCGCGACCGGGCGGTGCTGGCGCTGCTGGCCGACCTGGGCCTGCGGGTCGGCGAGGTCGTGGCCCTCGACGTCGAGGACCTCGGGGCCGAGCGCGGACACCGCACGGTGCGCTTCGTCGGCAAGGGCGGCAAGGCGCGGCGGCGGGCGCTGACCCCGGCCGTGGTGCGGGCCCTCGACGAGTACCTGCCGGTGCGCGGCGACGCGCCCGGGCCGCTGTTCGCCACCGCCACCGGCGGGCGGGTCGACCGGCACGCCGTGTTCCGGCTCGTGCGGCGGCTGGCCCGCGACGCCGGGGTGCCGGCGTGGGAACGGCTCTCGCCGCACTCGCTGCGGCACGCGTTCGCGACCGCCGCCCGGGACGAGGGCGTGTCGCTGGAGGACGTGCAGGACGCGATGGGGCACGCCGACCCGCGCACCACGCGCCGCTACGACCGGGACCGCTACAACCTCGACCGGGACCCCGCCTACGCCCTGGCGGCGGCGCGCTCCCGGCGGGCGCCGCGCTGACCTGCGGTCTTGGCACCACGGACGCCGGGATTCCTGACGGGAGCAACGGCCCCTGGTTGCACGGACCGGAGCCATCCGGCTCCTATATCAGCGCGGCGAAGTGCTCGTGCAGATCGGCGGAGATGTCGGCCTGACCGAGGCGGCGCAGGATCCACAGCGACGCCAGCAGCGCCGGCCGCTCGTCGCCGCGGTCGGCCGCCCACGCCGCGTGTTCCAGGAGCAGCGCCGCGGTGAGGGCGTGGCCCAGGCGCAGCGACAGCGCCCGCGCCCCGGCCACGACCCGCGGGTTGCGGGGATCGGCGGCGGCGGTGGCCACGTCGGCGGCCAGGCGCGCGGTCGCGGCGGCGAGGGCCTCGGCCACCTCGGGCAGGCGGTGGCTGCCGGCGTCGGCGGGCGC